>CAZRAC010000026.1:0-33391 GCA_964597995.1 uncultured Syntrophaceae bacterium | reverse complement strand
TCCCGCCCCCGAGACCCCCACAAACAGTGCCCCTACACCGTACAAGTCGAAGCCCGTTCCGTGTACCACCAGGCCACCCTTTTCTGCGATTACGAGGCAGGCGAAGAGGTAGAACAGTTTGTAGAACGTCCCAGAAAAGTTATTGAATATTCTCGTATTGTAGAAGAGGAAGTGCCCTTCGTCAGACATGCCCCGGTAGGCGAGGCATCCGTTCTTGAATGCCACTACGGGGGTATTCGAGAGGTCGATACCAAAGTGGCGTTCCAGGGCGGAGCTCATCGCCGAAAGCCTACCGTCGTCGGGTGTCATCGAAGCCGGAACGGCGGGAGGCCTCTTGACCTTTGTCCTGAAGTCGCAGGCCACATGGAGGACTGCATCGACCCTCCGGCAATCTGTCAGAAAACCGGAAAAGAGCGGCAGAAACCGGGACGCCAGCGGTTCGAGGCCCTCCGCAAAGCGGATCTCCCAGCGGACATCGCCGAATAAAAGGCGAATTCTGGTATCCTGAGGCTTGGGCCGGCTCATCTGTCTTCCTTCACCATCAATCTCGACGGAGGAAAGAGCCCCTTTTCGTAGGCATCGGTACACAAGAAGAAAGGGGCGGCGAGATTTCCCGTCAAGGCGTAGGCCGATGCGCGGCAGGCCCCCTGACACCGGAACTTGAAGATGCAAAATCCGCAGACCCCTGCCAACCTGCCCGGCACGGTTCTCCTTAATTCCGAGAGGATGGGATGGTTGTCCCAGACCTCGGCGATGTCGTCCCGCGCGATATTGCCCATGTTGAGTTCCGTTTCCGTCTCGCCGATACCGCAGAGGGATATCGTCCCGTCGGCGAGGATGCCGATGATGTTGAGGACGTGGCATTCGCTGAGCGGTTTTTCGAGGATCCTCTTGAGAGACCGCAGGGCAACGGGAAGGTCGAAATAGATGTCGAGAGGCTCATACTTGGGCGCCAGTTCTTCCTCGACCCTCCTTTCTATCCTGATAAGCTCGTCCGTTGGTATGTTCTTTCCATCGCTGAAGATATTGACGCCTCGACCCGTAGGCATGATGGGGTTTATCTTCAACGACGAGGCGCCGACCTTCGCGGCGAGGGCCGCCATCTTATCGATTTCGCCGAGGTTATCTCTAAAGAGAGTCATGATTATCTGGACGGTCACCCCGTTTTCGATGAGTAGTTTCAGGCCGCTGAGGGCTGCGCTATGGCTCCCTGTCACGCCCCTGAAAAGGTCGTGCCCGGCGGGTTCGGAACTGTCCAGGCTCACCGACACCTGGCGTACCCCGCAACGAACGATACCCCGAACGAGGTCGCCGTCGAGGAGAGTGCCGTTTGTCTCGATGTCGACGTTGAGTTCCTGCAAATGCAGAAACTCGATGATCTCTATGATGTCCTTCCTCAGGAACGGTTCTCCCCCTGTGATCTTCACTGTGTTGAGACCCAGTGCTTTTGCCTTGACAACGGCCTCCTTGATAAAGGAGACATCCACATCATTTCTCCTTGCAGGCGGACCCTGCGTGTCGGACGGAGCCACCCAGCAGTGACGGCAGCGGAGGTTACAACGGTCCGACAGGTACAGGTATATGGAATGCAATGGAAAGTGTTTTGTTTCTTCAGGTACCATGACGAGCCCGGACAAGGAAGTTCATCTCGAGAAGGGTGGCGAGGAAGGCCGTGACGTCCCTTTCGATGTCGTTTCTCGGTGTTTCCGCAAAAACGCCGGCCACGACATCTACTATCTCCCTTACGTTCCTGGTACCGTCACACAGGCGGTATACCTCGGCCCCTGTGGTGTTTAGATACTTGAGCCTTCCCCCTTCCGGGTCGAAGAGGAAGGCACCGTCATCCTCTTCCCGAAAGACGCTGTTTTCGTTCTGGACAAGTCTTTCATCATCCGCGATCATCGGCGCTGGCTATCCCCCACTTTTTGACTTATTCAATGTGATGACTATAATACAGGTCATAGGAAATTTAAATATTTTTCGATTCTATACGGGGCGGCCCGACGGGAGGAGACCATAGCCTGGAGAAACGAAGACAGGTTGCTCTGCCGGCTCCTGTTCACACCGGAGAAGGTGCTGGTGCTGGAGCAGGATGGCGGGGGGGCGGCCTCCAAAGACCCAATAAACTGGAAATACCTTATCGAGACAGCCCACCGAGAAGGTGTCGCCGCCTTGCTTCACTACAACTTGCGCCGTTATGGGCTTGGTCATCTCTTGCCCGAAAATCTTGAAAGTGAGTTGACGGATTACTACTACCGTCGAGTAAAGACTACTTTAGAATCTATCGTCGTTCTAAGGGAGGTATTCCGTGGTATCCAAGCGGCGGGGATCGACTTCCTGGTTTTCAAGGGCATCGCCCTGGGGGAGTGCGTTTACCCCCAGACGGCTTTGCGCGGGGCGGGCGATTGCGACCTGCTCGTGAAAAAACGGGATCTCCTAACCGTCGACAATTACATCAACAGCCTCGGCTACCGGCCCGTCGACACCAGCGCCCGCCTGGCCCTCGACAACCCCGGGGGATACCTGGCCAGCGTAGAGTACCGGCGGGACGACCCCTCGTCTGTAAGCATCCACGTTCACTGGCACCTGGTGAATACGTCCGTGCCGGCGACGGCCTACATCACCTTCATAGATATGGATGACCTGTGGGAGAAGTCCCACATGGCCAAGGTGGCAGATACGGATACGCGAATCCTGTCCCCGGAGCACCTGATCATCTACCTCTGTGAACATGCCCTCCGCGTCGGCCACTCCTTCGACCGCCTCATCCTCGTCTGCGACCTCTTTTTCGCCCTCAGGGCTTACGAGAAGAACATCGATTGGGGTTCGCTCGTTGATGTGGCAAGGAGGTTCCATCTTGACCGTTTCGTCTACTTCGGCCTTCTCATCACGTCCCGCTTCAGCGCCTTTCCCTTGCCCTCGGGGGTCATGGAGAAGCTTAAACCTGCAAAAATCACACTGCCTGAGTGCTGGTTCTTGAATACTCAGCTTGCCAATGACAGGATTCGGGGGAGCAGTTTTTTCGTTCACCTGGCAATGAACGAACGTCCCCTCGACAAGGCAAGGTTCGTAATATCCACCTTTTTTCCCCCACGGAGCATCCTGTTTCAGAGGCGTTACACGACGGAGGACGTCGCCGGCGCGAGGTTGTACCTGGACCGTGCTCGGGAGATAGGCAGACAATTTTTTCTCGTCCTCAGAGCAGGGCGAAGGAAGAGATAGACCCCAAACAGACGTTTTTCACTGCCATTCCAACAATTCTCAATAAAGATAAAAAGATACCGCACCCTGAGACCTTTCTGGAGGGTCTCAAGAAGTTCGAAACCGCTTCTCCTTCGGCTCAGTAGGATGGAAGGGATAGCTCAGTTGGGCCGGGCATGACTTTCTGAGTTTTTAGGGACACAGCTTATTTGGAAGCAATGACATCCTAAGCAGAAAAAGTCAGTCTCGTCCCTGACATGTTCAGGATGAACTTACCCGGCATCGCCTGTTCCATGTGCATGATCGCCCTTCTCCCGGTGCAGTGGGTCGGGACGATGTAAGCCGGGTTGATCTTTTTCAGTTCCTCCGTCGTCCGGCCGATGATAGGCTCGAAGGCCGGGCCGGACAGATGAAAGCCCCCCATGATGACGTGGACTCGATCGACACCCGTCACCTCTCGGGCATAAAGAGCGGTGTTGACGATCCCCGAATGGGCGCAACCGGACAGCACTACGAGCCCCTTTCCCTTCACTTGCATGACGATGGAGGTGTCATCCTCTATCGGGTCCCATTTCTCGACGCCTCCTTCCTGGAAATGTGCGATAGGGAACCCTTTCTCGAAGTCGGTCCGTCGGGGAATCTCGCCCAGGAATAAGGCGGCGCCGTCGAGAAGTAGACCGGGCTTCCTGGCCTCCACGACCTTCACGCCCGCCTTTTCCAGCTTCGTCCGGGTAAATTCGGGGAAATAGATCTTCCGCTCACCGCCCAGCTTTAGATACCTTGGCGTTTTATAGACAGCGGGGTGGAGAAAGAGTTCTATACCCTCGCGGCCGACCATCTCAACGAGCCTTTCAAACCCTCCCGTGTGGTCGCTGTGGCCGTGAGAAAGAGCGAGGACCTCTACTCTGCTCATGTCCTCGCCCAGCACCTTCGCGTTGTATGCGGCCCCGAACTCGGAAAACCCAAAATCGAAGAGCAGCGTTCTCACCCGGCCGTCAATCGTCACCTTGACGACGGCGGAGAAGCCGTGCTCCGCGAGAACGGAATTACGGAACTCGCCCGCTTTCAGGGGGGCGGCCCGCGAAATCACCGCGCTGTTGTCCGCGACCGTAACGTCGACGTAATTGTCCTGAAGAGTCAGAATCTCTACCTTCTCGGCTTCGCGAAGCCTAATCCGATCTTCCATGGTCCATCAACTCCCCATCTTCACTACCTTATCTCCAACCCTGATCTCACCACCTTCGATAACCCTGCAGAAAACGCCTTCGGACGGCAGCAAGCTGTATCCCTTGTACTGATAAGTATGGGCTTCTGAAGGATCTTTCCCGATCTGCATCACTTCGAGTTTTGCCCTCCCGATCTCGAGAACCGAACCGCGAACCAGAGAGGCCGTGTCGAGTCCCTGAGTGGCAATATTTTCAGCAAAAAACCCGGGCTCCGCCGAAATGCCCTTCTCGCGCCAAAGCCGATCCACGCTTTCTCGGGCGAGGATAGTTATTTCCTTCGCTGTCCCGGCGTGCGAGTCACCCACCAGTCCCACGCCCGGTTGCAGAAGGCCGCTCCCGACGTTCTTCTTGGGGTCGCCTCTCCTTTCGCTCATGCATACACCGACTACTACGCCCTCGCACCCTTCCGTCATTTCAGCCTCCTTTCTCGCAGTCTCCGACATCGCAATCATCACTCTTCTCCGCTTTTAAAGCGGTCATCCGAACGAACCACTGCAACGCTGTCTACCCGCGACGAAACCCAACCTGTCTTCACGACATCCCTCTCATCGAAGGCCGGCACGTAAGGTTTTATATCCAGAAGAGGGGTTCCGTCGAGGATATCCACGTCTTCGATGTTCAGGATGTTTCGGTCAACCTGCAGCAGCCTGACGACCGATATGCCGATGGCGTTCGGCCGTCTCGGCGCCCGGGTCGCGAAAACGCCCCTGAGTTGATCGTCCAGGAAGGGTTTCACGTGGAGTTTAAAACCGCGAGAGCGGTGCAGATGGTAGATAAGGATGATGTGCGAAAAGCCCTCCAGGTCCTTGAGCCCATCGGCGAACATCTCGTATATCTCCACCGAGCCCGCAATCCCCTTTGCCCCCGACGGTTGGATGGGCATGCCTTCGACCATTTTGAAAGGCGATCGGATCACGCCGATGGGAGTATAATGAATTTTATTCATCGGAACCCCTCCCCACATCCTAAGAAACGTCATCCCGTCAATGGTGGTGGCACCATCTCGTTGCAAACATCAGCATAAGCCCGAGCAGAAAAAATAAAACGGATAATGTTGCCGCTTTTAGGTCCTTCTGCTTGTGCAACTCAGGTATCAGGTCGCAGCCTGCAATATAGATGAATCCCCCTGCCGCAAAGGGCAATAGAAACCCTGCCAGATTTGCCGTCCGCCCAGAATAGTAATATCCGATGACCGTACCGAAGACGGCAGTGACGGCCGAAAGGAAGTTGTAACACAGGGCCTTCCACTTTCCGAAGCCGCCGTATACCAATATCCCGAAGTCGCCCACCTCCTGGGGGATTTCATGGAGGACAATAGCTGTCGTTGTGACTATCCCCAATCGGATATCGATAAAAAAACTCGCGCCGATGACAAGACCGTCTATAAAATTGTGAATACCGTCCCCGATAAGGTTTAAGTACGTAAAGGCATGGATGTCGCAGTGGTCCTCGTGGCAATGGCGCCAGTGAAAATATCTTTCGAGAACAAAGAACATGATGAAGCCGAGCAGCACAATAAGGAAGACACGGTCACTTTCGCTGTGTTCGAGAGCCTCCGGTATGAGGTGGAGGAAAGCCCCGCCGATCAGCGCACCGGCGGCAAAACCGACCATGAAAATCAGTATCCTGTTCATGAACCGTTCGTTCAGCAGCAGGCTGAAAATGCCTATCAAAGAAATGGCACTGACAACGATGCTGGCCCCCACCGCCCAATAGAAATTCACGGTATTCCTACGTCTCCTTTGCTTTTTCTCTTTTCAGTATCTAATGCTTTTTGCGGATTCTATTCTGGTCGTTGGCTTAAAATAAGCCTCGATCCTTTCCTGGATTTGAATAAAGGCTCCGATGGGAAAAAGTAGCGAAATCATGAAGTCTTATTTGTTGTTGCTGCAGGAATCACATAGCCCATAAAACTGTATTAAATGATTGTCGATTTTGAAATTGTATTTTTTTGACAATGCCTCTTCCGTCTTCTTGAGAAGGGCAACCTCTTCATCAATGAAGTCCGTATAATCGATCACCCGGCCGCAACCGGTGCAAACGAGGTGATGATGATGCCCCCTGCCGCCCGGATGTTCTGCCAGCTCGTACCTAGCTCTTCCGTGACCGAAATCGAATTTATGGACCATCCCGAGATTCACAAGAATACCGAGTGTCCTGTAAATGGACGTCAACCCTATTCCGGGATGGCTAGGGTGGATTTTCATGTAAATATCCTCGGCGCTTAGATGTTCATCGGCCTGTGATAGAACGTCCAGAACGGCATCGCGTCCGACAGTCGTGCGATACCCGTGTCCCTTGAGCTTCCCATGACACCAACCCTTACCTTTTCGGGAACAGCCACTCATAAAAAATCCTGCATATGGTTTTCATTTTCACTAACACGGAGAGATCCCTCTGTCAATGATAATCAGTTTACTGTACCACAACGCGATTATAATCGTTGTTGGGATCGGGATAAGTATGTGGAATAGGAGTGGCTCTGAGCTTCAGGAAGGTCTATGTCAGCATGTTGTGTCTTTTAAGTTTTCTGATGAGTGTTGTGCGATGAATCTTCAGAAAACGGGCAGTATCTTCCAGATTATTTCCACAGGCCTTGAGAACTTGTTTTATAAAATCCCTCTCAAAGTATTCCCTAAATCCAGCGATAAGCTCCACCGGCAGCGGATCGGCGCGGGATTGAACAAATGGGAGCCAGTGGCTGCTGGAAGATGATCGATTATTAATGGCGAAGACTCATTCGCACGCCTCAGGTCGAGCGATGGGGGGGTTTCGAGGGCAAAAAGCGTGAAAAAAGGCAAAACTATCCTGTACAGGATGTAGCAAAGAGAGAGAATCCCGGTATCTTTACCCGAACTGCAATTCCCGGATCCTCTCATAGGCAAAGACAATATCGGCGAAGCGATGGATGCCCCGGGCAAACTTCAGGATCGTGTACCGGCCGTGACGGATCACTCGGGCCGCCACGTTGAAGAACCGGTAGCGGACCGCCTTGAGGAACTTATGCCTGTGGACACCCGGCAGGGCGAGCCCTTTTATCCAGTTGGCGAGGTTATAGGCGATTATCTAAGACCGTGAGATAGGTCCAGTTGGCATGGAACTCCTCGCAGGGGAAGCTATCGAGAGAAGGCCCGTATTTGGTCTCCCGGATCAGATTCTCCATGGTTGCTCGCTGCAGATGGAAGGGGACAAGATATGTCGCATCCTCGTCCCGGTTGGTGACGATGGCGTGCCAGCGGTAACGGACCTCCTCCAGGAGCGCCGGCTGACCTTTTTCCGGCAGTTTCTCCCGCCGGACCAGGAAACGGTACGCCTTCGGCCATCCGTGGGGTTGGTAGAGAATCTCCGAGACCCAGACGTTCTCCTTGAGGGAAACCCATTCTTCCTCTGCAAGGGCATGGATCGCCCTCATGAGGGGCGCCGTCTGGTCGGCCGTGATCGTGAACCCGCATCCGAGCCGCTCACACTCGGCGACGATATCCTTGCTGTAGAACCCCGAATCCATGGAGAGGTTGATCCTGTCGGCCAGGTCCTCTACTCTATGGACGGCCTCCCGGATGAAGCTTGCGGCCCCGTCCGAGGTATGGACGTTTCCGGAACGAAGCCGGCTGTGGAGCCAGTCGCCGGTCTCCCGGACGAACCCCATGAGGGGGTTCAGTGCCCTGATCCCTTTATAAGTCATCCTGGCGCCTTCCCTCTTGCTGCCATGAACCTCATCGAGGGTGGAGTCGATGTCCAATGTGAGGGAAGGCATCTTGCCGGAGGCGGTGTAGACCCTGCGGAAGCACTCGGCAACAACGCTCTCCAACTGCCGGATGTGGCCCAAAGAAAACCTCCTCAGAAAATCCCCCATCGTGGTGGGATGGGGTATCTCGCCGTGGCTCCAGATAGCACCGAATCCCTTCTCTTCTCTCAGCACGAAAAGGTCATCCAGGCATTCTCCGCCGGTTATCATGCCGGCGGCAAGGCCCAAGATCGCTTCCGACTCCCTATATCCCCGCTCTCTCGCCTTGACCCTGACCTTCTGATCGATCAGCTCCGCCAACCCCAACCGGCTGATAAATTCGTCGAGAAGGATGCCGCCGCCGAAACTCACCAACGTGTCGTCGCCTTCCCGGAGAACCACCTTCCGTCTTACCGCCTTCTTCATCTTCACTCTCCAGGTGATAAGGATGACGGAAGTCTAATATCGCCAAAAACCTTTGTCTATAAGAATCTCAAAGAACTCGAATGCTTTTACCAATGCCTTATCGCTGGATTTGGGATTTAGCTCCCTCCTAACCGGTTATTCTTTGATCCCTGCAAGAGTTTTTGCCAGATTCTTCTTGTGTTCGAAGTTTCCGTATCGCTGGATCATAACCTTCTGGGCTTGGGGAGACCCTGCTCCGTGGATCGATTCGGTGAAGAAACCGACGGCGCCGGTGCCCATAGTGATGTTCTCGATCAAGCGAATGCAACGCACCCGCGATTCGGCGGATATGTGTGCCACACCCTGCAGATATTTTTTCAATACCTCGCCGATACCGGGGATGTTGAAATCCTTCTCCGACGGCGTGGTACCGATTACCGCCCCCGCTATGTCCTGCGCCAGGCGGCACATTTCTATGGGATTGCGGGTTATATTAAGTTTGGCCACATTAGCCAGAAGCCCGTGCACCAGGCACCCGCCCGATGCATGTTTGTTCCCTTCAGTGGCGGCGGACATGGCGCAGGCATAGCAGGTCTCGTTAAGATTGACCATTTCCTGCAACTTATCTTTCACGTGAGAGGCGCGGCCGGTTCCGTTGTAATCGGCAATCAGAGCAGTCGCTCCTATCAGGACATCTCCGACACCGGTCTTGCAACCGCCGTAGCTGGCCCGGTGATAATTGGCGAAGATTTCGACAAGCCTCCCGGAAAACTGGTACTCACCGCACATGAGGACGTTCTCCCAAGGAACGAAGACATCGTCAAAAATCATGTAGGCTTCGTGGCCGCCGAAACCGGCGTTCCCTACATCGATGTTTCCGCCTTCAAGCTTTCTCGTGTCGCAGGACTGACGACCGTAGACGTAAGAGATACCCTTGCTGTTCGTTGGGGCCACGAAAGTTACGGCGTAATCCTTGTCCTCCTCGCGCATAGCCGACGTCGGGGTAACCGCTACCCAGTGAGAATTGACCGCACCGGTCTGATGGGCCTTGCATCCACGGACGGTTATCCCTTGGGCGTCCTTTTTCACAATTCGCAAATAGAGGTCGGGGTCCGCTTGCTTGCTGGGCGGCAAGGATCGATCACCCTTTGGGTCCGTGAGGGCGGCGTCACAGACAAGGTCTTCATCCTGCATGATTCGTAAGAAATTGAGGAACCTCTGATGGTATTCCGTGCCCAGCTCCTGTTCCATCTCATACGAGATTGCGTTGAGGGTATTGATGGCATCCAGTCCGGCACAACGCTGGAAACAGGAGCCGGTCTTCTGCCCCATCAACCGCAGCAGCCGCGGCTTCTTCTGAAGGTCATCTATACTCTGGTGAATGTGACAAAACCGATTGATCTTGTTTCCGCTCAGATGGGATGTAGCGGTAGCCAAATCCTCATAGAGGGGGTCCTGGGCAATTTCATAAGTCATTCCAACGGAATTCAGCGAAGGACGTATTATCGGATGCTCTACAGTGTCTTTCACTCGTTCGCCCAATAGATATACCGGCAACCTCAACGCCCTTATGCTCTCAAAATATTCTTCCTTTGTCTTCAGAGCCATACTTAATCCTCCTTTTAGGTTGCTGATGAACGCACTGTAAAATCTCCAGTGCATTGTCTGTTTATCCAGAAGCAAATAGCAGGCCACCGGACGACCGGCGCGCCTGGGAATGGATAATACATTGATTATCTTACCAATACGGCGATTGAAGTCTTGTTTTATGGTTCGATAGAAAATGACTATTCGGTAAGCGGGGAGGCGTCGCTGCTATGAGTCAAGTTTACAACAGCTTGGCGGTGAAAGACAAAGGATGTAACGATCGCTATAAACAGTAGTTAAATCAATATATTGCTCCGAATGGGTGTCAGCCGCCCTTTTTTTGTGCTGCCTGTGCAGAAACGCACAGAATTGTGCGTAAGTGCACAGTATATAGGCAGAGAGTTTTTGTGGACTGCGAATCATGAGAGAATGATAGCGTGAGAAAAGAAAAGGACCTAACGAAAAAGTTAAGCCCTTATGCTATGGTGGAGCTGACGAGGATCGAACTCGTGACCTCTTGAATGCCATTCAAGCGCTCTCCCAGCTGAGCTACAGCCCCACGTAAAATGCCTGAAAGGTGACGAAGTTTAATCAGAGACTCCACAAATTGTCAATACATTTTTCTTGACAGGAAAGGTGCCCGAATATAATCTCGGACCCATGCCGGAGTGGTGAAATTGGTAGACGCAGGGGACTCAAAATCCCCCGACCCTTGCGGTCATGACGGTTCAAGTCCGTCCTCCGGCACCATGAAATCGAAAGGTTACGAGTCTTGATCCGGGCTCGTAACCTTTTTTTATCCGATCGGAGTTATGAGATTCGAATGTTCCTTTACGAAAGAGAGACTGATTTATGGTAGATTCTCTTTTGTTGATTTCATGTACTGAGCGGGAGTGCTGTGAGGATGAGGCGTCGCGTTGAAGGATGAGCCGGATAAGAATAGGGTGGTAGGGCGGAACGCGCTTTGGTTTTTCTTGACCTCCGTCAGGCCGGCCGTTGCCTTGATCTGTTTGGTCGCCCTTTGTTCAGGTTTCGGGGCGGTCGTGCCGTCTGTCAATGTCTATCATTCTTGGGGGTTTTTTCTTCTTCTCGGACTCCTTTCCTTGAATCTTTTGATTTGCTCGTGGCGCGGGTTTTCGGGTTTCGGGGGGTGTTTTCGCATGAGCGCCGGGAAGAGGGCCTTTTCCCGGCTTGGAGTCCCTCTCGTTCATCTGGGCGTCTCCATCATGATCATCGGCGCTCTGCTCGGGGCAATGCTTGGTTTTGATGCCGACATCCACATCGTCGAAGGGGAGACGGTCGATGAAGTGCCGCTCGTGGGCAAGGAGAAGACAATAAATCTCGGCTTTTCGGTCCGCCTCGACCGCTTTTACATGGATTTTTATGATGACGGAACGCCTAAGACGTACCGCTCGGACCTCACCTTCATGAAAGAAGGCCGTGTTATTTTTCAAGGCCCGCTTTTCGTGAATCATCCCATCTCGTTGGAAGGACTGCGGTTCTGCCAGTCAGGTTATATGACGACAGGGGGAGACTCAGGTCTTACATCCGCAAGGGGAGGAGAGGATCGGTATGTCTCCGAGCTGCGGGTCACTCGTGACCACGGTGCGGGGATAGTTGCCGCAGGGGCAGCCGTCATGATGGTGGGGTTTGTGCTGGTCTTGTTCCATATTTTGAGTATGGCCAGGAAAGAGAAGGCATCTCATGAGGATATTGGACGGTGACGATCAGTACGACGCTTCTGGGCATAGTCGCATTCATTTATCTCCTGGCTTTTCTGCTGTATGTCCTCGATATGGTGCGGAGGGCGGGCTTCTGGGGTGATGCGGCGATTACAACGGCGGCCGTGGGATTCACCATCCAGACGATTGCCATAGCCCTGAGATGGGAAGAGTCTTATAGTCTCGGTTTCGGACACGCCCCACTCGCCAACCTTTATGAGTCACTCGTTTTTTTCGCCTGGACGGTCGTTCTCTTCCATTTCCTCGTAGAGTGGAGAACGAGAAGCAGGAGTCCGGGGGTGTTCACCATGCCGGTGAGTTTCTTTCTCATCGCATACGCATCCTTTCACCCTGGAGTTGATAGCAGCATTCGGCCTGTGGTTCCTGCGCTTCAGAGCAACTGGCTTGTATGTCATGTCGTGGCCTGCTTTTTCGGGTATGCCGCTTTCACCATCGCCTGCGGCGTCAGCCTCATGTTAATTTTGAAGGAGAGGGTAGGGCAGGACGACGGGGATTCTTTCTTGAGTCTATTGCCCGGGCCGGGCTTTCTCGACGAGACGATCTATCGGAGCGCGTTTCTTGGGTTCATTCTTTTCGGCCTTGGGATCGTCTCAGGCTCAGTCTGGGCTTACAACGCCTGGGGCTCTTACTGGAGTTGGGAACCGAAGGAAGTCTGGTCACTCATCACATGGCTTATCTACGCCACGATGCTACATCTGCGATTTGTGCATGGCTGGAAGGGAAAGCGGACGGCGTGGGTGGCGCTGGTCGGGTTTGCCTCAGTGCTTTTTACCTATCTGGGAGTGAACTATCTGCCTGGCCTTCACAGCTATCTGCATTAGCCCTTTGCCCGGTTTACAGTTTGGAGACGTCTTCGTGGAACTTGATCCGTCCTGCCTTTATAAGGGCCTCTTTGGTCTCGGCGATCCACGATTGGAGGTATATGTTTTCTTTGTGCCGGTAAAGGAACTGTTTGATGGCCGCCTTATTGGCGTCGAAGTCCTTCGCTTCCATTTTGCGGCCCTTGAATCTGACGATTACGTATGAGTCGTCCACGAGGAAGGGCTGGTCTGGGTAAGGTTTTTTCTCCGAAAGCAGGTACACGGCCTGTGCAATTTCAAGGGACCTACCTATCCCGGGGATGTTGACTCCCGGCGAGAAGTACCCGGTGTCGCCTATTCTTAGGCCCTTTTCACGAGCAATCTCGTCCATGCCGACGCCCGCTTTCAGGCGCCTCAGGGTATCTTCCGCCTCTTTCCGGCAGAGTTTCCGCGCTTCTTCCTCGACATAACGCCTTTCGACGATGCCCCTTATCTCTGCGAGTTTCGGGGTCCGGGAACTCTCTCGGGAGACCAGTTTGATGATCGCGTAACCAGATGGAGTGGAGAGGACCGGTGTGATCTGGTCCGGTTTGAGGGCTGAGAGGTATTGGTCCAGTCCCTCGATGGCGGCTAATTCCGGGGGAATGTTTGCTTTTGCCGTGACCTCTCCCGAATGGATCGTGATGTTATGCTTCCTCGCATACTCCTCGAAATTCTCTTCCTGATAGATAGTGTTGCGGGCCTTTTTAGCCTCCCTGTAGGCAAGGTCCATCGCCTTGTCGCGGCGTAAGGCGGCAATGATTTTTCCCTTCACTTCGGCGAGTGGGGCCGCGCTGCCGCCTTTTTTCTTAAAGGATTCCCTATGAGATTCGTAGTAATCTCTGACCTCCTCGTCGGAAACGCTAACGGAATCCTCGAAGTCCTCGGCGCGAAGGAACAAGTACTTGACCTGCAAGCGCTCGGGTACACGGAAAGAGTCACCCTGTTCGGCAAGGAACTTTTCTAGGTCTTCGGTCGATGCTTTGACGCGGGAACGGTACCCCTCACAGGGAATTTTTAGGAACGCCAGGTCTGTCTTTTCATTCTGGATACGGTAGATGTCGAAGGCCTCGTCGTCGGAAACCATCACGGATTCCCGGATAAGACCTTCAATCTTCGCCGCGATCATTCCCATTTTCTGTGAAACTTCGAATTCTTCCGGCGTCATCTTCAGGCTGCGCAGGACCTGCTGATAAACACGGTTGTCAAATACACCGTTTCTCTGAAATGTCGGTATGGAAAAAATGAAATTACGGACCTCCTCGTCGCTGACCTCGATGTTCAAGTCCATTGCCTTCTGGAGGATAACGGCCTGGTTGATGAGGTTATCAACCGCCACCTGCTTGAGGTTTAATCTTTTAAGCTGCTCTTCGGTCAGGTTTTCACCATACTGCCGGCGGTATAGCTCGAGAAGGTTCTCGTATTCCTTCCGGAATTCGACAAAGGATATCGTTTTATCCCCTACCGTCGCGATGTCCCCCGCTTTCTGTCGGCCGGTACTCGAACCGAAATAGAAGATGAAGACGATGATGATAAGGATCAGAAGAACCTTCATCAGCCAGTTTTTCGCGTGTTTTCTCATGAATTGCAGCATGAATGGACCGCCGTCGTTCCTTTTTGTTAACTGTAGAAAATCACCATCTATTTTCCCCGTCTACCGGCAGAATTAAGTAGTATATCGCCCGGCAAAAAGCAATGTTTTTTTAAAGGCAAATGATTTTTTGTACTTAAAAAATGAATTGATTAGCCCGAGTAAATAAGTTATAAAAATCAGCTTTCAATACCTTGAGTTATTATAAGCCTAAGTTGTAAAAATAAGGAGGCAATCGTGCTTTTTGACTTTATTCTGGGTAAATTTTCCAACGACCTGGCGATCGACCTCGGAACGGCAAACACCCTTGTCTATGTCAAGGGCAAGGGCATCGTGTTGAGCGAACCCTCCGTAGTCGCCGTTCATCGTGATTCGAGGGGTGTCCAGAAGGTGCTGGCTGTCGGGGCCGACGCCAAGCGCATGCTCGGCCGAACCCCTGGAAACATCGTCGCCATAAGGCCCATGAGGGAAGGGGTCATCGCCGACTTTGAGATAACAGAGGCCATGTTGCGTCATTTCATCATGCGGGTCCACAACCGGAGAACCCTGGTCCGTCCGAGGATCATCATCTCGATACCTTCCGGGATCACGCAGGTGGAGAGAAGGGCGGTGAAGGAGACGGCCGAATCGGCAGGCGCTAGAGAGGTTTACCTGATAGAAGAGCCTATGGCGGCGGCGATCGGGGCGGGTCTACCCATCACGGAGCCGCTCAGTTCGATGGTAGTGGACATCGGCGGAGGAACGACGGAAGTGGCCGTCATATCCCTTGCAGGTATTGTGTATTCGAAATCGGTGCGCATTGCTGGTGACAGGATGGACGACTTCATCGTTCAGCACATGAAGAGAAAGTACAGCCTCCTTATCGGTGAGAGAACAGGTGAGATGATAAAAACGGCGGTGGGCTGCGCATACCCCGACGGTGAAATCCGCACAGTGGAAGTCAAGGGTCGGGACCTCATATCAGGCATCCCTAAGACTATTGAGATCGATTCAGAGGAGGTCAGGGAGGCTATCGCTGAGCCCGTTAGCATCATCGTGGACGCGATAAAGGACGCCTTAGAACAGTGCCCCCCGGAATTGGCGGCGGATATTGTTGACCGGGGAATAGTCCTCACCGGTGGCGGAGCACTACTGAGAAATTTAGACATTCTCCTCAGGGAAGAGACAGGGCTCCCCATTTCCTTGGCTGATGACCCGCTTTCCACAGTCGCGAGGGGCGCGGGGATGGCCCTCGACGAAATGGACCTTCTCAAAGAGGTAACGATACAGATTTAAATGCTGATCCCAAAAAAGTATCAGACAATAGGCGTTGCCTCGGTTCTTGTTGTTGCATCGCTCGTTATCCTCTCTGTCAGCCTTAATAACCCGGGAGAAACATACTTTTTTAGAAAAATCGTCCTTGAAATATCGTCGCCCGCTGTAGATGCGATAAATACGTCGATCGAAGGGGTTCGTAATGTATGGAAGAGATACCTATTCCTTGTCGGACTTGAAGAGGAAAACCGGATACTGCGGGGTAGGATCGCCCAGTTGACGAAGGAATTGAATGATTACCGTGAACTTTACTACGAAGAGAGACGGTTGAGGGGGCTCGCTGGGCTGAAGGAGAGCGCGAAACTGCCCGGTGTCTTCTGCCGAGTCATAGACCGCAATAACAGCTATTTGTTTAAAACTATCATGTTAAACAAAGGTACTTCCGACGGCCTTCGGGTAGGCCTACCGGTTGTTTCAGCTGAAGGGGTCGTGGGTAGGATAGTAGAGGCTTCATGGAATGTGTCCAAGGTCCTACTGGTTGTCGATTACAACAGTAACATCGATGTTGTGACCCAGGAGAGCCGTGTTCAGGGCATCCTGCAGGGAGGGGGCAATGCCGGATGCTCTTTGAAGTACGTTGAGCGGTCGGAGGATGTAAAAATCGGGGAACAGGTCCTCACATCGGGCCTTGGCGGGGTATTCCCTAAGGGACTGATCGTCGGGACGGTGCTGAACGTGGACCGCAATGTTTCCGGCTTATTTCTGAAGGTTGAGGTGATGCCCGCCGTCCATTTTTCACGTCTGGAAGAGGTTTTCGTCGTAACCCCGGAAAAGGAAAAGGTGCAGTGATCTACTATTTGATTCTGCCCCTCTTTTGCCTTATCGTTCTCATCTTTCAGACGACCCTGTTGAACCTATTGTTTCTCGGAAAGATAAGCGTGGAGATGTCGCTCATCATCGTCATTTACGCCGGCCTGAATCTCGATGCCGTCAAGGCCGGTTTTCTCGCCTTCATCATGGGCTTTATCCTTGATTGCTTGACGGGGTTTGTCAGCGGTCTTTTTACTCTGTACTATGTAGCCGTTTTTCTCGTTGTCCGAATTCTTTCGTTCAAGGTCTACGCGGAGGGTTACCCGTTTATAGTAGGTTTTACGTTCATCGCCGTCCTCGTTGAAGCCCTTTTCACTGCCCTTGTCTATCTCGTTTTTTACGAAGTGAATATTCTTTCGGGCGTCCTCAAGGTTTTTCTTGCCCAGGCACTGGTTGCGTGTCTTTTAAGCCCTGTCCTTTTTAAGGCGCTCGATCGTCTGGTGGGTGTTTTGAATGTTAGAGAAGCAAGATAGATTCAGCCGCTACGACCCCGGGAAATTCAGGAGAAGGTTCAGGGTCTTGATGTGGATAGTCATCGTTTCCTTATCTCTGCTTACATCCAGGATCTGGTATCTTCAAGTCGTCAAAGGGGACGAACTGAGGAGCCAATCAGAAAACAACAGGGTAAGGATTCACGAAGTCAAGGCTCTCCGCGGCATAATCAGGGATATCCACGGAAAAGCGATCGTGGAGAATCAGCCATCCTACGATATTTCCGTCGTCCCCGGGGCCGTAAAGAACGTGGGAGATGTGATCAGGGTTTTGGAAGCGATTTACGGGAATCAGGGAATGGAATTCAGGAGGGATGTCTCTGTCTCTGAAAAGAACCGGCCTTTCATCCCCTTCAAGCTTGCAAAAAATGTGAGCTGGGAGGAGCTGGCTCTCGTCGAAACCCACTCGCTCGACCTGCCTGGTGTCGTGGTCGATGTTGTTCCCGTGCGCAAATACCTCGGCGGGGAAATGACGGCCCATGTCCTCGGATATGTGGGCGAGGTCAGCCCCGAGGACCTAAACGGGGACCAGACCGGTACACTCAAGCCTGGTGACCGTATCGGTAAGTCGGGGATCGAGAAATATCTCGACGAGTATCTGCGGGGGGAAAACGGCGGAGAATACATCGAAGTCAATGCGGTGGGCAGAAAGGTAAAAACACTGAGACGAGTGGAACCCATTCCGGGCCATGACGTTACCTTGACCATCGACGCGGAGTTGCAGAAAGTCGCCTGGGAGGCGATGGACGGGAAGGTCGGTTCGGTAGTGGCGATGGATCCGAGAGACGGCGCAATACGTGTTATGGTGAGCAGGCCGGCATTCGACCCCAACCTTTTCAACAAGGGAATGCATCCGGATGCGTGGAAGAAGCTCGCCACCGACCCCATGCGGCCTATGGAGAACAAGGCCCTGTCCGGGCAGTATCCTCCCGGCTCCACTTTCAAGATAGTTGTGGCAGCGGCCGGTCTGGGAGAGGGGATCATAACGCCCGAAACGACCTTTTATTGTAACGGCCTTTTCCGTCTCGGCAATCACGAATTTAAGTGTTGGCAGAAAAAAGGCCACGGAAGGATCAATCTCCACAAAGCGATCGTTGAGTCCTGCGACGTATACTTTTACAACGTTGGCAAAATGGTCGGCGTCGACAAACTGGCCGAGTATGCCCGTGCTTTCGGCTTCGGTGCCCCTACAGGGGTTTCCCTGCCGGGAGAGAGGTGCGGACTGATTCCTACAGGTGAATGGAAGTTGAGAAAAACAGGGGAACCATGGCGACCCGGCGATACGATCTCCATCTCCATCGGTCAAGGATACACAAGCGTGACACCGTTGCAACTACTGAGTGCCTACTGTGCGTTGGCTAACGGCGGAACCCTTTACTCTCCTCGGTTGGTCCAGCGTATCGAATGCGTCGACGGAAAAGTGCTGAAGGAGTTCGGCCCGGAAATCCGTTCTGTCCTGCCGTTGAGCGAGGAGCAGATGGACGCGATCAGGAAGGGGCTATGGGGTGTATGTAACGAGCCCCACGGTACGGGATGGGCTCTCAGGAGGCCTGAACAGGACGTAAGCGGGAAGACCGGTACGGCCCAGGTGGTAGGCCAGAAGCAGAAGTGGCAGGGAGTCAAGAGCGAGCAGATGGCGTGGAAATTCCGAGATCACGCCCTTTTCGTCTGTTATGCCCCGGTGAAAAACCCGGAGATCGCCATAGTGGTTGTTGTGGAACACGGAGGCCATGGAGGAGTTGCGGCCGCACCCTTGGCGAGGAAGATAATCGACGCCTATTTCAAGGGTAAAGACGAGCAGAAGAAGGCGGCACAGGAGGGAGAAGCGTGAAGTTTGACCGGCGGTTACTGCTTAATTTTGACCTGGTTTTTCTTCTCATCGTCATGACGATCTGCGCCATCGGCCTTTTAAACATGTACAGCGCAGGCTTCAACGTTCTCAGCGGCAAGTCGGGGCCACTTTGTTTGAGGCAGTCGGTATGGTTTTTAACGGGCCTTGTATTCATGGTGGTTATGTTCAGCATAGACTACCGTTCTTTTATCACGTACGCCTATGTTTTCTACGGAATTTCTCTGGCACTTCTTGTCATCGTCTTCATCGTTGGTGATGTGACACGGGGAACGCAGCGGTGGTTGGCCCTGGGTTGGTTTTCCTTTCAGCCCTCGGAACTGATGAAACTTGCCGCCATCGTCGCCCTTGCCAGGTACTTTGCCATGAACGAGAAAGAGGGGGCATACGGCCTGAGGGAGCTTGTCGTGCCTTTTCTTATGGTTTTCGTGCCCTTTGTCCTTATCATGAAGCAGCCCGACCTCGGAACGGCGCTGATCCTGTTGATCATTTTTGCCTCTATGGCGCTCTTCGTCGGGGTCAAGGGCAAAACCGTCATGATCGTGGTCACGACTGGGATTCTATTGTTGCCTTTCAGTTGGTATTTCCTGAAAGACTATCAGCGCGAGCGTCTACTTGCCTTTTTTGACCCGGAAGGAGACCCCCTCGGGTCGGGATATCATATCCTTCAGTCCATCATTGCCGTAGGCTCAGGAGGTTTTTTTGGAAAAGGATTTCTGAAAGGGACGCAAAGCCAGTTGCGTTTCCTCCCCGAGCACCAAACGGATTTTATTTTTTCAGTTTTTGCCGAGGAGTGGGGTTTCCTTGGGTCCGTTGTGGTCATGATCCTCTACCTCACGCTAATCGTCTGGGGTCTGAAAATAGCGCGCCAATCACGAGATTACTTGGGAACGTTGATAGCCTTCGGCGTTACGATGCTCTTATTCTGGGAAGTTGTGATCAATGTGGGAATGGTGGTAGGGTTCTTTCCTGTGGTCGGTATTCCGTTGCCTTTCATGAGTTATGGAGGTTCTTCGATGGTAGTCATGATGATGGGTGTGGGGTTGCTCATGAGCGTCAGTACGAGACGGTTTATTCTCCAGCCGTGATTCGTGATTTTGAAGCCGAGCGATCGCAAAAACCGGCCTGCTTTAAGCAGACGCAGGTAAAGGGAGGGAGTTGACGATGGTGGGGAAGAAAAAAATCGAAGAGGTGAAGGCCTTTCTTGGAAAAGGCACTGAATTCGAGGGGAAGCTCCTTTTTACCGGTTCAGTCAGGATCGAGGGAAAATTCAAAGGCCAGGTGGTCGGAGGTGGCACCCTGAACGTTGGTGAAGGTGCTCGCATCGAAGGGGAAGTCTTCGTCGACAATGTTCTCATCGGTGGGGAAGTAGTCGGAAACCTGGAGATAAAAAAGCGAACGGAGATATTTTCACGGGGGAATCTGAGCGGGGAGCTTAAGACGATGGTTCTTGTCATTCACGAGGGCGCAGTCTTTGAAGGACATTGTCAGATGAAAGCCGAGCCCGCATTACGGGCCGTGGAAAGAGGCAGGCACCCTGAGGAAGAGGTATCATGGCAGAAAAAGGAGAGCTGGAGTTCCGACCCTGGGGCCATTACCGGGTGATAGGAGAGGCGGAAAACCACAAGGTGAAGAGGGTGACCGTTTACCCGGGAGCGCGACTGAGTCTGCAGATGCACCGGCTTCGCGAAGAACACTGGTTTATTGTACAGGGTGAAGGTCTAGTTTCCCGGGAGGACGTGAACCTGAAGGTATTAAAAGGAGAGTCGGTGGACATCCCTAGGGGAGCGTTTCACCGGATTCTGAACACCGGGAAGGAAGAGTTGGTCTTCATAGAGGTTCAAACAGGCGATTATTTCGGCGAGGACGATATCGAAAGGACGGCGGATGATTACGGACGGGCCTGAAAAAACACTTTATTTTCCGAGACAGAATCCTGCTGCAAAAGGCAAAAAAGACTTGACATTGAATGAACGTTATGATTAGTAGTGCCCGCTTTAGCGATGGGGTGTGAAAGGTTGACGGGGATAATGAATAACCTGTGTATATATTTCGTGAAAGGTGTCCTGCGCCTTTCTGCATATGTAGGCACAGCGTGGATGGTCTAAACCGGGTGAGGTATTTTTCGCTCGGTTTTTTTGTTTTTTGAAGGTTGTTAAAAAGGGGAAAAAGAGCATGGTCAGCATAGATTATACGCTTTTCATCCAGATTGTGAATTTTCTTGCGCTTATCGCGATATTACATGTTCTCCTGTATAAACCGATCCTCAGAATCATGCAGGAAAGAGAGAATCGCTTAAAGGCATCGGAGGAGGAGGTCAAGTCGCTTTACCAGACAATCGAACGAAAAACGGCCGAATACGAGGAAAAAATCAGGCTTGCCAAGATGGAAGCTATGAACCAGAGAAATGAAATACAGAAGCAAGGAGCTCTGGAAGCCCAACGGATCATCGAAGCAGCCCGCGAGGAAATCTCTCGGATGACAGAAGAATTTAAAGAAAAGTTGGCGAAGGAAATGGAGGAAGCCCGAAAGATCTTGGCTGCCCAGTCAAGGAACATCTCCTTTGAGATCGCCGAAAGGGTTCTGGGGAGGACGTTCGATGAACAAAGAATCTAAGATAGGCGGACGGTTTAAGGGCCGCTTTATCCCTATTCTGTCTGTAGTGATTATCCTGATATGGTCGGCGGTGGTCTTTGCCGCCGGAGGAGGAGAAGAGGGCGGGCACAGCACATGGGCCGATTTTGCTTGGAGGATGTTCAATTTCATCGTTCTTGTTGCCATTCTGTATATGCTGACCTGGAAGCATATCAAGAACTTCTTCGTCGGGAGGCGGGCAGCAATCAAGGCCGCACTCGAAGAAGCGGTTAGAGCCAAAGAAGAGGCGGAGGCGAAGTTCAAGGAGTACTCTGAGAGGCTGGAAAAGGCGTCGAGTGAGATCGAGGGGATCTCGGAGATGATCAAGGCCCAGGGAGTCGTGGAAAAGGAAAAGATCATCGAAAGCGCCAAGAAGACAGCGGAAAAAATGAAGGAGGACAGCCGGGCGAGAATGGACCAGGAATTGAAGAAAGCCATCAACCAGTTGAGGCTTGAGGCGTCGGTCCTTGCCGTTCAGACGGCTGAAGAGATTCTTTCCAAGACCATAAAGAAAGAAGACCATGAGAGGATGGTTAAAGAAACCATAGATAGGATGGTGAAGCTGAATTGAGTAGTGGCGATCTTGCAAACCGGTACAGTCAGGCGCTCTTCGAGATAGCGAAGGAAACGAACAGCTACGAAAAATATTTTGAAGAACTAAAGAGGTTTTCTGCCGTTCTGGAAGAAAATGAGAGTTTCAGAGAATTTCTCTTCAACCCGATCTTCGACAGGGACGATAAAAAGGCAGTTGTCGGAGAAGTGCTGGAGAAATTGGGTATCGCGGGAGTCGTTGCCAATTTTTTGAAGCTCTTGGTGGACAAGGGAAGGATCAATATATTGGAAGACATCCTTAACGCTTACCAGTACCTGATGGACCAAGCCCTGAACAAGGCTCGGGTGAGCGTGAAGACCGCCTATCCCCTTTCCGATGACCTCGTCGCCGAAGTCAAGAAGACACTCGAGGGTCTGACAAAGAAGCGGGTCGAAATGGCGATCCAAGAAGACCCCTCACTTCTCGGCGGCATCGTAGTCAAGATAGGTGACACAGTTTACGACGGCAGTGTTAAAGCCCAACTGAATAAAATAAGGGAACTCTTAGGGGAGGAGATATAGAGGATGGAGACGATCAGGGCAGAGGAAATCAGTAAGATAATTTCCAAGCAGATTAAGGAATACGAAAAGAAACTCGACGTTAGCGAGACCGGTACAGTCCTGTCCGTCGGTGACGGTATTGCCAGGGTATACGGTGTGGAAAACGCGATGGCAATGGAACTTTTGGAGTTTCCCGGTGGTATTCTTGGGATGGTGCTGAACCTGGAAAAGGACAACGTCGGTGTAGCCATTCTCGGCGAAGACATTCACATCAAAGAAGGGGATATCGTCAAGCGAACGGGCCGCATTACTCAGGTGCCGGTGGGCGACGCCCTCCTCGGCCGTGTTATCGATGCCACGGGAAGACCGATCGACGGTAAGGGACCGATAGAGGCAACGGAGTTTCGCCGTATCGAGATGGTGGCCCCGGGCGTGATCGCAAGGCAACCCGTCAACGAGCCTATGTACACCGGTATAAAGGCCATAGATGCCATGACACCCATCGGACGCGGCCAACGTGAACTGATCATCGGTGACCGCCAGATCGGGAAGACGGCGATCGGTGTCGATGCGATCATCAGACAGAAGGACACGGGCGTCAAGTGCATCTACGTAGCCATCGGGCAGAAAAAATCGACCGTGGCGCAGGTCGTGGAGTCGTTGAGAAAGAACGATGCCATGAGTTATACCTGCGTAGTCGCAGCGTGCGCAAGCGACCCGGCGACCCTGCAGTACATTGCCGCCTATTCGGGTTGCAGCATCGGTGAATATTATCGAGACCGCGAGCAGGACGCACTCATCATCTATGACGACCTTTCCAAACAGGCCGTGGCTTACCGGCAGATATCGCTTCTCCTCCGAAGACCGCCGGGACGTGAGGCCTTTCCCGGAGACATCTTTTACAACCATTCAAGGCTCCTGGAACGCGCGGCGCGGGTGAACAAAGATTACGGCGGAGGGTCGTTGACGGCCCTACCGATCATCGAGACTCAGGCCGGCGACGTTTCGGCCTACATCCCAACGAACGTCATTTCCATCACGGACGGTCAGGTCTATCTCGAACCGAGCCTTTTTTACTCAGGTATACGACCGGCCATCAACGTTGGCCTTTCCGTTTCCCGAGTCGGCGGGGCCGCCCAGGTGAAGGCTATGAAGCAGGTTGCCGGAACGTTGAAACTGGAGTTGGCCCAGTACCGTGAGATGGCGGCCTTCGCCCAGTTCGGGAGCGACCTCGACAAGGCGACGCAGGCTCAGCTTGAGAGAGGTATCAGGCTCGTCGAAATACTGAAGCAGCCTCAGTATCAACCCATGTCGCTTGGGGAACAAGTGACCGTTCTTTTCGCGGGAGCGAAGGGTTTCCTGGATAAATACGAAGTCGCAAAGCTGAAGGAGTATGAAAAAGAGCTGCTCGCATTTGTAAAGAACAAGTATCCGGCCATCATGCAGGAAATCGACGAGAAGAAAGTCATCAGCCCTGAATTGGAAAAGAAGATGATGGATGTCCTCGCGGAATTCGATTCTGTTTTTATGGTGGGCTGACGGGTTTTGATTCTTAACAGCAACGATTATAGAATGATATTAAGGGAGTATTCTCATAGATGGCTGCGCTAAGAGACATCAAACGAAAAATCACGGCGGTACAGAAGACCAAGCAGATCACGCGCGCGATGAACATGGTGGCCGCCTCGAAGTTAAGGACGTCCCAGGCAAGGATGGAGAACTTCCGACCTTATGCCGTAAAGTTCATGGACGTTTTGAAAAGTTTGGCCCTGCGGGTAGACCCCAATACCCACCCGCTACTTGCCGTAAGAGAACCGAAGCGGATAAGGGTAATCTGTATGACCTCCGACCGAGGACTCTGCGGTGGGTACAATTCCAACATAATAAGGACCACGGAACGCTTCTTCAAGGACAGGCTGTCTAAGGGTAAAGAATTATCCCTGATCACAGTCGGCAAGAAAGGACGGGACTATTTCCGCAAGAAGGCAAACATCATCAACCAGTACGTAGAAGTGTTCAGAAGGTTCGACATGAGCCTGGCCCAGGCTATCGGTGAAGACGTGATTCCTTCATTCATCGCCGAAGAGTACGATGAACTATACCTAATTTACAGCGAATTCGTTTCGATGCCCATCCAACGACCGGTGGCGATAAGACTGCTCCCCATCCCGTCGGTTGGCGTTGACGAGGACGTCGAACCGGATAAGAGGGTGGATTACATCTATGAACCGTCGGAAGAAATGCTTTTGGATCAATTGCTTCCGATGTACATACGGGTCTTGATATACAGGGCGTTGCTGGAAACATCGGCCGGCGAGAACGCGGCAAGAATGATGGCAATGGACAACGCGACGAGTAACTGTGACGAGATGATTCAGACCCTGACGCTGAATTTCAATAAGGCACGTCAGGCCGCTATCACGAAAGAGCTCATGGACATCGTAGGTGGTACGGAGGCTCTGAAGGGCTGAAGCCACAGGCGAATGATTTGAGGAATTTATCGATAATATATCAAGGAGAACAGATATGAACGAAGGAAAAGTCGTCCAGGTCATTGGGCCGGTTATAGACGTCGTATTCGAAGACGGGGATCTCCCGCATATCCTCGATGCTCTGACGCTGACCAACCCGACGATCAACGACGAGGAAGACAATCTGGTCATCGAGGTTGCCCAGCACCTCGGCGGCAATACCGTCAGATGTATCGCCATGGACGTAACGGACGGCCTTGTACGGGGTATGAGAGTGAAAAGTATGGGTAGCCCGATCATGGTTCCCGTCGGTGAGGCCGGCCTCGGAAGGATTCTCAACGTCGTCGGGAGACCGGTGGACGGGCTCGGCCCTATTGATGCCAAGGTCAAGATGCCGATCCACAGAGAGGCCCCCAGCTTTACGGAGCAGGATACTTCGGTGCACGTTCTCGAAACTGGAGTCAAGGTCATCGACCTCCTCGTTCCCTTCCCCAGAGGCGGCAAGATGGGGATGTTCGGCGGCGCCGGGGTCGGCAAGACCGTCGTCATGATGGAGATGATCCATAACATCGCCATGCATCACGGAGGTATCTCCGTTTTCGGCGGTGTGGGTGAAAGGACGAGAGAGGGCAATGACCTTTACCTGGAGATGAAACAGTCGGGAGTCATCTCGAAAGCGGCCCTCGTCTACGGTCAGATGACGGAACCCCCGGGAGCCCGCGCGCGGGTGGCACTTACGGCCCTCACGGCGGCGGAGTATTTCCGCGATGTGGAGGGACAGGATGTGCTCCTCTTCATCGACAATATCTTTCGTTTCACCCAAGCTGGAGCTGAAGTCTCGGCTCTTCTTGGCCGTATGCCTTCAGCGGTCGGTTACCAGCCGACCTTGGCTACGGACCTCGGAGAACTTCAGGAGCGGATCACATCGACGACGAAAGGTTCCATCACAGCCGTTCAGTGCGTCTACGTCCCTGCCGACGACCTTACGGACCCCGCACCGGCGACGACCTTCTCGCACCTCGACGGAACGGTCGTTCTCTCGCGGCCGATCGCCGAGTTGGGCATCTACCCCGCTGTGGACCCCCTCGACTCTACATCGCGAATCCTCGACCCCAACGTTATCGGCGAGGACCACTACATGGTGGCGCGGAACGTCCAGATGATCCTTCAGAAATACAAGGACCTTCAGGACATCATCGCCATTCTCGGAATGGACGAACTTTCGGAAGAGGATAAACTAACAGTCAGCAGAGCCAGAAAAATCCAGAGGTTCCTCTCCCAGCCGTTCTTTGTCGCCGCGCAGTTTACCGGTACCGATGGCAAGTTCGTCTCCGTGAAGGACACAGTCCAGGGGTTCAAGGAGATACTGGAAGGCAAACATGACGATCTTCCGGAGCAGGCCTTTTACATGGTCGGTGGAATCGAGGAGGCTGTGGAAAAAGCGAAGAGACTGTCCGAGTAACCGGAGGATTTTTAGATGGCAGATGAGTTGATGCTGGAAATCGTAACGCCGGAAAAAGTGGCCTTCAGCGGTAAGGTCGAAGAAGTCACCATTCCCGGGACGGAGGGTGAGTTCGGTGTTCTTGTAGGCCATGCCTCGCTGCTGAGCGCCGTAAAATTCGGAGAATTGAACTACACTAAAGATAACAAAAAGACCTATTACGCTGTGAACACCGGGTACGCGGAAGTGACGTCGCATAAAGTGACGGTACTTGTGGAGACTGCGGAGAAGGCCGATGTGATCGATGTAGAAAGGGCGCGACAGGCAAAAGAGATCGCGGCGGAAAAGTTAGCAAAGATGTCGAAGGACGACCCTGACTACGAAAAAATAAAGAATGCCCTCGACCGGGCGGAGATAAGGTTGAAGATCGCCGAAAGAGCTTCATAGCGCGACGACAGGGAGAAAATTTCAAACAAAAAGCCAGGGAAGGTCATCCTTACTGGCTTTTCGTTTGAGGGAATGGCACAAATGAAAAGGAGCAATCTCTTTCCGTTTCTCGTCGGCGCGTTTCTTCTCCTCGGTGCAGTTGAAGTCTGCGCTGCCGAGTCGTCGGGCGGCGGGATTGGCGCGGTGCTGCCGATGTGGGCCTGTGTACCTTTTGTCGGCATTTTGCTTTCCATCGCCCTCGGTCCTCTCCTGGTGCCACATTTCTGGCATGACCATTACGGGAAGGTCTCGGCCTTCTGGGCACTTGCCTTTGCCCTGCCGTTCCTTATCTTCTTTCATGGTGAAGCCCTCTACCACATCCTCCATATCTATCTGATCGATTACATACCGTTCATTATCCTACTCTGGGCCCTCTTTACTATCTCGGGAGGGATCGTGGTGGGCGGAACCATAAGAGGCACGCCGCCTGCCAACACAACTATGCTTCTTGTCGGCACCCTCCTTGCTTCCTGGGTGGGGACGACGGGCGCGGCGATGGTGATGATACGGCCGGTTCTCAGGGCTAACCGGGACCGGGAACGCAAGGCCCATATCGTCTGTTTTTTCATATTCCTTGTGGCCAACATCGGCGGCGCCTTGACGCCCCTCGGTGATCCGCCGCTTTTCCTGGGTTTTCTTCACAACGTCCCGTTCTTCTGGGTGACTAAGGCAATCCTTCCTCATATGCTCTTTACCGCCTCCATAGTGCTCATTACCTTTTTCGTTGTCGACAGCATCTACTACAGGAAAGAGCGCCCCCTTGGGGGAGAAAGAGGGAACAAGAAATCAATAAGAATAAATGGTGCGTACAATTTTTTCTTCCTGGGCGGCGTAGTGGCGATGGTTCTGATGAGCGGCTACTGGAAGGCTGGATATTTTTCCGTATGGGGAGTTGAGGTCGAGATTCAGAACCTCTTACGGGACGCCGGTATCCTCGCCATGGGTCTTCTTTCCCTTCGTTTTACGCCCGAGCCGCTCCGGCGGGCGAACGAGTTCGGCTGGGCGCCGATTGTCGAAGTGGCGAAACTATTTGCGGGCATTTTTATGACGATAATACCGGCCATCGCCATCCTCAAAGCGGGAAGCGATGGTGCAATGGCGCCCCTTCTCACCTTAGTGAACGAACCGGCTCATTACTTCTGGGCTACAGGGGTGCTCTCATCTTTTCTCGACAATGCCCCTACTTACCTGACTTTTTTCAACATGGCCCTGGGCAAGCTGGGGATGACGGAGGCGATGGTGCCCGCCGCCCTTGACGCGGCCGCAGCAACTGCGCACCCAGTCTTTGCCGGTTACCTGAAGGCAATCTCCGCAGGAGCCGTTTTTATGGGGGCCAATACATATATCGGCAACGCCCCGAACTTCATGGTGAAGTCCATCGCGGAGGAGGCCGGTGTGGCCATGCCGAGCTTCTTCGGCTTCATGCTGAAATACTCTATACCTGTGCTGATCCCTGTATTTATCCTGATTACTTATATTTTTTTCTGAGCAGTGCGAGCGATAGAAAGCGGGGATAACGAGGTGCAGGCTTCGAAAAAAGGAGGGGTCATGACGAACTCGCCGTATGTTGAGGTTGTACTCGAAGGTTCGATCGATCTCATAAAAGGTTTTGTGATCGGTTTTCTGGAAGGGCGCGGTATTCGGGGGAAGGCCGTTTTCGAGGAAGAGGGCAGCGCAGGTGAAGGGGGATCTCTCGCACAACTGCTGCGTTTGGTCAGTTTGAAAGAGGACAGAATCCATGTAATCGTCCAGGAAGGGGTTCACGAACTGCTCGCAGAGGCGCTACAGAAGTGTAAGACGGATTTGCCGATCAAGGTTGTCTCGGTAAGGAGAATCAGGGAGGCGAGCTTCGACTTCCGCTTCCATACCTATTCAAAGTCTGCGGGCAGGGAGTTGAAAAGCCTTTTCCAGAATCTGCCGGAGGGCCTATGCCTCAAAGGTTATCAGCCCCGCGAAGTTTTGAACCCCGACGCCAAAGGAATCGAGGCTTACGCCCCGGAGCACGACTACGAGATCCAGGCCGAGGGGACGGTAAGGGGCGAGCCGGCCAAAGTTACCGAACTTTACAACCGCCTTAAGCACTTTGAACTCGTGGAACTCGGGGAAATTCGCATGGAAGATTGACTCCCTGTGTTCGGTAGGTTGATTATCCATCCGCGCCGATGCGGATGTCCATGACCTGCAGGACCCTTAGGCCGCCGGGAGTTTTTACGCGGACCTCGTCGCCGGCGACTTTTCCGATCAGGGCTTTCCCTATGGGAGATGTGACGGAGATCTTGTTCTGTTGGAGATCGGATTCGAACGGTCCCACGAGCTGGTAGGCGGTTATTTCGCCCGTTTCAGTATCTTCTATCGTGACGGTTGAACCGAAGACGACCTTTTCTTCACTCAAGTTTTCGATGTCTATGACCTTGGAGATGGCCAGGTTGTTTTCTATCTCTTGAATCTTTCCCTGGATGAAGGACTGGCGCTCTTTCGCCGCTGCATATTCCGCGTTCTCGGAGATATCTCCGTGACCGCGGGCCTCTTCGATCGCCCGTATGTTTTCCGGTACGGCGACTTTTTTTAGGTATTCCAAGTCTTTTTTCAGTTTTTCGAATCCCGAGCGGGTGATAGGCACCTTTTCCATCTTGTTCTCCGTTAGGCCGATGATTTTGCTATAAAAAAACACATCCCCTCTTGCTGAAGAGGGGTGTTTTTGACGACCTTCATTTTTGAGTTATTGTAAGGATACTTTAATCACGAGTCCTTTGTCAAACTGGAAATACGTGGCGAAAGGTCCTTCCTCCCCTCGACAAGCCGTCGGAGGGCCGTCCCGTTCGAAAGGACCGCCAGAACGACGATTGCCGTCGAAAGAGCTACGTCCGGGTATTCAGGCAGAAACAATTCGACAAGAGGATTTGCGAGGGAGCCCACGATGAGGAGGGCGAGCCTCTCGGGCCTTTGCATGAGGCCGACTGTACGCACCTTGCCGAGAGATTGTGCCCGTGCCTTGACGTAACTTGCCATAACCGAGCCCACGAGGGCGAGGACGACGAAGGCGAACATCCACCCGTGCCGGTAATAAAAAAGCAGCCCCGAGAAGACTGCAAGCTCGGCATATCGGTCCAGCGTAGAATCGAGCAACGCCCCTGCGGGGTTGGAGCGACCGGTCAATCTGGCCACGGACCCGTCGAGGGTGTCCAGGAACCCGGAGAAGAGCAGGGCCAGCCCTCCAGGAAAGACGAGGCCCGTGCCGAAAAAGAGACCGGCGGCAAAAGAGGCGGCGAGCCCGAGAAAGGAAAGGGCATCCGGTGATATGCCCGACCTGAGGACGGGACCGATGCTATTTTCGATGACGGCGTAATACCGGTTTACCAACTTGACGCGGATTTCCGACATCGACTCTCCTCCGCTGTCCGCTGCGAGGTGATAGGCGCTGTGGCAGCCTCTTCCTTCCCTTTGTCGGTGAGGACTATCGCTCATGGCTGTTCATGCGGTTTCAGGAAGGTTGAATAGAAGGATAGCCTTTTCGTTGCATCCCGCGGCGAGTGTTTTACCGTCCGGGCTGATCGCCACAGAAAGGACATACCCGTAAGGTTGCTTCATGGTCTTGACGACGCGGCCACTGTCGGTTTCCCAGAGGATAATAGCTTGGTCGCCGCCGCCGGAGGCGAAAAGTTTTCCCTTTCGACTTACATTGACACTGAAAACCACGCTGCTATGTTCATGGAGGCGGACAATAGGCTCTCTCTTCCGCACGTCCCACAGGAAGACATATTGATCCAGGCCGCCGGACACAAGCCTCTTGCCGTCCGGTAAAAAGGCAAGAGACTTGACCCAGCTCTCATGTCCCTTCAGGGTTTTTTCCGGTTCTCCCGTCCGCATGTTCCAGAGAATTATAGTGTCGTCATTGCTTCCCGAGGCGAGGAGTGTCCCTGACGGGCTGAAGGAAACCGTGTTCACCGAGCCGGTATGGCCGCTCAGGGTCTTGATCAACCCTCCTGACCGTACGTCCCAGAGGAGAATCTTTCCGTCATTGCCACCGGACGCGAGGGTCCTCCCGTCAGGGCTGAAGGCGACAGTCCAGACGCCTTCAGCATGTCCCTCGAGTCTCCTTACGGTCGTGCCCGTGGCGACGTCCCAGAGAACGACCCTTCTATCTTTGCCGCAGGAGGCGAGCGTCTTCCCGTCGGGACTGAAGGCGACAGAAATCACCGGATCGTCGTGTCCTTTCAGGACCCTGATTTTTTCCCAGGTTGCGGTATTCCAGAGGATGACCGTGTTGTCCATGCTTCCCGAGGCCAGGAGCTTTCCGTCGGGGCTGAACCGAACGGACCACACGGCGAAGTCGTGTCCCTTCAAGGCCCTGTAGGAACGGTCGATGTCGAGGGTGCAGCCAAGGAAGATTGAGATACAGAGGAGCGAAAGGATGAAAACCCGTCCCGTACCCGTTATGACTCTGACCATGCCTATTTTCTCTTTCAGGATTTGTGATCGCCCCAAAGGCTCGTCAATGTTAACAGACTCACCGCTGGATGGCGAGAAGTTTTTAGGTGATAAAGGCCTTCTTCAGTTCTTTGTAGGTCTCCTCATAAAAAATTTACGGTTTTTATGCCGGCCACGCGGGAACGGCTGCAATTTACATTTCCCCGGTTTTGTTGTAGGAGAGAACCTGCAAGTCGGAAAAAACGCAGAATCGCGGTTGTTTACAGCAAAAGAGGAATTGCCGGCTTCCGTCGTTTCCATCCATGCTCAAATCTTAAAAAGGCAAACGGTAGAGGCGAATCGGCGGGTTTTTTTGAAAAGATACGATGAAGGAGGCAGTTTTTATGGAAGAGAACCAACCAGGACCGACGCGCAAACTCGCCGTCTACTCCCTCGTTTTTTTCTTTCTCTCCGGCATGTGCGGCCTCATCTATCAAGTTCTCTGGACGAGGGTCTTAAACCTCCTCTTCGGCCACACCACCTTTGCCATCGGAACGGTGATCGCCGCCTTCATGGGCGGTCTTGCCCTGGGAAGCCTTTATTTCGGGCGCTGGGCGGACGGCGCGGGACCGTTGAAAAGGTTCCTTCTGAAGCAGGGAGGGTCGCCTGTTTTTCTGGCTTACGGCCTGATGGAGGCGTCCGTGGGCATCTACTGCCTGCTGACGCCTTTTTTGTTTCCTCTCGTGGAGGCCGTTTATCTTGAGTTCGCGACCCTTCCTTTCTATGCCTTGAACGTCCTGAGGTTTTTTCTCTGCGTCCTTGTCCTGATCGTTCCGACCTTTCTGATGGGAGGGACTTTCCCGGTCATGTCGAAATTCTTCATCCAGAACCTCTCCGGGTTGGGCGTCGGGCTGGGCCGCCTCTATTTCATCAACACCCTCGGCGCCGCCTTCGGCTCCTTCCTCGCCGGTATTTACCTCCTGAGAATCCTGGGCCTGAACGCGACGCTCCAATGCGCCGCCGTGATAAACATCGGCATCGGCGTCCTTGCATTCCTGGTCAACCGTAATCCCGGGAAGAGAGAAGAGGCCGTCCGCTTGGAAAACGGCGGAGGGGAGCTATTCGCGGCGGTGAGCCCCGGTACTGCGCGCCTCCTCTTTGTCCTCTTTGCCTTCACGGGCTTCGCCTCGATGGTCTACGAAATATGCTGGACGAGGGCCCTTGTCCTGGCGCTTGGCAGTTCCATCTACGCCTTTTCGATCATGCTGACTACGTTCCTACTGGGCATAGCCCTCGGCAGTATGCTCTTCGGCTACACGGCGAAGCGGTTTTCTCTCTCCGCCGCCGCCTTCGGATGGCTCGAGATTGCGACAGGGCTCTTCTGCATAGGCTCTATCTTTCTCCTCGGCCGGATGCCAAACCTCTTCATCGCCTTCTTCCCGCTCGTGCGGGAATCCTACGACCTCATCATCCTGGCGGATTTCCTTCTTTCTTTCCTCGTCATGATCGTCCCCACGATCCTGATGGGCTTCGTCTTTCCTCTGGTGGGGAGGCTCTACACGCAGACCATGGAAAAAATCGGCAGCAGCATCGGCGACATCTACTCGGTGAACACCCTGGGCTGCATCCTGGGCGCCTTTCTTACCAGCTTTTTCATGGTGCCGTTATTGGGGGTGCAAAACAGCCTGAAGGTCGCCGTCGCCGTCAACCTCCTGAGCGGCCTTATCGTGCTCTATACGCAGTATCAGGGGCGGACAGTAAAGGCTGCCGTTGCCGCAGCCGCCGTCTTATCGGTTCTCATGACGGGATTCATCCCGGGATGGAACCCTGCCGTGATGACGAGCGGCGCCGCCGTCTATGCCCATATGTACACGGACAGGAAGCCGAACTTCGACGAGGAAGGGAGAGGACTTCTCTTCTACCGGGACGGGATATCGTCTACCGTCTCTGTGCACCGGCAGGGTGATAACATCTACCTGAAAGTAAACGGGAAGACGGACGCCTCTACGAGCGGAGATATGCCGACACAGTTGATGCTCGGCTATCTACCGATGTTGCATCACCCGGACCCGAAAAAAGTA
>CAZRAC010000025.1:0-34287 GCA_964597995.1 uncultured Syntrophaceae bacterium | reverse complement strand
CCGTCGACGTCTACCTTGGCAAGGTAGCACTCTACCGCTGAGTTACGCCCGCTCAATCGGAGTTATTTGAATAATAAAATCGGCTTGAATTGTCAACAGAAAATTAAATATTCCAGATGAAAATCTTTCACGATAGAATCACAGACCGGCTCTAACCGTCTCCCGGTAAAACCGGATGAGATAATCGATGCCGGACCAGACCGTGAGGACAAGAGAAAGATAAAGGAGGAGTATGCCCACCCTGTGCGCGTCCATCCCAAGAAAAGGATAGTGAATAAGGAGCGCGGTTACAGCGGCCACCTGGGACACCGTCTTCTGTTTTGCGAGCCTGCTTGCAGAAATCACTACGCCCCCGGATGAGGCAACCTGGCGCACTCCGTCGACGACGAAATCCCGCATGACGATCAAGGCCACGACCCATGCCGGGATTCTTCCGATCGGTATCATCAGTATCATGGCTGTGCTGATGATGAGTTTGTCTGCTATCGGGTCGAGGAGTTTTCCTGTCTTGGTAACGATCTCATATTTCCGTGCGATGTACCCGTCGAGAAGGTCTGTCAACGCGGCGAGAACGAATAGGATCGCAATAACCAAGCTTAGTTTTTGGCCCGGGTCGAGTAAAATGAGAAATAGAATCGGAATGACGGCTATCCTCAGCATTGTGATACAGTTCGGCAGGTTTACGATTTCCCGGCCCTCAATAGGTATAGGCAACCGGTCAAAAGATTTTTTCAAGAAATCTATCACCATGCTTCCTCAAACCTCACTCATACGACACTCTTTTCCCAGTCTCTCATAAACTTCCCCAGTCCCGACGCCCGTCATCTGGCGCTTGGCCGATTGATAGATTATGTTGAAAGGGATGGCCGCGATTATCCGAATCGGGGCAACGATTTCCATTCCGACTTGGGTGAAATCAACCAACCGGCTCACAAGGAGCTGATGATATTTTACTTCATTTTTCTGTCGTCAGTCATCGATGAGCCCGATTTCTCCGCAGTAATCTGTTTTTCATAACAGTCCGGGCTGCAGAAGTAAACCGTCTTTCCGGCAATAACAGCCTTGAAGGCGGCCCCGATCGGGACGAGGGTGTGGCAGAAGGGGTCTTCAACAAGCTCCTCGCTTATTTCAGGCCTTTTTTCGCTCGAAGGGTCTTTCCAGACCGACGGGGTCATGATGCTTTTCAACAATCGGTAAAGCAGATACAAGACAAAAACAACCAGAATCACTCGGGTCAGCATAAAGAATCCTTACAGGGCCTCCTCGAGCCGGATGACTTTTTTTGTGTCTTCGAGCCTGTCGAGAAGTCCCCTCACGGAGATACCAAAGACGGGGTGGATGACATAGGACGCAATCTCCGCGAGAGGAACCAACACAAAACGCCGCCTATGGAGTTCAGGATGCGGGATCGAGAGCCCTTCTTCGTCGATGATTTCCCTGTCGTAGAGCAGGATATCGATGTCTATCGACCGTGGGCCCCCTTTAACTGTCCTCACCCTGCCCAAAGATTTCTCCAGTTCCTGCAAGGAGCCGAGGAGGCTTCGAGGCCTCAGCGTGGTCCTGATTTCCACCGCCGCATTTACAAACCAGTCCTGCCCCAAATAACCGACCGGCTCCGTCTGATAGAGAGACGACTTTCTCAAAACGCCGATGTCGAGCGCAGAGATGCGTTCAACCGCCCTTCGGCACTGCATTACGGGATGATCCAGGTTCGAGCCGATCCCGAGGTATGCGATGACGCTACGAAAACTCCTGTTCAATCCTTTCCATTGCCTCTTGCAGCCTGTTGTCCGGGACCGTAAGGGAAATCCTGATATAACCCTCGCCGTACCTTCCGTAGGCCGTCCCTGCTGCGACCACAACGGCCGCTCTTTCGAATAGCTTACCGGTAAATTCCAGTGCGCTCATTCCTTCCGGGGTCGGAACCCAGAGGTAGAATGTTCCTTTCGGCGGCTCGAACCGAATGCCTATCCCATCCAGGGTTTGCAGAACAAGGGCTCTGCGCCGAGAATAGATTTCGACCATCCTGTCTATGTTTTTCGACTCGTCCCTCAACGCCTTTATGGCGGCATACTGAATGGGATTGAAGATGCCGGAATCGGTGTTTTCCTTAACCTTACTGATAGCCGCGATGAGGTCGGGACTTCCCACCGCCATGCCGATCCGCCAGCCCGTCATGTTAAAAGGCTTCGAAAGGGAATTGAGCTCGACGCCGACGTCCTTCGCCCCCTCGACACTCAGGAAACTCAGTCGTTCCTGGCCGTCAAAGACAATCTCGCTGTAGGGATTGTCATAGCAGACGGCGATGTCGTAGTCCTTGGCAAAGGCGACCAGGTCGCGGAAAAAAGGCCTGTCGGCACAGGCCCCTGTGGGGTTATTCGGGTAGTTCAGAAACATTCCGCGGGCCCTTCTGGCCACGTCCGAGGGGACATCTTCCAGCCTCGGCAGGTACCCGTTCTCCCGCAAGATAGGCACCGAATATGGTTCTCCCCCGGCCATGATTATGCTTGCCCTGTAGGCCGGATAACCCGGGTCGGTCATAAGAACGATGTCCCCGGGGTTGATTCTTGCGAGAACGAAGTGGTGGCAACCCTCTTTAGACCCGATCAAACCCAGGACTTCCCGCTCCGGGTCGAGCAATACCTTATACCTATCGCCGTACCATCGGGCGACCTCCTTCCGGAACGCCATCATCCCTTTTTCCTCGTCGGTAGGGTACCGATGGTTCTCGGGGTCCCTCGCTCTCCGGCATAGTTCCTCGACGACCGACTCAGGCGTCGGCTCTACCGGGTCCCCTATCGCCAGGCTGATCACGTCGATGCCGTCGGCCTTCGCCTGGGCGATCTTCTTCCTCAGCTCCATAAAAAGGTAAGGTGGAATTTTCGTCAATCTGTCTGCAACCTGCAAGATGTTCCTCCTCCGGTCTATTCCAGCTTCAGCGGTCAACTCCTGACCGAAATGAAACGACAATCCTATCCAATCTGTCCTTGTATATTTCAATCACGCAAGACGTTATTTGCCTTTGAGGCCGAGGACATCCTGCATATCGTAGAAACCGTTCTTCTGGCCTACAACCCACTTGGCGGCGCGGAGGGCACCCTTGGCGAAATTATCCCTGCTGTGCGCCCTGTGGATGAATTCGAGGCGTTCCCCGATACCGCCGAAAATGACCGTGTGCTCGCCCACGATATCTCCCGCCCTTATGGTCTGAATACCGATTTCCTCCTTCGTCCTGGCGCCGATCATCCCTTTTCGTTCGTAAACCCCGACCTTTTGCAAATCCCTTCCCAGGGCACCGGCGATGATCTCGGCCATTCTCATTGCCGTGCCGCTCGGGGCGTCCTTCTTCATGTTGTGATGGGCTTCGACAATCTCCACGTCGAATTCGTCTTTCAGGGTGAGGGCGACGGTCTCGAGCACCTTGAACATAACGTTGACCCCGACGCTCATGTTTGGTGCGAGGACAAGACGCGTTGATCGGGCCAGACCCTTTATTACATCCATCTCATCGGCCGTGAAGCCCGTCGTCCCGATTACCATCGCCTTTCCATGGTCCACGGCGGTCTTGAGATGGTCGACTGCCGCCTCATGATGGGTAAAGTCGATGACTACATCGGCCCCGTCGATGTAATATTTAAGGTCGTCAGAGATCGCGATACCCCGCTTCCCGAGTCCCAGAGTCTCGCCGACGTCGGCCCCGATCAGGGGATGCCCGGCCTTCTCCACGGCCCCGCATAGTTCGATTCCCTCCGTCGATGACATAAGACTGATTATCCTACCGCCCATCTTCCCCGCAGCGCCCATAACAACAGCTTTGACCATAAAGGCCTCCTTTCCTTTACCTTGAATTCCGGTCGCGTTTTTCCCGTTGCCCGAAAAAACCCAGCGCTACGCTATCAGTCCGTAACTCTTCATCGTTTTTTTCAAGTTCTCGAAGTTAGCGTCGGACAGCTTCACCAACGGTAAACGAATCTCGTATTCGATCTTCCCCATCAGGGCCAGCGCCGCCTTGACGGGTGCCGGGTTCGTTTCTATGAAGAGGGCCTTCACGAGAGGGGTTGTTTTGTAGTGAAGCTCTCTTGCCTTATTGATGTCGCCAGCGCTGAAGCTATCGACCATTGCGGCCATGTCGGCAGGAGCCACGTTAGAAACGACCGAGATGATTCCGTGACCGCCCAGACAGAGAAGAGGAAAGGTGAAAAAGTCGTCTCCCGACAGCACCGAGAAATCGGGACCGCAGAGGCTGATGATATCCGCCATCTGCTGAAGCGAACCGGCGGCTTCTTTCACGCCGACGATGTTCTTCATCTTCGCGAGCCTTGCCAGGGTCTCGGGCGTCATGTTGACCCCCGTCCTCCCCGGGATGTTGTAGATAACGATCGGGATGGGTACGTTTTCCGCGATGAATTTATAGTGCTGGTAGAGTCCTTCCTGGGTCGGCCTGTTGTAATAAGGACAGACCATCAACGCCCCGTCTGCTCCTACCTCGTAGGCATGCCTCGTCAACCTGAGGGCCTCTTCGGTGCTGTTAGACCCCGTCCCGGCGATGACGGGAACCCTCTTTTTGACCGCATCCACCGTGATCTCGATGACCTTGTCATGCTCGTCATGAGAAAGAACAGGAGATTCGCCGGTCGTACCGCAGGGTACAATGCCGTCAGTGCCGTTCTCAATCTGGAATTCGATCAGCTCTCGAAGAGCCTTCTCGTCCACCTTCCCGTTCTTGAAGGGCGTTACGATCGCTACTATGGCACCCTTAAACATAATCTTCTCCTCCTATAAAATGAAATTGATACCTAAGACTGGAAGCCTCACTCATAAGCTTCCTTCCAAAGGAAGCCTTCATATATTACCCGTGCTGCACCTTCGAGGTAAACATTTCCGAAACCCTCTTGCGATAACTCGAAATGTACTTTTAATCTCTCACCACTTTTTACCTGAACATCTACAGGAGGTTCAACAAGGCCTTTCCGGGACGCAATCAGGGCTGACGCAACAGCTCCCGTGCCGCAGGCCAGCGTTTCATCTTCGACGCCGCGCTCATAAGTCCTGACCTGGATCGCATGGCGGTCCAGGATCTTGACAAAATCGGCGTTAGTTCCCGCAGGCTTATGAGCGTCATGATACCGGATCATCCGCCCGGTATTGTAAACGTCGAATTCTCTCAGTTCCTCCGTGAACATGACGGCGTGCGGCACGCCGGTATTGATGCTGCTGAGCACGAAGGAATGCCCGTTTGCAGTCAGGGTATAATCGACCCGCAAATCCTTCGGGTCCGTCAGGCGCAACTTGACGATTTCTCCGTAGACCTCCGCGTCGATGACGCCGGCCCTCGTCTCAAAAGATAGACTGCTGCCCGCGATTCCCTTCAGGAATGCGAACCGCGCCGCGCACCTTCCCCCGTTTCCGCACATCTCCGCTTCGCTGCCGTCGGAGTTGAAAAAAAGCCACCTAAAATCCGCCCGGTCCGAGTGCTTTATGATTATTAAGCCATCAGCCCCGACGGAGACCTTTCTGCTGCAGACCCGGACGGCGAAGGTCCTTATATCCTGAATGGGCAACGTGTCCTTCCGGTCGTCTATCAGGATAAAATCATTCCCCGTCCCGCTCATTTTGAAAAATTCTATCATCCGCCCGGACCCCTCAGGCTTCACTCATTCCAAAAAATCGGGTATCTCTTCACCCCGGACTAGGTCTGCGTATGTCTCTCTTTTCCTGATGACATAGTAGCTTTCATTGTTGACCAAGACCTCGGGGATCCGTGGCCGGGAGTTGTAGTTGGAGGACATACTGAAGCCGTACGCCCCGGCGCTCATCACGGCCAGAAGTTCTCCCCCCTCCAGCTTGGGAACGGGACGGGATTTGGCGATGAAATCGCCCGATTCACATATCGGACCCACGATGTCTGCGATGAACTCCTCGCGATCCTTCCTCACGACCGGCTGGAGGGCGTGGTAAGAGCCGTATAGACTCGGGCGGATCAAGTCGTTCATCCCCGCATCGACGATGACGAAGTTTTTGTTTTCGTTCTGTTTCCGGTATAGAACCCGCGTCACCAGGATTCCTGCGTTCCCCACGATCACCCTGCCCGGCTCCAAAATAACGGTGACGTCGGTGTCCTTCACCACTTCTTTGACGGCCCGGCCGTATTCTTCCGGATGAGGTGGAAGTTCCTGATCATAGGTGATCCCAAGACCGCCTCCAAGGTCCAGGTATCCGATCCGTACACCCTCTTTTTCCAGGAGACCCATCAGTTTTTTCAGTCTTTTCAGTGCATCGACGAACGGTTCAATCTGGATGACCTGCGAACCTATATGACAATCAACCCCGACAACTTCGATGTTCCCGAGTGTCCTCGCCCATCGATAGGTCTCAAGCGATTTCTCGATGTTGACCCCGAATTTGTTTTCCTTCAAGCCGGTGGAGATATGAGGGTGGGTCCTCGGGTCCACGTCGGGGTTTATCCTGACAGCAATCCTTGCCTTTTTCTTCATCCTCCCGGCGCATCTATCGATAACCATCAACTCTTCCGACGATTCGATGTTGAACATGAGTATGTCCGTCGCAAGAGCAAACTCGATCTCATCCACCCTTTTGCCCACACCCGAGTACACGACCTTGCCCGGCTCCACGCCGGCCTGCAAGGCGCGGTACAGTTCACCGCCGGAAACGATGTCGACCCCTGCACCTTCTTTGACGAGCAACTTCAGGATCGCGACGTTTGAATTCGCCTTGACGGAGTAACAGACGATATGGCGCAACCCGCTGAATGCACGGTCGAAGACACGGTAGTGATTGGTAAGCGTCCTCGTACTGTACAGATAAAAAGGCGTACCGATGTCTTCGGCGATGCGACTTACGGACACTCCTTCGCAATAGAGTTCATCGTTCACGTACTTGAAGTCGTGCATGGCAAGTCAGCCTACTCCTTTACTTTCATCTCCGCCATGTTCGACTCGGCGCTGCAATTCCCACGGTCGTCGCAGATCACTACCTTATAAGAATACAACCTTCCACTCTTCAGTGCTGAGTCCCGGTAGCGGACCCTTCTCCCCTCTTCCTTGAGGAGATTCCGGTCACCATAGTAAAGCTGGGCAATTTTCACAAATTGGCGGGGACATCCCGGACACGATTCTCCCGCGACTTTGAGTTCGCTGCGCAGAACCACGACCTTTGCCGTATGAAGATCTACGTCGGGCATCGTCCAGGCAAGGACGACCGCGTCCCCATCAATGACCGCCTTCAGGTCGGTCACGGCGGGTGGCAAGAAAACCCTGGGCGGAACAGGGTCCCCTTTCTTTCCACAGCCCGGAAGAGTTGCCGCAGAACAAGCAGCTACCAGAAGAAAAAGAACGACCCATCGAGAAGATGCTGAGATTCTCGCCCTCATGGCTGCAGCCGGCCCTCGGCTTTCTCGATCTCCCTTATCCTCCGCAAAACCGCCTCTTTCGCAGTCCCCCCTTCGTGTTTTCTCGCCGCGATGGAGTAGTCGACACTTATTACCTCATAAAAACGCCGGTCGAACCCGTCGTAAAAATTTCTCAATTCTTTCAAGGTTAAATCCCTAAAAGTCTTTCCCTTTCCGATGCAATAACCCACAAGCTCTCCTACGATCCTGTGGGATTCCCGGAAAGGCACCCCCTTTTGCACAAGGTACTCCGCTACATCGGTGGCTGTCGAGAATCCCTTTTCCGCTTCTTCTCGCATCCTTCTCCGGTCGAAATTGACGTTTTCCAGCATGGCCGTCAAAACGGACAGGCACCCTTTCAACGTATCGACGGCATCGAAGAGCGCCTCCTTGTCTTCCTGCATGTCGCGGTCATAGGACATCGGAAGGCCTTTCATGACCGTCAAGATGCACAAAAGGTCTCCGTAAACCCGACCCGTCTTTCCCCTTATCAACTCGGCTACGTCGGGGTTCTTTTTCTGGGGCATGATGCTGCTGCCCGTGGCAAAGGCGTCGGAAATCTCGACAAACCCAAACTCCCCGCTCGACCATATGATGAGGTCCTCACACATGCGGCTCATGTGCATCATCGTCATGGCCGCGGCAAAAATAAACTCCGCGACGAAATCACGGTCCGAAACGGCATCCATACTGTTCTTCGTCAAGCGGCTGAACTTCAACACCCTGGCGACGTAAGGCCTATCGATTTTTAGCCCCGTACCGGCAAGCGCCGCCGAACCGAGCGGCAGGGCGTTCAACCTTGCGAAACAATCGATCAACCTCCCCTCGTCCCTGTCCAGCATCTCCCAGAACGCAAGAAGGTAGTGAGAAAGGAGTACCGGCTGCGCCTTCTGGAGGTGTGTATACCCGGGCATGACCGTGTCGATTTCTCTTTTCGCCAGAGACACAAGGCAGGATTTCAGTAGGTCGAGGAGAACCAGGATCTCGACGATCTCGCTCCTTAGATAAAGCCTGCAATCGAGGGCCACCTGGTCGTTTCGGCTCCTGCCGGCATGCAGTTTTGCACCCAGGTCGCCTATTTTTTCGATGAGGGCATGCTCGACCGCCATGTGAATGTCTTCGAGGTCAACAGAAAAGTCCAGTCTACCTTCTTCAAAGTCTTTCCGGACCTCCTTAAGCCCGTCGAGGATTTTCTTTTCTTCCTGTTTCGAGATTATACCCACCCTGGAGAGCATTCTGCAGTGGGCCATGCTCCCTTCTATGTCGTAAACGTAAAGGCGCCGGTCATAGGGTAGAGACGCCGTGAAAGCCTCCACAAGTTTGTTCGTCGGTTCGTTGAACCGCCCGCCCCATGGTTTTCCGACGTTGCTCATCTCTTTTCTCCGGTCGAATCCATCTGCGGACGGACCTTATGTTCCCTGCCGACCATGTTTCCTTCGCAAAAGTGCCTCCATCTTCAGCCTCAGGGCATTAAGACGGATGAACCCGGTGGCGTCTTTCTGGTCGTAAAGGCCGCTCTTCTCGAAGCTCGCCAAGTCTTCGCTGTAAAGGGATAACGGCGACTTCCGACCGACGACTATGCAGTTGCCCTTATACAACTTGAGGCGAGCGGTTCCCGTCACAGCCTGTTGCCCTTCGTCAACCATCTTCTGTAGCGCCAACCTTTCCGGTGAGAACCAGAACCCGTAGTAGACAAGCTGCGCATATTTCGGGATGAGGGAATCCCGCAAAAACATCACTTCCCGGTCCATAGTTATGGACTCGACCGCCCGGTGGGCCGCCCACAGCACGGTGCCTCCCGGCGTCTCGTAAACACCGCGGGACTTCATGCCCACAAACCTGTTTTCCACCATGTCGACCCGGCCGATGCCGTTCCTGCCCGCAAGATCGTTCAGATGGTCCAGGAGGACGGCGGGGCTCATCTTTACCCCGTCTACGGCTACCGGATTTCCCTGCTCAAAATCGATCTCCACGTAGGTCGGCTTGTCCGGTGCCGACTCGGGCGACACCGTCAGGACGAACATTTCCTCTCCCGGCTCATTCCAAGGATCCTCGAGGATGCCGCCCTCATGAGAGATGTGGAGTAGGTTCCTGTCGCTGCTGTATGGCTTCTCTTTCGTGAGCGGAAGGGGTATCCCGTGTTTTTCTGCATAATCGAACATGGACTGCCGGGAATCGAAGGGCCATTTGGGGTCCCGCCACGCCGCGATGATTTTGATGGACGGATTAAGGGCCATGTACGTCAGCTCAAACCTCACCTGATCGTTACCCTTGCCGGTTGCCCCGTGGCAGACAGCGTCAGCTTTCTCGGCCTCAGCGATCTCTATCTGTCTCTTGGCGATGAGAGGCCGCGCGATCGACGTTCCCATAAGGTAGGTGCCTTCGTAGACGGCATCGGCCCTCAGCATGGGGAACACGAAGTCGCGGACAAACTCCTCTCTAAGGTCATCGATGTACACTTTAGACGCGCCGGTGTCGAGGGCCTTCTTCTCGAGGCCCGTCAGCTCTTCTTTCTGTCCCACATCCGCCGCAAAGGCAATCACCTCACATCCATAGGTCTCCTTAAGCCACGTCAGGATGACCGACGTATCCAGTCCCCCCGAATAGGCCACAACTACCTTTTTAATGTCACTCATCTATGTTTCCTTTCCTCCTCCCATGAGAATCTCCAGGATCGCCTTCTGAACATGGAGGCGATTTTCAGCTTGATCGAAGACGACCGATTGCGGACCGTCTATCACGTCGGCCGTTATCTCTTCACCCCTGTGGGCCGGCAGACAATGCATGACGACGGCATCCCTCTTTGCCCTTTTCATCAATGCCGCATTTATCTGATAGTCTTTGAGGGCCTGCTTGCGCTTTTCTGCTTCACCTTCTTGCCCCATGCTCGCCCAGACGTCTGTGTAGACCACATCCGCCCCTTCCACGGCCTCGGACGGCTGGCGGAATAATCTAACCCGGCCGCCCGACGATTGTACGCCCGCCCTCAGGATCTCCGGATTCGGTTCATACTCTTCCGGGCAAGCAAGCGCCAGCTCGAAGGGAAGTCTCGTCGCCGCTTCTATCAGAGAATTGGCGATATTGTTCCCGTCTCCCACGTATGCCACTTTAACGCCTTCGTAGGTGCCCTTTTTTTCGCTGATTGTAAACAGATCGCTCAGTATCTGGCATGGATGCAGGAGGTCCGTCAGTCCGTTTACGACCGGGATCGACGCAGCCCTTGCGAACTCCTCTACCGATTCCTGTGAAAAGGTCCTGACCACCACCCCGTCCAGATACCGGGACATGATCCGTGCCGTGTCCTCGATCGATTCCCCCCTGCCGACCTGGATGTCACGGGCGCTTAAAAAGATAGCGATACCGCCGAGCTGATACATCCCAACTTCGAAAGAAAGCCTCGTTCTCGTGGATGACTTGAAAAAGGTCATCCCGAGTGTCTTTCCCTTCAGAGGAGTGTAAACGACTCCCTCCTTCTGCATACTTTTGATCGCGAAGGCCCGCTCAAAGATGCGGTCGAAATCACGTCTGTCTAAGCCTGCAAAACTAATCAGGTCTTTCCTCATCATCGCCCTGACACCTCGTGCAAAACGCCCTCGATTATCCCCAACCCCTTGTCGACTTCGGCCTTAGTGATGGTCAGGGGCGGGACGAACCTCAGGATGTTGCCCGCAGTACAGTTGATGAGCAAACCATTTTCCAGGCACCGATCGACGATTTCCTGGCCGTCGATGTTCAGCTCCACGCCCAGGATCAACCCTTTACCCCTCACTTCTTCGATGAAGGGAAAACGTTCTTTCATAGAGTTGAGCTCTTGAAAAAAATAGGTCCCGACGGCCCTGCAGTTTTCCAGTACGCCGTCATGAAGGATGGTCTGCAGTGTGGCAACGGCGGCGGCCATCGCCAGCGGGTTCCCGCCGAAGGTCGAGGCATGGGTCCCCGGCACAAAAGCATCAGCCACCTCTTCTGTGGCGAGAAGCGCCCCCACAGGAAAACCGTTTCCCATTGCCTTTGCCAGCGTCATTATGTCCGGTTTTATCCCGTAATCTTCATGGGCGAAAAGGGGTCCGGTCCTGCCCATCCCGACCTGGACCTCGTCGAGGATGAGGAGGATTTTCTTCTCGTCACAGATTTTGCGCACCCCCCGCAGATAATCTTCGGTCGGTACCCTGACCCCCCCCTCTCCCTGGATGGGCTCCACCAAAACTCCGACCGTCTTCTCAGTCACCGCTTCTTCAAGGGATCGAAGGTCGTCGAAAGGCACGTACCTGAATCCCGCGGGGAGCGGCTCGAAGCCTGCGTGAAATCTTTCCTGACCGGTCGCGGTAAGCGTCGCCAGGGTCCTTCCGTGAAAGGACCCTTTCATGGTGATCAGCTCGTATCTGTCTTTCCCCAATTTTTCACGGCCGTACTTTCGCGCTAGTTTGATCGCACCCTCGTTGGCTTCTGCACCGCTGTTGCAGAAAAACACCTTGTCTGCGAAAGAGCACTCAACCAGCAGCTTTGCCATGCGGACCTGCGGCTCGATGTGATAGAGGTTGGAGACATGACACAGAATCTCCGCCTGCCTTTTGATGGCCGCCACGACCTTGGGATGAGCATGTCCGAGGCTGCACACGGCGATCCCGGCGACGAAGTCGAGGTATTCCTTACCGTCACTGTCCCATACCCGGATGCCCTCACCTCTCACGAGGACGATCGGGAATCGTCTGTAGGTGTTCATTATATATCTTTTGGACTGGGCTATCAGTTCTTCCGTGCTCATCCTCAGAAACCTTCCTTTTCCTACAGAACTATCTCGGTCCCGATGCCCCTGTCGGTGAAAATTTCGAGCAATACGGCATGCTTCAATCGCCCGTCGATGATGTGCGTTTTCCTAACACCCTGTCTCAAGGCCTTGAGACAGCATTTCACCTTGGGATACATGCCGCCGGCGATCGTCCCGTTCTCTATCATGTTTGAAGCCCGCCCGCCGTCCATGGTGTTGATGAGATCTTTCTTCTCATCCATCACCCCCTCCACATCCGTCAGGAGAACGAGCTTTTCCGCCTTCAGTGCCGCGGCCACTTCACCCGCCACTATGTCGGCGTTGATGTTGTATGTTTCGCCCTTCGCGCCGACGCCGGTCGGGGCGATGACCGGGATGAAACCGTCTTTCGCGAGAGAGACGATGAGGTTCGCGTCGATGGCCGCCACCTTACCCACAAGGCCGATGTCGATGATCTCAGGCGGTGTGTCTTTTGCTTTTTCCTCATTCAGGTAATACTTTTCGGCTTGGATCAGACTTCCGTCCTTACCGCTCAACCCGACCGCTTTCCCGCCGTGGTGATTGATCAAGCCCACGATCTCTTTGTTGACCTTCCCCACCAATACCATTTCTACGATGTCCATGGTTTCCTCATCGGTCACCCTCATCCCCTGGATGAATTTCGAATCCTTTCCGAGTTTTTTCAGGTAACTCCCGATCTGCGGGCCCCCGCCATGGACTACCACCGGGTCGATCCCGATGTATTTCATCAACACCATGTCGCGGGCAAAGTGATTTTTCAGCTCCTCATCCACCATGGCGTGCCCGCCGTATTTGATCACAATCGTCTTGTTGTAAAAATGCTGTATATACGGCAGGGCTTCTAGCAGAATATCAGCCCGCTCCATCGATTTTCTCACGTCACTCATGATCACCCCACAGGGATTCCCGGACTTCAGAGGATGTACCTCGTAAGGTCTTCGTCCTCGATTATGTCGCTCAGCCTCTCGCGAACGTATTTCGCGTCGATAGTGATCTTCTTCCCTGACAGCTCCGGGGCATCGAAGGCGATCTCGTCGAACAGCTTTTCCATCACGGTGTAGAGCCTCCTCGCTCCGATGTTCTCGGTCCTCTCGTTGACGATCGCCGCGACCTCCGCTATCTCGGAGATCGCATCGTCGGTGAAAACGACCTTCACGGACTCCGTCGACATCATCTCTATGTACTGCTTCACAAGGGCGTTGTTCGGTTCCGTCAGAATCCTCATGAGGTCTTCTTTTTCAAGAGAATCCAGTTCGACGCGTATGGGGAACCGTCCTTGCAGCTCCGGTATCAGGTCTGAGGGCTTCGTGGAGCTGAAGGCGCCGGCGGCGATAAAAAGGATATGGTCCGTCTTTATCATCCCATACTTGGTGTTGACTGTAGAACCCTCCACTATCGGCAGGAGGTCCCTCTGGACACCTTCTCGTGAAACATCGGGGCCGTGAGGGGAGTCGCTTCCCACTATCTTGTCTATCTCGTCGAGAAAAATGATGCCCGATTCCTCCACCCTCCTTATCGACGTCTTCGTTACCTTGTCCATGTCGACCAGCCGGTGAGCCTCCTCTTGGACGATAACGTCCATGGCCTCCGGGACCTTCATGCGCTGGACCTTCTTCTTCTGAGGAAATAGATTACCCAACATATCTTTGATATTCAGTCCCATGTCCTCTACGCCGGAGGATGTAAAGATCTCTATCATCGGAATGGCCCCGCCCCGACTTTCAGTCACTTCTACTTCCACGGTCCTGTCGTTAAGCCTTCCTTCTCTGAGCAGCTTTCTGAGCTTTTCCCGCGTGGAATTATGGGCACTCACGTCGTCCTCGGGCGCTTCGCCTTGCATCGCCATCCCTCCTACGGCCTTCTTTTCCGGCGGTCGATACGGCAGCAGGATGTCCAGGATGCGTTCTTCTGCGATCTCACGGGCTTTGGCCATGACGTTCTCGGTCTCCTCCTGCTTGACGGCATTCACCGCGAGGTCGGCTAGGTCCCGGACCATCGACTCTACATCTCGTCCGACATACCCGACTTCCGTGAATTTAGACGCCTCTACCTTGAGAAAGGGCGATTTGTCGATCTTTGCCAATCGCCTTGCGATCTCCGTCTTACCCACACCCGTCGGTCCGATCATGATGATGTTCTTCGGGGCGATCTCATCCATCAATTCAGGCGAGACTTTCTGGCGGCGCCAACGGTTTCGCAATGCTATGGCGACAGCCCGTTTCGCCTCGTTCTGGCCGATGATGTACTTGTCAAGTTCAGCGACGATTTCTTTTGGAGTTAAATTTCCCGACTTCATGCCCATAAATCTCCTGCGTCAAACCTGCCTCTTCAACCCGGTCTTCCTGACCTTTCCCCCAGGCTCCTTGTTCGTGTCGAGTTCCTCGAGGGTTATGTTCCTGTTCGTATAAATACAGATATCCGCAGCGATTCGCATCGATTCCTGGGCGATCTCTACGGCACTCAGGTCGGAATATCCGATCAGTGCCCTAGCCGCCGCGAGGGCGTAAGGACCCCCGGACCCTATGGCCATCACCTCGTCGTCCGATTCGATGACATCGCCGTTACCGGAAATGATGAGCGAATATTCGCTGCTGACGGCGATCATCAGGGCCTCCAGATGCCTGAGGACCCTGTCCGTACGCCAATCTTTCGTCAACTCGACCGCCGCCCGCAACAGATTGCCGCCGTACTGTTCCAGTTTTTGGTCAAAACGGTCAAAAAGGGTAAAGGCGTCAGCGGTCGCACCGGCGAAACCGACGATGACCTGGTTGTGGTACAAGCGGCGCACTTTTTTCGCTCCGTGCTTCAAGACCGTCGCTTCCATCGTGACCTGTCCGTCACCCGCAACGGCCACTTTGCCTTTATGCCTGACGGCGATGATGGTCGTACCGGTAATTTTCACTTCTCCTTCTTTACCTCCTTAGCCCGCGGATGAGCCCTGTCGTAAACATCAAGGAGGCGATTAACGGTCAATGACGTATATTTTTGCGTCGTGGACAAACTTTGGTGACCCAAAAGCTCCTGGATGACCCGCAGGTCTGCCCCCGCATCCATGAGGTGCGTTGCGAAAGTATGCCTCAACGAATGGGGACCGATTCTTTTCTTGATGCCGCTGAGCGCGACGTATTTGTTCACAATCCGACTGACGCTCCTCGTCGTCAACCTCTTACCCCACCGGTTCAGAAACACCGGATCATCAAGTTTCTTATCTCCCTGCGCGGCCATAGCGCCGTCCCTTTTATCTAGATAGCATTCCAGCGCGGCCGCGGCAGGCCGGCCGAAAGGGACGATCCTCTCCTTCCTGCCCTTCCCCCTGACTTTAAGAAGTCCTTCCTTCAAATCGACATCTTTACGGTTCAGACCGACAAGCTCGCCGACCCGAATCCCCGATGAATAAAAGAGCTCGACGATCGCCCTGTCCCGCCAACCGAAGACATCGTCGTTGAACTCCGTGTTGAGCAACGTGAACATCTCGTCGACCTGAAGAAACGTGGGCAGATAGCGCTCTATCTTCGGCGATTGAACGGCCTCCGCCGGGTTTATCCTGATTTTCCCTTCCCTGACAAGGAACTTGAAAAATGACCTAAGGGCCGAGACCTTGCGCGATATGCTGCTCTTTCGCACTTTCCTTTTGTAAAGATCGACGAGAAAGCCTCTTACGTCAGAAGGCTCTATCATGGTGAGCGATTCAACCCCTGCAGCGCCGGCCGTACCCGGTCGCTCCATAAAATCCACAAATTGTTGAAGGTCCGTCATGTAACTTTTCTGTGTGTACGCAGAAAAGGCCTTCTCCTCTTCAAGATGTCTTCTGAAATCCTCGACGGCCCTTCTCAGGTCATCCACCGGCAAACCCCGATTAAAAATAATAGCCACGAAGTTACACCAAAAATAGTTTGAAAATCAAGCTATTTCAAGCGCTTCGTGGCGGAAGGTCAATCATTCAGCATCGCCTTATCCCCGCGTAATAACAACAGCAGGAATTGGCGAAATTATTGTCAAATATCCTCGTTTGACCATCTCTGAACGTTATCTTTACGTAAGAAATACCCCCGAGAATCTGTGAGTTCCATTCCTCTATGACCACGCCAAACCCCCATTCCGGAAACCTCAGGTGCCGGACTTGATCCCCTGATTTGAGATAAAGGCGCCGGACCTCTTCTTTCATAAAAACACCAAAGCCTACATCTTGTATTTTCCGAAGGCGTCAGGTGAAAGGTTTTCGAGAAACTCCTTCAATTTATCCTTCTTGAGGTCATCGGCATTGACGTACTTCTTGTCAAAATCGATGTTCCGCGACTTCTCGATCACCTTTTCATCGACAAATATAGGGGCATCCGCTCTTAGGGCAAGAGCGATGGCATCGCTGGGTCTCGAGTCTATTTTGATGGACGTCCCTTCCTTCAGTAGGTGAATGACGGCAAAGAAAGTGTTGTCCCTGAGGTCATTTATCTCAATCATAGTCACGCTCACGTCGAGGCCCTTTATCACCTGTTTGAGGAGGTCATGCGTCATGGGCCGGGAAAATTCGATCTTCTCCAACTCCGTCGCAATCGCGCTGGCCTCGAAAAGCCCTATCCATATGGGCAAGGCCTTGCTCTCGGCCAGGTCTTTCAAGATGACGATCGGCGTATTGGTAAGAGGATCTATCGTCAATCCTGCCACTTTCATCTGGATAAGCATTCCCCAACCTCCTTTTCAGATCATTTCACCTCTCAGGGAGTGCCTGTAGGTTTTCACTATCGTAACATTAACCGTCTTGCCAATCAACTCTACCGACCCCCGAAAATTGACTATCTTGTTCGTCCTCGTCCTACCGCTGACGTCTTGGTTTGCGTTCTTGCTGATCCCTTCTACGAGGACTTCCTCCGTTCTCCCTTCCAAGGCCTTGTTTATCTCGAGCGTGTGAGTGTCCTGCAAAGACTGAAGTCTCGTCAATCTCACGTTCTTTACTTCCTCGGCCACTTTGTCCCGCTGACAGGCCGCCAAAGTACCGCCGCGGTCGGAATACTTAAAGGAAAAAAGCCCGTCAAACCGGACGGTTTCCATCAAAGACAGCGTATCCTCGAAATCGTCTTCCGTCTCCCCGGGGTATCCGACGATCATGTCCGATGTGATACTGATACCCGGTGCCGCTGCCCGGAGCTTTCCGACCATTTCAATGTAGTCGCTCCGGGTGTATTGCCTGTTCATCCGGTTTAAAATCCTGTCGGAGCCCGACTGCACGGGAAGATGGATGTGCTCGCACAAGGCCTTTATCCGGCCGAAGCAGCCGATTATTTCGTCCGTAAGGTCTTTCGGATGAGAACTCGTGAATCTTATCCTCTCGACGCCCGAGATCGCCCCGATTTCCTGCAGCAGCCCGGGAAAAGAGGCTCCGTTTCTCGACGACCTTCCGTAGGAATTCACGTTCTGCCCAAGAAGCACCACCTCTTTTATCCCCCTTGCCGCCAAGCGCCTCACCTCATCCAGGATGTTTTCTTGCGTCCTGCTCTTTTCACGGCCGCGTAGGTACGGCACAACACAGAAAGAACAAAAATTGTTGCACCCCTGCATGATAGTGACATAGGCACTTACGGCGCCCTCATCCGGCGTGGCTTCGCCGTCGATGTTGATCGTTTCATCGCCATCAAGGAACGCGGTCTCAACAACGGGCCTACCGCAGGCTTTGAAGCGGCGGATCAGCTCGGAAACCCTGTGGACATGATGGGTGCCGAAAACAACGTCGACGCCGGGCGTTTTTCTGAGAAGATCTTCGCCCAGTTGCTGGGCTACACACCCTCCTATGCATAGGATCCGGCCCGGTTTGCCCTTTTTCATGTCTTTCAGACGTCCGATCAGGCTGTATGCCTTCTGTTCGGCCTTCTCTCTGACACTACAGGTATTGACTATGAGTACGTCGGCCTTCCGGACATCGTTCGTCTTCAGGTAGCCGTCGCGCCGCAAAATATCTGCGATTCGCCCAGACTCCTGAACATTCATCTGGCATCCGAATGTATGGATGTAAAAGTACCTTTCTTTCATGATCTTCCCGACTTGACGTTTATCTCATGGCTCATGAATAATCGATGGCAAAACCATAGTCAATCAAATTCTTCCTCATCATATCAGGCGAATTTTTTCAAATCCGCAGAATTTTCAGCTCCTTCAAGAATCCCCTTTTCGAGATCAGCGATGACGGTATTTCTCGGTGTCATTTTTTTCTTGCACTACATATTGTATTATGCTTAGTATTGACCCCAACATATTGGGGATCAATGACAGGCCTACCTCAAGGACAACACCACACAAGGGGATTTCCATGCTGACCAGAATAAAGAAAAGAGACGGCAGGATCGTCAAATTCGACGCAGAAAAGATCACCAACGCTATCGCCAAAGCCGGGGCGGCGACCGGAGAATTCGACCTGGCCGTGGCCAGGAAGCTGACCATAAAGGTCCTTGCCGTAGCGGAAAGACTTTTTGACGGTTCTGTCTCGACGGTCGAAGAAATCCAGGACATCGTGGAAGAAGTCCTCCTCTCCTCCATCTACCGGAAGACCGCCAAGGCCTACATCATCTACCGCGACCAGCACGCAAGGTTGAGAGAACTGGCCAATAAAATGGAGGTCGACCTCGTCGACCAATACCTAAAGAAAACAGACTGGAAAATAAACGAAAACAGCAACATGGATTATTCGCTCCAGGGTCTGAACAACTACATCTCTTCCGAGCTCAGCAAGGTCTACTGGTTGAATGAGATCTACCCTCCCGAGGTTAAGAAGGCTCATGTCGAGGGCGATTTTCACATCCACGACCTGAGTCTCCTGTCGGTGTACTGCGTGGGATGGGATTTGTCGGACCTTCTTGTGGAAGGGTTCAAGGGGGCGTCGGGAAAGGTCGAAAGCCGCCCTGCCAAACACCTGCGCAGCGCCCTTGGTCAGGTCGTCAATTTCTTCTACACACTCCAGGGGGAGGCCGCCGGGGCCCAGGCCTTCTCGAACTTCGACACCCTGCTCGCCCCTTTCATCCGGTACGACGGCCTCAGCTACAGGGAAATCAAGCAGGCTTTACAGGAATTCATCTTTAACATCAACGTGCCGACCCGCGTCGGTTTCCAGACCCCTTTCACAAACGTAACGCTCGACCTGACAGTGCCCCGTTATTTTGCCGACAGGGACGTCATCATCGGCGGAAAGCCCCAGGATGCCCAGTACCGGGATTTCCAGGAAGAGATGGACCTCTTCAACAAGGCCTTTTTGGAAGTTATGTCCGAGGGGGACGCCAAGGGTCGGGTGTTCACCTTCCCCATCCCTACGTATAACATAACGAGAGATTTCAACTGGGATAACCGCAACATGGATCACCTGTGGGAGATGACGGCGAAATACGGGGTGCCGTACTTTTCGAACTTCGTCAATTCCGACATGCACCCCGAGGACGCCAGGAGCATGTGTTGCCGCCTGCGGATCGACAACCGCGAGCTCGTCTCCCGGGGCGGGGGCCTTTTCGGCTCAAACCCTCAGACAGGGTCGATCGGCGTCATCACCATCAACATGCCCCGGATAGGTTATCTATCCAAGGATGAAGGGGATTTTTTTAACCGCCTTGACAGACTGATGCTGCTCGCAAAAGAGAGTCTGGAGATAAAGCGTAAAGTCCTGGAGAAGTTCACCGAAGGGAACCTCTACCCCTACACAAAATACTACCTCAGGAGCGTAAAGCAGAGATTCGACAGCTACTGGAAGAATCATTTTTCGACCGTCGGCCTGGTAGGGATGAACGAGGCCTGCATGAATCTGCTGGGCAAGACGATAGGCGACCCCGAGGGAAAGGCCTTCGCGATGAAGGTCCTCGACCACATGAAGGGCCGGTTGCTCGAATTTCAAGAAGAGACGGGGAACAATTACAATCTGGAGGCGACTCCAGCGGAGGGAACTTCGTACCGCCTCGCAAAAATAGACCGGGAGAAGTACGCCGACATGGTTTTCGCCAACGGAAAGGGAAACGGCGACGGACCTCCCGAGGTCTTCTACACAAACTCTACCCATCTGCCGGTCAATTTCACCGACGACATATTCGAAGCCCTCGACCTCCAGGACGATATCCAGGTTAAGTACACGGGGGGAACGGTCTTTCACGGGTTCATCGGTGAACGGATACCGAACGCCGAGGCCATCAAACATTTCGTCCGTCGGATATGCGAAAATTACCGGCTCCCCTATTTCACGCTTACGCCAACCTTCAGCGTATGCACGACCCACGGCTATCTGAGCGGCGAACACGAGACATGTCCGAACTGCTCTACCCCTTGTGAGGTCTTTTCCCGTGTGGTAGGGTATCTTCGTCCCGTCAAACAATGGAACAAAGGGAAGCAGGCCGAATTCAGGCTGAGGAAGGTCTTTACCGTTTGAGAGTATGAATATCGGGGCATTGCAGAAGTTTTCTCTGATAGAGTATCCGGGAAAGATCTGCGCGATAGTTTTTACTCAGGGCTGCAATTTCCGCTGTCCTTACTGTCACAACCGCGAACTCGTCGACCCGGAAGCGTATGGACCGACGATAACAGAATCCGATGTCTTCTCTTTTTTGGAAAAGAGGAAAAAGAAGCTCGACGCGGTGACGGTTACCGGCGGCGAACCAACACTGCAGCCGGACATCTTTTCTTTCCTCGAAAAACTGAAGACGATGGGCTACCTGACGAAGGTCGACTCCAACGGTTCGCATCCCGAAGTCCTGAAGAAACTGATCGACTCGCGTCTCGTCGATTACATCGCCCTCGACGTAAAGGCTCCTCTCGCCAGGTACCGCGAGATAACGAGGTCCGGGATCAGGGAGGAAGATATCAGGGAAAGCATCGAGTGTGTGATGTCTTCCGGCGTGGATTACGAATTTCGAACAACAGTTGTTCCGTGCCTTCTCTCCCCCGACGACCTGACCGATATAGCCCGAACCATCTCGGGAGCAAGACGGTTTGCACTCCAGCGTTTTGTCCCCTCGAAGACGCTCGACCCGGCTTTCCTGAACGAAAGAAATTACCCGGAAGAAACATTCGCCTCGATTGCCGACGTCATCCGCCCATTCGTCTCCGAGTTAATCGTACGGTGAACCCCTTCGCCGAGCATTCCGTAGCCTAAATACGACTTGTATTGCCGGAGCGAATCTGGTAATCCTCGCCCATCGATGAATAGCGACTACTTATAATGCTCCATTGTTGATTTGATTCGAAGGTAGATGGACAAAGACACCCTGGAACAGGCAAAAGAGGTTTTAAGGGTTGAGGCGGATAGTATCCTCAGCCTCAGGGAAAGGATCGACCGCAACTTTACCATGGCCGTCGACCTTATATACAACTCCAAGGGACGGGTCATCGTCTCGGGAATCGGGAAATCAGGACTGATCGGGAAAAAGATTGTGGCCACCCTGACCAGTACGGGCACGCCAGCCCACTTCATCCATCCCGTCGAGGGCATGCACGGAGACATCGGTATCGTCACCAAAGACGACATCCTGCTCGCCATTTCCAACAGCGGGGAGACCCATGAATTAAACACGCTTATCGGCAACATCCGCGACAGGGGTGTGCCTCTAATCGCGTTCACGGGGAACCCGGAATCGACACTTGCCCGTCGGAGCGATATCGTCATCGATGTCGGCGTCGACAGGGAGGCATGTCCTTTCGGGCTCGCACCTACGTCGAGCACGACGGCGGCGCTGGCCATGGGAGACGCCCTCGCCGTTGCCCTCGTCAACAGGCGGCAATTCAACGAAAAAGACTTCTACCGTTTTCATCCCGGGGGTTCGCTCGGACGGCGCCTGATGTCCCGGGTCAAAGACGTCATGGTCGGCGGGGACCAGGTGCCCACGGTTATGCCCGGGACTCCGGCCATCGCCGCCGTGGAAGAAATCGACAGAAAAAACCTCGGATTCGTCCTCATCGTGGACGGCGAGAGACGATTGCAGGGGATACTTACGGACGGCGATATTCGGCGATGCGTCAAACGGGGAGAGGACTTTGGGAACAGAACCGTCGACGAACTGATGACCCGATCGCCGAAGACGGTCGATGAAAATCTTTCTCTTGCAGAAACGCTTGAGTCGATGGAGAGAGACGAAATCACTACACTCGTGGTCGTCGATGATGAACGGCGCGTGAAGGGCTACATCCACCTCCATGACATCCTCGGGCGGGGCGGTACGGTCAGGATGTCGGTGTCCCCCTGAAGCTCAAGCCTTCCTCTTTTTCTCTTCAACCCAGTAACGGTCGGCCTCGGCGTACCCGTTGATGATCTCCGATTCTAGTTCTTCCCGGAGTTTCTCGAATTCGCCGACGTCGAGGCTTTCGGGAACCGCCGTAAGCCTCCCGAACCGGATGTGGACCCTGCTGAATGGTTTAGGGATCATGAACCGGTCCCAGCTGTTGAAAATCATGGGTTTCTCATAGGTAATGTAGGCTGGGCAGATGACTGCTCCCGCATTTTGCGCGATCGATATCAACCCCGGTTTGATCACATGGGGGGGGCCGAGCGGCCCGTCAACGATGTGGGCGCCGACCCTCAGCCTCGCCATGGCCTCTATCATCTTCTTCATCGCCTGCTTTCCGCCCCTTGTACTCGACCCCCGGACCGGCCTCCACCCCATGCGTTGAACTACAGTAGCGATGAAATCCCCGTCCTTACTCTGACTGATCATTATGCAGGGCTCAAGTTTGTATACCCCGGGAAAATAGAAGCCGCCGAAGAACCGCTGATGCCAGCAGGCAATCAACACGGACCCGCCGTTTTTAAGGTGGTTCAGCGGAACCTCCGCCCCTTCAAAGGTTAGTCTGATCGTCTTCGCATAGAAGTTTAGGAAATGATAGACTGGGCCCGTCAACAGCTTCAGCATCAAAAAAAATTTGATATCTTTTCCCGTAACCATGAGTCGAATCTCTGAGAAAAAACAGGAAAGGGGCTCGCGAAATCGTGAGCCCCTTCGTATCTTTCTTGGTAGGCGGTACTGGATTTGAACCAGTGACTTCTACCGTGTGAAGGTAGCACTCTCCCGCTGAGTTAACCGCCCATCTGTCGCTACCGTATATCTTAAAGTCGGCATTACTTCAAGGAAAAATGTGCCGCTCCGAGGGGCCTGGGGGATTAAGGGCGCATCGCTCCGGTTCCGCCCCCAACGTAACTATGCGGCCTCGGCGAGGGAAAAAACAGAATTTTTTTGTGATTGACTCCCGGATATGTTAAGTATTTCCTGCACAATAAGGAAAGGGGCCCTTCATGAATCCTAAAGTATTCAGGGAATACGACGTCCGGGGTGTCGTCGGAGAGGATTTGAACGACGACTTTGTCTATGAACTGGGCAGGGCGGTCGGAACGTACGCGGCCCGACGCGGTGTAAAGACTATGACCCTCGGCCGTGATTGCCGGCTAAGTTCGGAGTCCTACCAACAGGCTGTAAAACGAGGGTTGATGTCTACAGGGCTGGAGGTGATCGATATCGGCCTTTGCGCCACACCCATGCTGTACTACTCTATCAGAAGATTACAGGCGGACGGCGGCGTCATGGTCACCGGAAGCCACAACCCGCCTGAATTCAACGGATTCAAGATCTGCGTCGGGCCTGATACTATCTACGGCGAGGAAATCCAGGATGTGAGGAGATTGATGGAAAAAGAAGAATACCTCTTCGGGAAAGGTTCCTCTTGGCAGCGGGACATTACCCCTGATTACCAGGATTATCTTGTCCGAAGCGTAGAAGTTAAACCCGGCATGAGCGTCGCTCTCGACGCGGGAAACGGCGTCGGAGGTTATTTTGCCCTCCCAATCCTTGAGAAATTTGGCTGCAAGGTCATGCCCCTATTCTGCGAAGTTGACGGCAGGTTTCCCAATCACTTCCCCGACCCCACCGTTCCCGAGAACATAGAGAGCCTCGTCACACTCGTTAAAGAGCAGGGCGCCGACGTCGGCGTCGCCTTCGACGGTGACGCGGACCGCATCGGCGTAGTCACAGACAAGGGTGATATCCTTTACGGCGATGAAATACTGTTGCTGTTCGCCCGTGCCATCCTGAGCGAAAGACCGGGCGCCGCGGTCATCGGCGAGGTCAAATGCTCGCAAAAACTTTTTGACGACATAGAACGTCATGGAGGTCGGGCGATCATGTGGAAGTCCGGCCATTCTTTGATCAAAAGTAAGATGAAGGAAGAAAAGGCCCTCCTTGCAGGAGAAATGAGCGGCCATATGTTCTTTGCCGACCGGTACTACGGCTATGATGATGCCATATACGCAATGGTACGCCTGCTCGAGATACTGTCCAAAACGGAGAGGCCGTTGAGCGAGATCCTGGCCGACGTGCCGAAGACATACAGCACCCCCGAAATCCGTCGTGATTGCCCGGACGACATCAAATTCTTGGTCGTCGACAGATTGAAGGATCACTTCAAAAATGAGTACCCTGTAATCGATATCGACGGGGTTCGCATACCTTTTCCGGACGGGTGGGGTCTGGTACGGGCATCAAATACACAGCCGGCACTGGTCCTGCGTTTCGAGGCCCAGACCCCTGAGCGCCTCCTTGCAGTAGAGTCGACCGTCGAAGAGGCCCTGGCGAAAATCTTACGGGAGTTCGGAGTGCAGCATTGACCGGTTGATGGGCGGCCGACAGGTGGATGAAATCCCCTTTAGGGCCGATATCATTATGAAAGTTTTTATTGTAATTGAAACGTTATCAATGGTAGATTTCACGTAGAGGTTATCATGTCAGGTACAAAGAACAGGCTCCTCGTCGTGATCGTTGCCACATTTTGCCTTACCGCCTGCTACGGCGGTTTCAAGGCCACAGCCTTGCCTGTCCATCAATACCTCGACACCGAAGAGGTACATGCCGTACAAAAAGAAAAGGTGATGGCCTATACCTTGGAGGAAATCAAGAGGATGGCCCAGGCCACGGAGAACTCCGTGTTTACAGAGCGGCGCGGTTACCCCGAGTACATCGTCGGGCCGGGCGATGTTCTTATGATCAACTTTTGGGAAGGACCTAACCCAAAGCCTTACGAGACAACGGTGAGGCCCGACGGTAAGATATCTTACTCGTTCATCGACGACCTAACCGTTAGCGGCCTCACCACCTCGGAGATACGCGAGGCCTTGACAAGGGCCCTGGAAAAGTACATCCGCGTACCTCGCATCGAAGTCACGGTAAAGGAGTTCAAGTCCAAGTCCGCCCTGCTTTCGGGGCAGATCAACGTACTCCAGCAGGGGATTTCAGGCCCCGGCAAGTACAACCTTAAAGGGAAAATGACGGTCCTCGACTTGATCATCCTCGCCGGCGGACCCATCGTCGGCCGTGTTCCTCCGTCAAAGTCAACATCTGGGTATGCCGGATACGGAGCTGTTTCCACCGGCGACGCGGACATGAAACATGTCGAGTTAGTCAGGAAAGGCAAGAAATATACCCTCAACCTCTACGACGCCATGTTCAAGGGCGACATGTCCCAGAACGTCGTCCTGGATGACGGGGACCTCGTGACGGTTCCCGAGCTGCCCATATTCGGCGAACGTATCTATGTTTTCGGAGAGGTCAACATGGAGGGCGTCTACCGGCTGAAAGACGCCGCCGATTTTCTTTCGGCGATCTCAATCTCGAACGGCCTTACGCGAACGGCGATCAAAGAAGACATACGTATCATAAGGGGTTACAAGGAGAGGAACCGCAAACCGCTCATCCTTTCCGTCAACTACTGGGATATCGTGAAGAGGGGCGACCTGAGTCAGAACGTCCTGTTGATGGACGGCGACGTGGTCTACGTACCGAGGACGGCGATCGGCGACGTCAACGAATTCATCATCAATACGACACCCCTTCTCGATTACCTCTTCTACCCCTCACGGTATAGAGATGCCTACATGAACATTAACTGGATGAGGCTCAACAACTTCTAAGCCTCCGCATCTACCCCGGATGAACTTCACGTAATGGCGCAATACGACCTTGACCTGAGAGAATACTGGCGAATCGTCAAAAAAAGAAAGTTTATCGTCCTCTTCACGACAATCGCCTTGGGATTCTTCAGCTTCATCTTTGCCGTCATCGGGTCACCTACACCCCTCTACAAAGCGAGCGCCGCCGTAAAATTCGAGAGGTTCAGCCCTGCCTCCGGCCTCTTTTTGTTCTCCTACTCTCCGGGAGACAATATGCAAACCCAGATGGCCATCATCAAAAGTTACCCGGTGATACAGGCCACAGCCCAAAAGCTCGGGTTGATCCCGCAGGACCTCACGGCCGAGGAGATCAGAAACAACCCCGAGTACCTCGGCATCATAAACAAGTTAAAAGGCATGGTCGAGACGGAGCAGGAAGCCCAGAGCTCGATCATAAACGTCCACGTCACTGCCGATGACCCCCGCTTCGCGCAGCGCCTGGCGAACACCCTGGTCTCTGTCTACAAAGAACAAAGAACGGCGGAACTCAATAAACGAACTACGGAATCAAAAAAATTCGTCGAAGAACAACTCAAGATAGCCAAGGAAAGGCTGAAGAATTCCGAGGAAGCCGTCCGTGACTACCGGGAAAAGCAGAAGCTCATCTCCGTAGACTCCACCGCCGGGTCTTTGATGGCCCAACTCGGGTCATACAAAACAGCCTACGAAAAGGCGGTTGTAGATTACGAAAAGGTCCAGAACGCGTTGAGTCAACTGAACAGGGCTGAGACCCGGCCCTTCACGTCCAAGACCAGCTTTTACCTCGAGGAAGCCCCGCCCGTCTATAAATCTATGAACGACCGACTGATTCAACTCCTGATGGACAGGGATTCTCTCCTCATCACCTATACCGAAAATCACCCCCAGGTCGTGGAAATCAAGCAGCGTATCCACGAAGTCGTCCAGAACATGAAGGCTCAACTGGAGGCCTACAGCAAATCCCTCCGGGAAAACATCCAGTTTCTGAAGAGCAAGATCGACGAGGCGGAAAGGCAGGTCAAGAGCCTTCCCGAAAAGGGCCTTGAACTGACACGGCTGGAAAGAAACGTAAAGGTCGATACGGACGTCTACTCATTGCTCGAGAAGAGCTATCAGGAAGCACTCATCAAAGAGGCGGAGAAGGTCGAGGACGTCCAGATCATCAGGCCCGCCCTCGAACCGACAAGCCCCGTGAACCCGCCAAAGACAACGGCAACTGCGGGAATCGGCACGCTCCTGGGTCTCGTACTCGGCCTGGTCTTCGCGTTTATGCTCGAGACTTTCGATACATCCATCGGCACTATCGAGGAGGTGGAAAAATTCCTCGGCGTCCCGGTTCTGGGCATCATTCCTCAAATAAACCTCAAAGAAATCAAATCATTACTCTCGGAAAAAGCTGCGGGCGAGGTAGATGAAGAAACGGCCGAGCGGGCGTCACGCCTGATAACCCATTTTGTGCCCAAATCGACCGTCGCGGAAAGCTACCGGGCCTTGAGGACAAACCTGAATTTCGCCTGTCGTGACCGCGCAATCAAGGCGATCGTCTTCACAAGCGCAACGCCGCGAGAAGGCAAAACAACGACGATAGCCAACCTGGCGATCGCAATAGGCCAATCCGGCCAACGGGTCCTTCTTGCCGAGATGGACCTGAGAAATCCCATCATCGCCCATATGTTCGGGATAGAAAAGACTCCCGGCCTGACCGACGTCATACTGGGAAACCTCGGATGGGATAGCGCGGTCAAGACTATAGCAGACATGATGATGGGCAGATTCAGCGTCGACGAATTGCTCGAAACCCCCGGCATAGACAACATCAGCATCATCCCGTCCGGCACGGTCCCGCCCAACCCGGCCGAGTTCATGAATTCCAAATCCATAGGCGACCTCATCGAATGGGCAAAGTCCAATTACGACGTCATCTTGATGGACGCCCCGCCGGTCCTCTCCGCAGCGGACGCCGCCATACTAGGGTCCAGGGCCGACGCCATCGTCATCGTTTACCGCGTCGGGAGGACGTCGCGGGCAACGTTACGCCGCGCCAAAGCCCAACTTGACCACGTCCAAGCTAATGTCATCGGCACCGTTTTAAACGGCATCAAGGCCGATATAAGCTCCGATTTTTCGGATTACGACTATAAACACTACCGTTATTACGGCGTGGAAGACAAAAAAGGGGGATTGATCGACAGGCTTTCGGCAAGAGTGGAGGAACGAGTCAATCACCTCAAGGATATCCTGAGAAAGAAACCTCTCGCGCCACCTGAAGGCACAGTCGCGGAAGGGCAAGCAAGGAGTGAGGCGGAGAGCACCCCAGACGGCCGGAAGAAATCAGCCAAGAAAATTTTCGGAAAGTTTTTCGTATTGGCCGTAGCCGCAACCTTATTCGCTGTGGGAGTCGTTTACAATGCCGGGTTACTAAAGCTCGACTTCCTGGATCCGGTTTCGTCTTCTTTCGAAAACTTCAATCCCTCCGGAGACAAGGCGCCGGTCGGCGCGGCCGGCGTCAAGAAGCCCCTTTCCCGGACGGACGGTGGTCAGCACCAGCAGGCGCTCAAACCTGATGTACCCTCTTATGAACCCGCGAATAATCCCGACATTGTCGTTAAAGGTGCCCATGAAGCCGTATCCGTTCCGCCGGGAAAGGAAGGAGACAAAAGTCCGACAAAGGATGAGGTGTTTTATTCCATCCAGGTCCGGGCCGTCCAGCGCCCGGAGGAGGCGGCTGATTTTGTGAAGACCCTCTCAGCAAGAGGAATGGAAGCCTTCTACCAGAAGGTTGCCTTAAAAGATTCGGGGTTGTGGTACCGGATTTTTATCGGCCGTTTTGCCGATGAAGGAGCCGCGCGCCGTTATTACAGCAAAAACAACATCGGCGAGTCTTTTCCCGGATGCTTCATTCGTAGGATACCGGTCGATAAGTCAATAGAAAAGAAAGACAAAGGGGAACGACGTTAGTCTTGTCCATGCAAAAACATGAACCATGTCAATAAGAATGTTCTATTCCTTCTTACCTTCGTAAGTTTAACCACCCTCCTCGCGGGTTGGTTCATCTCCCATGTAAACGTAAATACCGCCTTTTTAGGCCTACTCAGCGTCATTTTAGTCATCCTGTGCTTTTTGAACACGGAGGTCGGACTTTACATTCTCATAGTCGCCATGCTCCTGGGTCCTCAGTTTATCGCCGGCGGCACACACACTGAGTTTGTGGAGGTTCGTGGGCGCGCCCTGACATTGAGGCTCGACGACTTCCTGCTCCTTGCGGTCGGATTGGGGTGGTTCACCCGGGCGGCTATCGACAAGGAACTCGGCCTTTTTCTCAAAACTCCCCTGAACCGGCCGATTGCCTACTATTTTATCGCCTGCGTCGTGTCGACGATGGTCGGCGCGATGATGGGCAGGGTCAAACCGGCGCCGGGCTTTTTTTTCGTCTTGAAATACTTTGAGTACTTTGTCATCTACTTTATGGCCGTCAATCACCTCCGGGAGAAAAAGCAGGTAGAGCGTTTTATCCTGACTATCCTGATTGTCTGCTTTGTCGTCTGTCTCATTTCAATGACGCAGATCCCCTCGGGAGCGAGGGTTTCCGCACCGTTTGAGGGTGAAGGGGGCGAACCGAACACCCTCGGAGGATACCTCGACTTCATCCTCGCGCTCGTTCTCGGCCTGCTGTTGACAAACGGTATACCCAGGTACAGACTTTTTCTCCTTATCCTTGTGCCGACGATCCTCATCGTACTCATGGCTACCCTGTCCCGCAGCTCCTGGCTCTCACTGTTGCCTCTGATATTGATACTCATCGTCTTCAGTAAGAAGAAAATGGTGCTCATCATATCCGTGCTTTTCGTCGTTTTACTGTCGCCGTTCATCCTGCCCAAGTCCGTTGTCGATAGGGCACTCTACACTTTCACCCAGCCGCCCGAAGAAGGGCAATTAGAGATAGGTCAAGTGAAAATCGATACCTCCACTTCATCACGTATTTTCTCCTGGAAAGAGGCTCTCTCGAAGGCCTGGGTTAAACATCCCATCCTTGGTTACGGCGTCACCGGTTACCGTTTTTTAGACGCCCAGTTTCCCCGAGTCCTTGTCGAGACGGGATTGCTGGGGTTTTTTACGTTCTTGTTCTTGCTCCGTTCTATCTTTAAGGTCTCTCATTCCGTCTACAGACAAACAGAAGACCCTTTTTTCAGCGGCATCACCCTCGGCTATCTTGCCGGATTTTTCGCCCTCCTGACCCACGCAATCGGCGCCAACACCTTCATCATCGTGCGGATCATGGAGCCTTTTTGGTTTCTGACCGCGATCGTCGTCATGATCCCCCGGATCGAAGGGTCCTCATCACCGCCTTCCGCCGATACTGTATAGGCCATCGATTCTCTGGACCATTCTTTCAGCGTCATATAGAAGCACCCGTCTTTTTCCTTCCTCCCCCAGCCGTTCTCTCGTGGCGGGATCAGAGAGCAGCGACCTTATCGTCGCGGCCAACTCGTCAGCATCAGCAGGGGAAACCAGCAGTCCGTTTTCACCGTCCCGGACGATATCGATGATCCCACCAACCCGGCTCGCGACAACCGGTTTGCCGAGAGCCATGGCCTCGACCACGGCCCTCCCCATGCCCTCGTTGAGAGAAGGAAAGACAAACATATCGACGGCAGGGAGGATTTCGGCTACGTCCGGGCGCCAGCCGAGGAACCGGACACTCCCGGATACGCCGAGCCGGGTCGCAAGTGAACGCAGAGCCTCTGCAAGTTCGCCGTCGCCGAGAAAAAGAAAGACGGTATCGGGCCATTCGGCGAGAATACCCCGGGCCGCCTCTATTAAGAAGCGGTGCCCTTTTATGGGGGTCAATCTCCCGACGGTTCCGACAACGACGGCGCGGGAGGGAATACCAAGGTCCTCCTTGATTCGGGCAGGATCCCGGCAGACGCTGCGAAATCTGTCAAGGTCGACACCGCTGTGGATGACCACGAATTTATATTCGGGAGCGATGCGAAAAAGAAGGTGATCTTTTTTTTCCTGCTCCGTCAGGACAACGATCCTGTCCGTGATGCGGGCCGTCCATCGCTCGAGCAGCACATAGAGCAGGGAGGTCGGCCGGTTGAAATATCCCCAGAAGACATGGCCGTGGGGGGTATGGACGATCAGGGGGACCTTCGACAGCCAGGCGGCCCAGCGTCCGATGAAGCCGGCCTTGGAGGTGTGAGTATGGACGATATGCGGCCGCTCTTCGCGGAAAATCTTCACAAGCTCCCAAAAAGCGCGCCAATCCTTTACGGGACGGATATCCCTGACAAGGTCCGGGACGGTTGTGATTCTGACGCCGGCCTGTTCCGCCCGGGCAAGACTGCGATCGACGGCCTTCCTCTCTTCCTCCCCCATCGCGGATTCCACCGATAACCCCTTGACGAGAAGAACGTCATATTTATGCTTGTCCAATCCTATAACAGTCAGAAAGGTGTTTTCAGCCGAACCCCCCTTGTCGAACCGCGTGATGACGTGGATGACTTTGATGCGTTCCATCGACGGATCACCCGCTCCTGCCGATATGCCGTTCGTACCAGTTCTGGAACACGACCAGGTTCCAGAGTTGCCAGGAGGTATCAGACCGGTAGTTCATTAGATCCTGCACCATCCGATGGATCATGCCGTAATGAAATATACCCTGACGCTCTATCCGGTCACGGGAAAGATATTCGTCAAGCAGGTATTTCAATTCACCCTTCATCCACTTGCCGATCGGGATCTCAAAGCCCCACTTCGGTCGCCGGTGGAGTGAAGGGGGCAACAGGTGCTTGAACGTGTCGATGAGGATGTACTTGCCGCGGCCTCTTTTCATCTTGACGTCGTCGTGGAAGGAAAAGGCCAGCTCGCAGACATGATGGTCCAGCAGGGGAACCCTCACCTCGAGAGAGTTCAGCATGCTCATGGCGTCCACTTTTTGCAGCATGTCCCCCGGGAGGGTCTCCTTGAAGTCCGCGTAGAGCATCCGGTTGAGCCGGGAGCCTTGAAATTCACGGAGCCGCGTGCTGAGGAGTTCCCGGCCGGGATCGGGATTGCCGTCCGTCCGGCGTCGCAAAAGACCTTCCCGCTGCTCTCTTGCAAAAATCTCGTTCCAGGACAGGAAACGACCCTCGAAGGTGTCCCCGGCGCCACGCATGAATTTCTTCATCCGCCTCGAGAAGTCGGCGACAAGGTTGTCTCTCGAATCGGGGAGACGGAGGAGAAGCGGTTCGATGAGGCTGCGTCGCAGGGTTGCCGGGATGTGGCGGTAGAAGGAATACCAGTATTCTCCCGCGTACATGCGGTATCCGGCGAAGAGCTCGTCGCCCCCGTCGCCGGAGAGGGCCACCTTGACACTGCGTGCCGTTTCCCGGGACACAAGGAAACTCGGAATAGCCGACGAATCGGCGAAGGGCTCATCGAAGGAATCCAGGACTTCCGGGACGGCGGAAAGGATGTCCCCGACAGAAAGTACGATCTCGTGATGGTCCGTATGGTGGAAGGCGGCGACCTCCCGGGCGTAACGCGTCTCGTCAAAGAGGGGCATGTCCCTGTAACCGATCGAATAGGTCTTGACGGGACGGTCGGAGTGACGGCTCATCAAGCCCACGATGATGCTCGAATCGATGCCTCCGCTCAGAAAAGCGCCGACCGGGACATCGGCTACCATGTGGGACCGTACCGCATCGTCGAGCGCGTCGAAGAGCAGTTCCTTCTGACCCGCGTAATCGATCGGGACGGGATCAGGAGATGCCGCCCCCCCGTCGATGTCCCACCAGGGCTCTTCCTTCACCGTTCCGTCTTTAAGTATAAGCCAATGGGCGGGTCTGAGCTTTCGGATGTTCTTGAATACGGTGCGGGGCGCCGGGATGTAATTGAAAGCGAGATAGAGCTCGACGGCTTCCCAGTCGATCTCCTTTGGTACAGTCGGGTCCTGCAAGAGGGCTTTGATTTCCGAGGCGAAAAGAAAGGTCCGGCCGTCCCAGTAGTAGACAAGAGGCTTGATCCCGACGCGGTCGCGGGCAAGGAAGAGCGAATCGGTCCTTTCATCCCAGAGGGCGAAGGCGAACATGCCCCTCAATTTCGAGATTCCAGCCGCGCCTTCGTCTTCGTAAAGATGCAGGAGGACCTCCGCGTCCGTTCGGGAGCGAAACCGGTGACCCTTTTCTTCCAGGGCAGTTCTTAGGGTCTGAAAATTGTAGATCTCGCCGTTGAACACAACCCATAGCGATTCATCCTCGTTGGGCATGGGCTGACAGCCCGCCTCGGAAAGGTCGATGATGCTAAGCCGCCGGTGACCGAGGCCGACGGACACGCTGGGCCCGTTTCGTATGTACACACCGTCGCCGTCGGGGCCCCTGTGCGAAAGGACGGCCGTCATCCGACGGATCACTTCGGGATCGACCTCTATCCCGTTCAGGCTTATCTTGCCGCAGATGCCGCACATCAGGCATTACTTTTCCGCAAAAGGTAAAACGTATAGCCGCTCAATCCGACAAAGTGTCGGGTCATGAATCGGGCCGCGAAAAACGGGAGGGGGTACATCACCGTTCCCATCTGGTCGATTACTTCCGTATGCTCAAAGGACTGGAGCAAACGCAAGAAAGCCTTGTGTGTAAATCCGCGCACATGAGGACCATCCAGGGCCATACACATGGGTTGGATGCCGAATAGAAGCAATAACCGGTTCGCCAGGTGTGAGAGATTGGGGATTCCGATAAAAAGATACCCTCCCTTTCGGGTTACACGAATCGACTCATGAATGACCGTTACGTAATGTTTCAGGTGTTCAAGAACCTGATTGCAGATGACGAGATCAAAGGCATCATCGGCATATGGCAATCGCTCTTTTTCAAGATCGACCCTCTCCGCGGAAAAGACCTCTCGGCAAGCGGCAAGCGCCTTGTCATCGATGTCGACCCCATGCACATTTTTCAGGGCGATATGAAGCTGACGTGCAATGTGAACAGTTTTTACACCGTTGCCGCACCCGATGTCCAGCATCATCTCCGGTTGGAAAGAGCCGATATTTCTCTTTAGGAGCAAGGGAACCGCGTAAAAGTAACTCGGCCCTTCATTTTGCGTTCCCATGATGGCTGTTTTGATGAACGTCTTTTGGACTGCACCCCCCAAGTTGGACAAAATATGTTAGGGTAGTCGGCAGGAACC
>CAZRAC010000024.1:0-35261 GCA_964597995.1 uncultured Syntrophaceae bacterium | reverse complement strand
ACACAATCCATCATTTTGACCTGTGGGGCAGTAATATAATGGAAAAATTCGAGGTGATCATTGCGGGCGCCGGGCTTGCCGGGCTTGCGGCGGCTTACACGCTGGCCTCTCAAGGAACGGAGGTGCTGGTTCTCGAGAGAGGGGACTACCCCGGGGCCAAAAACGTATCCGGCGGGCGCATCTATCTAAATCCCATTCGCGGTCTTTTCCCGGGACTTTTCGATGAGGCTCCTCTCGAGCGGTTCATCGTTCATGAGGGCTTTTCACTCCTCGCAAAGGAACGAACCGTCACCGTGAGTTATTCTGGCGACGAGTTGAGAGAGGAACCACACCAGAGCTTCAGTATCCTGCGGTCAAAATTCGACAGATGGTTCGCAGGGCAGGCTGAGGGTAAGGGTGCGATTCTGTTGAGTAAGGTAAGAGTCGAGGGTTTGGTCGAGGAAAAAGGAAGGGTTGTGGGTGTCATTGCGGGTGGAGATGAATTGCGCGCCGACGTGGTGGTGATTTGCGATGGAGTCCTGTCTCTTCTGTCGGAGAAAGCGGGTCTTAGAACGGCGCCGTTGCCGAAAAATTATGCGGTGGGAATAAAAGAGGTCATCAAGATAAGCAAGGAAGTGGTCGATGAACGGTTCGGCCTCCAAGGCAATGAAGGGGCCGCCCGTCTTTATGTCGGCGAAGTGACGAAGGGAAGATTCGGTGGCGGGTTTATCTATACCAATCGGGACAGTGTCAGTCTCGGGGTCGTTATCGGGATCGATGCCCTGCTGAAACATGAGGAACTCGATGCGCCCGCGGCGATCGATTCATTCAAGGAAAGGCCGGAGGTTTCCGCACTCATCAGAGGAGGGGAAACGGTCGAGTATTCGGCCCACCTCATCCCGGAAGGGGGCTACGATGCCCTCGGCAAGCTTTACGGTGAGGGAGTTCTTGCTGCCGGCGACGCTGCCGGGTTCGCGCTGAATGTTGGCTTTACAGTAAGGGGCATGGAATACGCGCTTGCTTCGGGGTACTACGCCGCCAAGGCGATTCTACAGGCCAAAGAAGATGGAGACTTCAGCTCCCGCAGACTTTCTGTCTACAAGAATCTCCTTGAAGACAGTTTTGTCTTACAGGACCTGAAAAATTTCCGTGAAGCCCCGCGGGTGATAGAGAACCCGCGTTTTTTCGGGCACTATCCCGAGATGATAGGAAGCATAATGAAGGATATTTACGGGGTTCCGGAGGGACCGAAGGAAAGGCTTTACCTCACGGTGAAGAGACGCTTCAGTCTCAAAGAATTGTGGTCGATCTTCATGGATTTGAAAGGAGTGATGAAGATATGAGCGACGAATCGAGATTGAAGGTGAAGTTGGGGCTGGATGTTTTTAAGCCCCTTAAAGAACCCCATATCAAAATAAGACCCGGCATGGAGAAGGATGGTCGTCTGAGGCCCGCACTCAGGATCTGTCCTGCCGGGCTGTACACGGAGAGGTCGGACGGCGGCATCTCGCTTTCCATAGACGGGTGCCTTGAATGCGGGACGTGCAGGGTAGGATGCGGCAGCGACGTGCTCGACTGGAATTATCCGGACGGCGATGCCGGCGTCCAGTACCGCTTCGGGTGATCCGACAGCGAACGGGCGAAAAGGTCGAGAAATAGATCAACAGAAGGAGGGGTAAGATGAATTTTCAGTTGACGGAAGAGCAGGAATTGATTCGGAAGAACATCAGGGAGTTTGCGGCCAAGTACGTGGAACCTATCGCGGCTGAAATCGACGAAAACGAACGGCATCCGACTGAATTGTTCAAAAAGTTGGCGGAAGGCGGGTGGATGGGCATCCCGATCCCGACGCAATACGGTGGTTCCGGGGCGGACTATCTGACCAACGCAATAGTTGTCGAAGAGATTTCGCGGTCCTGTTCGTCCACCGGTTTCACCGTTTCCATCCATGTCGGTATTGCCTGCATGCTGATCCTGCTGTTCGGGAACGAAGAGCAGAAGAAAAAATATCTCGTACCCCTGGCGAAGGGTGAGCATATGGGCGCCTTTGTTCTGACGGAGCCCGGGGCGGGAACGGATGTGATGGCCGCTACGACGACCGCCGCGAAGGACGGTGACTTCTACGTTCTGAACGGAACGAAGACATTCATCTCCAACGGGCCCCTGGCCGATACATACCTCGTTTTCTGCTGGACCGATAAGGCGGCGGGACGGAAGGGGATGAGCTCGTTCATAATTCCCAGAGGCACACCCGGACTGATTCCCGGAGAGCATTTCCACAAGATGGGGCTCCGGTCCTCCCAGACATCGGAGGTCGTGTTCAAGGATTGCCGCGTCCATAAAGACAATCTGCTCGGCAAAGAGGGGGCGGGTTTGACGAATGCCATGACCGGTTTCGACCATGGTCGCGTGGGGATAGCCGCCCAGTCTGTAGGAATTTTACAGGCCGCCCTCGATGAGTCAATCAGGTACTCGAAAGAACGTGTCCAGATGGGGAACCCGATTGCCCGACATCAGGCTATCTCTTGGATGATCGCCGACATGGCGACGGACCTTGAGGCAGCGCGGTTTCTGACTTACCATGCCGCATGGCTCAAGGATCAGGGGAAACCGTTCAGCAAGGAAGCCTCGATGGCGAAGCTCTTTGCCGCCGAGAAGGCCATGCACCATACGATTAAGGCCGTGCAGATTCACGGCGGTTATGGCTACATCAAGGGGGCGAAGGTGGAACGACTGATGCGGGACGCCAAGATCACTGAGATTTACGAAGGAACTTCCGAGGCCCAGCGCATGGTCATTTCGGGGAATGTACTCAGATAAAAATTGTGAAAGGAACGGGGCAGAAGTCTGTAGGTAAATTTGCAACGGCCTTCTGCCCTCGGTCCATATCAGAAACAGGGGATTCCCATGCTCGACATCATTGTTTGTTTCAAGTGGGTCGTTGATGAGGCATTCATCAGAAGAACATCATCCGGCGATCTCGATTTTTCTTCCGTCGATTACAAGATAAGCGAATATGACAGGAACGCGATCGAGGCCGCCGTTCGGCTGAGGGAAGAATGCGGTGGCAGTGTCACGGCGGTGACCGTCGGTCCACCGGAGGCGGCGAAAGGAGTCAAGGACGCCCTTTCGCGCGGCCCTGACCGGGCGGTATTTGCCGAAGACCCGCTTTTTGGGGGACTTGACCCGTCTCAGACTGCTGCGGTCCTGGGGCAGGTCATCAGTTCGAAAACACCGTTCAATCTGATTATCTGCGGTGAGGGCTCGGGTGATGTCTATTCGCAACAAACGGGCCCTCGTCTCGCCGAATTTCTCGGCATCCCTTGTGCGGCCTATGTCCAGAAGTTGACGGTTAAAGAAGGAAGGGTGACGGCGGAACGGAAGGTCGAAGGGTTCATCGAAGTCGACTCCCTGCCCTTACCGGCGCTGGTTACTGTGTTGCCCGACATCGCGACGCCGCGGATCCCGGGGGTTAAGGATACGCTCATGGCGTCGAAGAAGGCCGTGATAAAGGTGGGGAAGAATGAACTGACGGCCGTTCCTCCTCCCCTGCTGAAAACGAAGTCGGTCAGGGCCGCACGGGTGGAGCGGGAGTGCGAAAAATTCACGGCGGAAGTCGAAGATATTAAGCGGTTTGTGGCGGCCTTGCAGAAAAGGGGCGTCTTAAAATAAGGAGCGGGAAATGGCGGGCGTATGGGTTTTGGGGGAAAATCGGGAGCAGCTTTTCGAACTTCTGAGTATCGGGAGGTCATTGGCCGATAGATATGGGACTACTCTCGTGGCCTTTGCTTTTCAAGACGCGCAGGCAGCCCGGGACTGTATTGCGCACGGAGCAGACCGGGCGGTCGTCCTGAAATATAAAGGGCAAGAAGGTCCTTTGGATGTGTTCCTGCCGGCGATTGTGGAGGAGGTTAAGGGCAAAGACCCGGACATGCTCCTCATAGCGTCAACTTACAAGTTGAAAGAACTGGCAGCACGTATCGCAGAGAGGCTGAAAGCCGGTCTATGCAGTGACTGTATCAGGCTCGTCTTCAACGAAGGAGAGAAGTCGGTCGAAATGGAGCGATTGATGTACGGCGGGTCGGCCATACAAAGGGTGGTCTGTCTGTCAAGACCGGCGATGGCGACCATCCCGCCCGGCACCTTCGAAAAAGCCGAAGCCGGCTCGGGACGCGTAAAAGAAGGGGATGTAGACGAGATCGTTCAAACTCACGAATCGGCCGTTACCATTCTCGAAAGAAAAGTCAGAGAGAGGGAATCAAAAGACATAAGAGAAGCGCGGACCGTGATATGTGTCGGGAGGGGCTTCGAGAAGAAGGAAGATATAAAGCTGGCCGAAGAACTCGCGACGGTCCTTCGGGGAGAAATAGCAGGAACAAGGCCGGTTACAGAAGAAATGCACTGGCTGCCTGAGAGCCGCTGCATCGGTTTATCCGGCATCCAGGTGAGACCCGACCTCTACATCGGCCTCGGTGTTTCCGGCCAGATACAGCATGTGACGGGTTTGCGGGACGCGAAAGTCATCTGTGCCGTCAACCGCGATGCGAATGCGCCGATCTTCGGGGTTTCGGACCTCGGTATAGTCGGCGATCTCTACGACGTCGTGCCGAAACTGGTAGATGAATTGAAGAAAGGGCTCTAACCGGTCGACCCACAACGGTCAGCCAACAACAGGGCGCCGGCTGTAGCAGGCCGCGGCGCCCTGTTCTGTATCACAACGTTTAAAAGGTCACTTTCCTGATGCAAGATATCCCTTTGCGAGGGTTACGTTGACGTGCACGACGCCTTTATTGAGGTCTTTCAGGGGGTAGTCGGGGGTGATAGCCGGAAGTTTGTCCGCGTCCGCCTGTCTGCGGATGACCGATCCGGCAGGGACGTAACGGCCGTCGGGCACCCTGACTCCGTCCATCAGGATGGCACCGGGTTCGATGACACAGCCCTTTCCCACATAGGCCCGGAACGCGAGGACCTTCATACCCACAAAGGTATCGTCAAGTACTACGGCGGGGCCGTGGATCTGTGCCTGGTGGGCGAGAGATACCCTGTTTCCTACATAAACGGCGTACTTTCTGCCGTCGACTTCATGAAGGTTTTTTTCGACGGGCGTGCCGTGAGCCTCGGTCTCAAGGGCATGGATGACAACCCCGTCCTGGACGTTAGAGTCATCACCGATGAAAAGGGGCTGCCCTTCATCGCCGCGGATGGAAGCCCCAGGGGCCACCATCACGTTTCTGCCGACAGTCACGTTGCCGATGACCGCTGCGAGCGGATGCACATATGCTGATGGGTCGACCGCAGGTTCATAAATGCGGGAACTGAAATCCGTCACCACATTTTTTTCGATCATTATCTTTCCTCCCGATGAACTTTGCCTTTTTGGCAGTCACCTTCTTTTTATTCTAAGCTTGCTGTGGTTGCCTTTCAGTCTTTTGGCTTTTTCAAGATCCAGCAACTTGACCCATACCCTATCCACTTCTTTTCTGGTCTCGTCGAGCGGCCCCTCATTGTTGATGATAAAATCGGCGTAGAGGACCTTTTCGTCTATGGGGATCTGGGAACTGAGCCTTTCCTCCGCCTCGACCCTGCTCAGGCCGTTGCGTGTGATCAATCTCCCTATCTGCTCCTCCGGGGATACGTAAATGAGAATGATCGAATCCACGGCGTCCTGCCAGCCTCTTTCGAGAAGCAATGGGATGTCGGATATGATGATGGCCGACGGGTCCTTTCGCGTGATGTCGGTGACCCGGCGCTTCCAATCCTCAAAAACGATCGGGTGCACGATGTCCATCAGGATACGGCGTTTTTCCCTGTCTTTGAAGACGATGCTTCCCAGCAGGCGCCGGTTGATCGTTCGGTCGTCGTTGAGGATTTCAGGGCCGAAGAAGGCGACGATCTCTCGCCAGGCACGACGGTCCGGTTCTTCGGCTTGGTGGGCAAGGACATCATGGTCGATGAGATAGGCGCCTTTTTCATGGAACATCATATCGACGGTCGATTTCCCGCTCGCAATACCACCTGTCAATCCAACGTTCAACATGGCTCTTACTACCATAAGGCTCATAGGTCATCAATGAAAAAGACAATTGCCTTGACACCGTCCCTGTTTACGGTCATAGTTTTCGCAAGTTTCCCATTCGGAAGGAGGGAATATCGAAAACCGGGGAAACTCAGGCGAGCTATAATATCCTGGGAAGGCGGCTGCCATGCAGTTCCTGGTGGGAGAAGACATCTGCAGAAACATCGGCAAGTCCTTGAGTCTTGAATGGCTCGAAGCGGACGGCGCCGGGGGTTATGCCTCGAGCACCATCCTGATGTGCCATACGAGAAAATATCATGGACTCTTTGTACCTAACCTTGCCGACCCGCCCGGCAGACATGTCCTCCTTTCGAAGTTCGAAGATTCTGTTTTTGTGAAAAACGAAGAAGTCTTTCTTTCCTGTCACCAATATCCAGGTGTTTTCTTCCCCGGCAGCAACCACGCCCTGCAAGGGTACGAATTCGACTACTGTCCTCGTTTCCTGCTTAAAGCCGGCGGTATCGTCATCCACCGGCGGATCATGCTTGTTCAAGGAGGGAAGTGTGTTTTGGTTCGCTATTCCTGCGAATCCGGCGGGACCCTCCGCCTGAGACTGAAACCATTTCTGGCTTTCCGGGGGCACCATCGATTGTCCAGAGAAAACTCCTTCATAAGACGGGATGTTTCGCGAACGGCGTACGGATTCGAGCTTCAGCCGTACGAAGGGATGCCGGGCTTGGTCATTCGGACGGACGGAGAGTCCGAATTTACGCCTCTGCCCCTTTGGTATAAAGACTTCGAGTACGTCCGGGAGCAGGAGAGGGGGTATGATTTTCGTGAAGATCTGTTTATGCCCGGCCTGCTTGAGATGGAGTTGGCGCAAGGCCGAGAAGTTTATCTCTCGGCCTCCGTCCGAGGGTGCGAGACGGATCCTCAGACGATATGGAAAAACGAAGAGAATCGCCGCAAACAGGTGTCTTCTATAGTAAGAAGCTGTGTGCAGGCAGCTCGCTCCGATGGGGAGCGAAAGATGTTGGAGGGCGCGATTCAGTCCGGTCGGTGTTTCCCTGTCAGGACGCCGACCGGTCGGAATACGGTCATTGCGGGTTACCACTGGTTTTCTGACTGGGGCAGGGACACTTTGATTTCATTGCCAGGCCTGACTTTTTGCTCGGGGAGGCCGCGGGATGGAGTGGAAATCCTGAAGGCGATCGGTGAGCATGAGAGGGGCGGTCTTTTGCCTAATTTCTTCACGGACGACGGCAAAGCCGCGTACAATTCCGTGGATAGTTCTCTCTGGTATTTCTGGGCCGTTCAGCAGATGTTGGACCATACGGGTGACTTGAAAACCATAGAAGAATCATTCTGGCCCGTCATGAAGAAGATCATCCGGAGCTTTATGGCAGGGACGGACCATGAAATTTACATGGCCGGAAACGGGCTGCTGCACGCGGGCGACTCTACGACGCAACTGACTTGGATGGATGCTTTTGTGGATGGAAGGCCTGTGACACCGCGGGCGGGGTATGCCGTCGAGGTCAATGCCCTCTGGTACAACGCCCTATGTATTGCGAAAGACCTGTCGGATAAGTTTCAGGACGGCGATATGGACTTGAAGGATACCATTTCCAACATAAGGGATTCTTTTGAAAAAGTCTTTTGGCTGACAGACGGGTCCTATCTTGCCGACGTATTTACTGGGGATGGGATAGACCGGTCCGTCAGGCCGAATCAAATCATCGCCGTCTCGCTCCCTTATAGGGCAATCGATGCCGATAAGTGTGAGGGCGTGCTCAAAAAGGTGGTCAGTGATCTGTTGACGCCCTATGGGTTGCGAACACTTTCTCCCGCCGACCCAGCCTACATCGGGAGGTACAGGGGCGACCCTGGACAGCGGGACACGGCTTACCACCAAGGAACCGTGTGGCCGTGGCTCATCGGACCCTTCGGTGATGCTTACCTGAAGACATATGGCCGCACAAAAGAGTCTAAGAAGTTTCTGATGGACCGGCTTATCGTACCCCTCGATAGGCACCGTTTCCGTTATGCTGGTCTTGGTTTTATTTCCGAGATTTTTGACGGTGACCCGCCGTACCGTCCCAACGGGTGCATCGCGCAAGCCTGGAGTACCGCCGAGTTCATCAGATTGCTTGTGTCTCTATCGCAGATTCCGTGAGTCTGTAAATCTTGCAATGCGGGTAAAGTTTGATATTATGCCTGAGCAGGTTCGTCCGGTCGGACGAGAGCCGTTTGTCGAGGGGAAACATGCCGTCTGTTTGTTGTTACTTCCAAGTCCATCAGCCGTGCAGGCACAGACATTTTACCTTCTTCGATATCGACCGCGATCATAGGTACGAAGACGACGAAAAGAACGCCGTAATCCTGAAAAAAGTAGTGGAGAAGTGCTACCTTCCGGCCAATCGGTTGATGCTGGAGCTTGTCCGGAAGTACAAAGGGGATTTCAAGGTCGCCTTTTCGATCACAGGCATCGTACTCGAACAGATGGAAACCCATTGCCCCGAGGTGATCGATGGTTTCAAAAGGCTCGCCGACACGGGGTGCGTCGAGTTTCTGAACGAGACATACTATCACTCCCTCGCCTTTCTCTTCTCCCGGAGAGAGTTCAAAGACCAAGTCGAGTTACACAAAAGGAAAATCCGCAAACTCTTCGGCCAAACACCTAGGACATTCAGGAATACGGAACTCATCTATAACGACGACCTTGCCAGGGAAGTAGAAAAAATGAATTACAAGGTCATCCTTGCCGAAGGAGCGGACCAAGTCCTCGGATGGAGAAGTCCAAACTTCGTCTACCGGCCGGACGGGTGCCTGAAACTGAAACTGCTGCTCAAGAATTACAGGTTGTCCGATGACGTTGCCTTCAGGTTTTCCGACAGAAAGTGGAAGGAATTTCCGCTTGTTGCCGATAAATATGCTCACTGGATTCATCAGATAAACAAGTCGGGGGACGTCGTCAATCTGTTCCTGGATTATGAGACCTTCGGCGAACATCAGTGGGAGGACATGGGAATATTCGATTTTCTGAGGGCGTTTCCCCGCGAGGTACTGAAGCACCCGGATTTCAGGTTTCAAACGCCGGTCGAGGTGGCTGAAGAATTTGAACCCGTTGCCCAGTTGAGCGTCCCCAGTTACACCTCCTGGGCGGATATGGAACGGGATTTGACGGCGTGGTTGGGAAACCATATGCAGAATGACGCGGTCACCGTTTTGTACGGCCTGGAAAAAAAGGTCAGGAGAAAGAAGGATCCGGAAGCGCTCGAGATGTGGAGAAGGCTTCAGACGTCGGACCACCTCTATTACATGTGTACAAAATGGTTCGCCGACGGAACTGTGCACAAATACTTCAATCCTTACCATTCCCCTTATGACGCGTACATCAATTTCATGAACATCCTCACTGATTTTTCGAATACCCTGGAGAAGGCGGGACGGAAACATGGCAGATGATGTTTTTCTTTTCGAGACCAGCTGGGAAGTTTGCAATAAAGTCGGCGGGATCTATACAGTAATAAGAACGAAGGCTCCCTTTGCTGTCCAAAATTTCGGCGAAAATTACTACCTGCTGGGACCGGACCTGAAAGCGAACCCTGAGTTCGAAGAAACGGACGAGGAATGTTGGGTCAAAATTCGCGAGGCAACGGCCATCAAAGAAATACCCTGCCGTTTCGGGCGATGGAAGATACCGGGTGAACCGAAGGTCATCCTCATCTCCTTCGGAAAGAAATTCAATAAAGACCAGCTTCTTTACGAGCTCTGGGAAGACTACGGAGTAGACTCGATCTCAGGCGGGTGGGACTACGTGGAACCCGTCATGTTCAGCTATACCTGCGGGGCGGTCATCGAAACTGTCTACAATGTGGTTGTCAGGCCGACAGGGGGGAGTGCTGTAGCTCAATTTCACGAGTGGATGTGCGGTGCCGGCCTTTTGTGCATAAAGAAAAGGGTACCCGACGTCGGCACGATCTTCACGACCCATGCCACGATTCTCGGGAGGTCCCTGTCTGGTGCTGGCGTGGATATTTATGCGAAGATGGAGCAGATTTCTCCCCAGAAAGAGGCCGCAGCGCAGAACATCATGGCAAAATATTCGATGGAAACGGCGACGGCCCGGGAGGCGGACTGCTTCACGACGGTAAGCCAGATCACCGATGTCGAGGCCAAGAACTTCCTCGGCCGGAGTTCCGACGTCATTCTGACCAACGGGCTCGACATGGAGAACGTGCCGAACTATTCAGTCAACAGGAAGGTGCCTTTGAAGTATCGGGAGAGGCTGGTCGAATTCGCCTCGAGGTTTCTTCGGAAAAAATTGGATGCCGGGGCGCGATTGATGCTGATATCGGGCAGATATGAATTTCACAACAAAGGCATCGATGTTTTCCTGCAGGCCCTCGGTCGTCTGGACAAGGACATCAGAGGAAAGGACATGGCTGAGGTCGTTGCCCTGATCTGTGTGCTGGGAGGGCATATGGCCATCAATCCCTCCGCGCTCCAGGCCGGGCCGTTGGAGGGCGGTGTCCCTTTGATCTCGACCCATCGCCTGCAGAACGAACAGGGCGACCCGATCTTGAATGCATGCAACAACCTCGGCCTCAGAAATCTCCCGGAAAATCGCGTCAATGTCATCTTCGTCCCCGCGTTTCTCAACGGTCATGACGGACTCATCAACATGGATTACTACGAGGTGCTTTCTGCCTGTGACCTCGGTGTCTTTCCGTCTTACTACGAACCATGGGGTTATACCCCACACGAGAGCGTCGCATACAGCGTTCCGACGATAACTACCGATCAGGCCGGCTTCGGGCTGTGGGTACAGAATGCAGTCGGACAGAACGGAGGAGTTCTCATCCTGAACAGGAGAGGAGTGCCGTTCAACGTGATCGTAGACAACCTGCGTGGGATGTTGGCGGAATCGATTTCCTGGAAGGAAGAGGACTACGCTGAGCGCCGACAAGAAGCGAGGAAAGTGGCGCTGCAGGCGGGGTGGAGCAATTTTTACGACAGATACCTTGAGGCTTACAGTCGAGCCTCGACGACAGCAAGGGCGCGGACCTCAAGTCGTGCGACCGCAGACTTGAGGGCGAAGGAAGGTCATGTCTTTGCCGGCACAGCCTCGACACAACCCCATTTCCGGAGTTTTACGGCGGTCGTCAGCTTGCCGAGCGAGATCGGCCGCCTCAGGGAACTTGCCTACAACCTATGGTGGAGCTGGCATCCAAGCGTTCTTGAGCTCTTTGCCCATCTGGACCCCAAAAAATGGAACGAATCAGATAACAATCCCGTCCGGATGCTGGAAAGTGTTTCGCCGGAGAGACTCATGGAGGTGGCGGCCAGTGAAGGTTACCGAAACCTGTATGGACGGATCATCTCGGAATTCGACGGGTACATGAAGGCAAAAATGACCGGCAACCCTGAATTGCCGGCTGAACTCAGGTGGTCGTCGCCGATAGCCTATTTTTCTCCCGAATTCGGTTTGCATGAAAGCATCCAGGTCTATTCGGGAGGTCTCGGCGTGCTTGCAGGAGACCTTCTCAAGGCGGCGAGCGACATGAACATTCCCCTGGTAGGGGTGGGGTTGCTTTACAGAAACGGTTATTTCAGACAGAAGATCGACAAGGACGGATGGCAGATCGCAGAATATGAGGAGGGCGATTTTTCCAGCATGCCTGTCCAGATCGTGCGTGACGAAAAGGGGCACGACGTACAGATTGCGGTCGAACTCCCGGGGAGGACGCTTTTCGCGAATATCTGGGAGGTCCGGGTCGGACGGGTTAATCTTTATCTGCTGGACTCGGATGTTGCGCGGAATACCGTTCAGGACAGAAGGATTACCTCGAGACTGTACAATGACGAGCCCCGAGCCAGGGTCGAGCAGGAAATACTGCTCGGTATCGGTGGGGTAAAACTGTTGAAGAAGCTGGGTATGAAGCCAAGTGCCTATCATATCAACGAAGGACATTCCGCGTTCCTGATTTTTGAACGTATAAACGACCTGATGATCGACGAGGGTCTCTCGTTCGAGGAAGCAAAAGAGGTCGTCAGGAGCAATACCTGTTTCACCACCCATACGCCGGTAGATGCCGGGAACGAGCGTTTCAGCAAGGATATCATCGAGTATTACTTCTCAAACTTCGTCAAGAGATGGGGGATTAACTGGTCTCAATTCTGGGAACTCAAGCGCAGGGAAAGCGCCGATGAGAGCCCTTTCTCCATGACGGTCTTGGGTCTCAAGATGTCTGCGATGTCGAATGCCGTCAGTAGGATGCACTGCGAGGTGGCAAAAAGGATGTGGCGCGATGTATGGAAGGGGTTTCATCACACCGATGTCCCGATAAAGTCGATCACCAACGGTGTTCACCTGCTGTCCTATGTAGCTCCGGAGATGCGGGAGGTCTTTGACGTCTACCTGGGGCGCGGCTGGGAGAAGAGGATGTCAGACGGGCAACTGTGGAAAAAAGTTCAGGATATTCCGAATTCCTACCTATGGAGGATAAGGAGTACCCTCAAGTTCAATCTCGTCAATTTCTTGCGGGAGGTCATCTCCAGGCAATGGATGAAGTACAGAGAGTCCAAGCTTTGGCGGGAGGAGCTGGTGGCGAGGATCAACCCGGCGGCGCTGACGATCGGCTTTGCCCGGAGGTTCGCTCCGTACAAGAGGGCCTATCTTTTGTTGTCCGACCCGGACCGTCTCGACCGCATCGTAAACAACGACAAATGCCCCGTTCAGGTCGTTTTCGCGGGAAAGGCCCATCCCAGCGACAAAGCGGGCATAGACCTCATCAAAAAGGTCATCGATTTTTGCAATGACAGGAGGTTCATCGGAAAGCTATTCTTTTTGGAAGACTATGACCTCCGGATGGCCAAGCATCTCATCCGGGGTGTGGACCTATGGGTAAACACCCCCAGGCGACCGTTTGAGGCATGCGGGACAAGCGGACAGAAGGTCGTCATCAACGGGGGTCTGAACTTGAGCGTTTCTGACGGGTGGTGGTGTGAAGGGTTCAACGGGTCGAACGGGTGGACGGTCGGCCCTGTGATGAGTAGGTTTATGGGCTATGAAGACAGCGCCGACGCCGACGCGAGGGACGCAGAATCGCTATACTCCAGTCTGGAAGACGTCATCGCTCCGATGTTCTATGAACGCGATGCCTCCGGAGTTCCTCAGGATTGGATGTCGATGGTGAAAGAGTCGATCATGACACTTGTGCCGCGGTTCAACGCAGAGAGAATGACGAGGCAGTATCTGGAAGAGATGTACATACCGGCGGCGAAGAGGGGTTACGACATGACTCAAGATTCGTTCAAGCTGGCGAAGGAGCTGTCGGACTGGAAGATGAAGGTTCCACTCAGGTTTTCGTCTCTGAGGTTGGTAGATGTGAGTTTCGAGGGTATCCACGGCGACTCGATCCCTGTCGGCGAACCTTTCACCGTGAAGGTGCGGGTCGACCCGGGAAAGATGGAAAGGGATGAAATACTGGTTGAACTTGTCATCGGAAAAGTCGAGAAGCAGGATTTCTTGAGAGAACCGGCGAACGTCCCCCTCGAATGTTCGGGGGCCGAAGACGGGATGCTGATATATTCCTGCAGGCACAGCGTCCAGGAAAGCGGCTCTTATTCTTACGGTGTCCGGGCCATCCCTTATAAAAAGGACCTGATGAATAAACAGGAACTATGTTTGGTTCTTTGGGGGTAAAAAGGGTTGCTCCGGGGCCGCCCGCGGGCGGCTATAAGCCCGTACTCAGAGACTGTAAACTTGTTCCCCGGGAAGAACAGTAAACCCATGCTTCAGCAGGACATCGATGGCCGTATCCGTAGGGTTGAAACGGAAGATGATGATCGCGTTCTCTCCGCTTCTTTCGATGAAGGCATACATGTACTCCACGTTGATACCTTCCCGGGAAAGCACGGACAGGATTCCGTGAAGACCGCCGGGGCGGTCGGGCACTTCCACGGCGACGACGTCCGTACACTTCACGGTAAAACCGTTTTCCTGGAGGACCTTCCTCGCCGTAGGAACGTCATTGACGATCAGTCTTAGGATGCCGAAATCGGAGGTATCGGCAAGAGCGAGTGCCCGGATGTTTATGGCGGCCGCGCTCAACACACCGGTAACCTTTTCGAGGGCACCCGGTTTGTTTTCCAGAAAAATCGAGATCTGCTTTACTTTCACGAAAAAACCCCTCCTTCAGATGTTCCTCTTGTCGATGACGCGCTTCGCCTTTCCCTCGGAACGCTGGATCGTTTTTGGTTCCACGAGCTTGACCTGAGCCGTTATTCCGAGGTAGTCCTTAATGTCTTTCTTTATTCGCTTCTCGAGATTCTGTAGCTCCTTGACCTCATCGGAGAAGAGCGTCTCGCTGACCTCGACTTGGATCTCGAGGGTGTCCAGGGTGTCGACGCGGTCTACGACCAACTGATAATGCGGCTCCACTCCTTCGATACCCATGAGAACGCTTTCGATCTGCGACGGAAAGACGTTGACGCCCCGGATGATCAGCATGTCGTCGCTTCTTCCCGAAACCCTATCCATCTTGACAAAGGTCCTGCCACAGCGGCAAAAATCGGTTGAAATCCTCGATATATCCCTTGTGCGGTAGCGGACGAGGGGAAAGGCCTCCTTGGTTATGGTTGTGAAAACGAGTTCACCGGGCTCGCCGGGAGGCAGGACTTCGCCGGTATCAGGGTCGATCGTCTCGACGATAAAATGGTCCTCGAAGATGTGCATGCCGTCACGCCCTTCGATGCATTCCATCGCAACGCCCGGACCCATCACTTCAGACAGACCGTAGATGTTCAAGGCTATTATGTTGAGGCTGTCTTCGATCTGCAGCCTCATTTTTTCACTCCAGGGTTCGGCGCCGAAGACGCCGACTCGAAGCTTGAGGGACCTCATATCGACGCCCAATTCAGTTCCCGCATCCGCGATTGTCAAGGCATACGACGGGGTGCAACAGATCGCCGTCGGTCCGAAATCCTGGAGGATGGTGATCTGTCTTTTCGTGCTGCCGCCGGACATGGGTATGACGCTGGCCCCGAGTTTTTCGGCGCCGTAGTGGGCGCCAAGGCCGCCCGTGAAGAGGCCGTACCCGTAAGCATTGTGAATTATGTCGTTTTTGGTGACACCGGCGGCGGTAAAGCAGCGCGCAACTAACTCGGACCAGTTTTCGATGTCCCGTCTCGTATAACCTACGACCGTGGCTTTGCCGGTCGTGCCGGATGAGGCATGGAGCCTGACGACGTTGCTCATCGGGACGGCGAAGAGGCCGAAAGGATAGTTGTTCCTCAAGTCCTCTCTGGTCGTGAAGGGGAGTTTCTGGAGGTCATCAAGAGACTTGATGTCGTCAGGGTCGACACCCGCCTGGTCGAAAGCCCTGCGGTAAAAACCCACCGTGTGATAAACCCGGTGCACGACTTGCTGGAGTCTTTTGAGTTGAAGGGCCTTCAGGGCTTCTCTGGGCAGGGTTTCTGCTTCTTCATTATATATCATGTGTTCTCCTTGAATCAGTTAGCGCGTGTGCCTTTGATGAATTCCTCCGTCATCCGGTAAGCCTCATCATCGCTGGACTGTTTTGGGGGATGTTTCATAAAATAGGCAGACGGAGAGTAAAGAACGCCTCCCTGTCCCCTCAGAAGGGCAAGCTTGCAGCAGCGAATGGCGTCAATGACGACACCGCCTGAATTAGGTGAGTCCTCGACGGACAAGCGTAACTCAAGGTTCATCGGAACATCGCCAAAAAGCCTTCCTTCCATACGCAAGTAAGCTATTTTGTTGTCTTTTTGCCATGGCACCCAGTCGCTCGGCCCGATGTGGATGTTTTCGTTCGACAGCCGGCGGTTGACCTGCGATTGGAGCGCTTCCGTCTTCGATTCTTTCTTCGAAGCGAGGCGTGACCGGTCGAGCATGTTCAAAAAGTCAGTGTTGCCCCCTATGTTGAGCTGATACGTCCGTTCCAGCTTAACCCCTCTATTCTTGAAAAGGTTGGTGAGGACGCGGTGGACGATAGTTGCGCCCAACTGGGACTTGATATCGTCTCCGATTACCGGAAGGCCTTTTTTGGCGAAGCGGTCGGACCATGCCGGGTCGCTGGCGATGAAAACAGGGATGTTGTTGATCAAGGCTATACCGGCCTCGAGGGCGCATTCCGCGTAAAATCCGGTGGCTTTCTCGGAACCGACTGGGAGATAGTTGAGAAGAATCTCGGCTCCCGAATCTTTGAGTATCCGCACGACGTCTTCTCGGGAAGGTTCCGGCTCACGGGCGACGCAAAATCTCAGTTTCTCCTCATAATCCGAAAGATGAGGTGCGATGCTGTCCAAGATGCGTCCCATTCGCACCGTAACGCCCTTTCGCGGGATATTCCGATGAAAAACCGTCGTACAATTCGGGAGCTGAAAGATTGCCTCGGAAAGGTCTTTCCCGACTTTTCGCTCGTCGACGTCGAAAGCGGCAACGACTTCGATGTTGAAAGGCTTGAAACCTCCGATGTCCCAGTGCATCAACCCCGTTGTGTCTTCTTGGCCTTTTTGGTCGCGATAGTATTCAATCCCTTGGACGAGGGCGGAAGCACAGTTGCCTATTCCTACGATCGCTATCCGTATATCCTGACCCATAGAAAATCAACCCCCTGAAAATTATTGTCATGCCGATTGTTAGGACTGAAAGCAGGTTGTGATGGAAAATAAAAAAGCAATGTTAAGTATATACATATAATAAGAATCGGCCGATAATTCAAATATAATTTATAATCCATGATGGACCGACGAATGTCGGTCAGACTCGGGACCGGCCGAGTCAACCGTACTGCTCTTTCAGCCAAGAATAATAGTCCCCGGTCCGGACTCTTTGAATCCAATCTCGGTTGTCCAGATACCAGTGGATCGTCTTCTGTAGACCGGAACGAAAGGATTCTTTGGGACGCCAGCCGAGTTCTCGGTTGAGTTTAGAAAAGTCCATGGCGTATCTTCGGTCGTGACCTGGTCGGTCCTTCACGAAGGTGATCAAGTCTCTGCGAGATTTGCCGCCGGGCGATGCTGAAATTTCGTCGACCAGGTCGCAAATCATCCTGACGACGGCGATATTCTCCATCTCTGTGCCGCCTCCGACGTTATACGTCTCCCCCGCCGGGCCGGACTTCATTATGGCCCAGATTGCCTCACAATGATCCTCGACATAAAGCCAATCCCTCACATTCCGACCGTCTCCGTAAACGGGAAGGGGTTTGAAATCAAGGGCATTGATGATGGTCAGGGGAATCAGCTTTTCCGGGAACTGATAAGGGCCGTAATTGTTCGAACAGTTCGAAAGGGTGACCGGAAGGCCGTATGTCTCATGGTACGCCCTGACGAGATGATCGGAAGAGGCCTTTGAAGCGGAATAGGGGCTGTTGGGACGGTAAGGCGTCTTTTCCGTGAACATTCCCTCCGGTCCGAGACTTCCGTACACTTCATCAGTGCTGATGTGATGGAAGAGTAAAAAACGGTCTTTCCGGAGTCTGGCAGCCTCGAGAAGATTGAAGGTGCCGACGATGTTGGTAAGGATAAAGTCGGCCGGTCTCTTGATGGACCGGTCGACATGGGATTCGGCGGCAAAATGGCATATTCCGTCGACGGCATACTCGGAGATTATCCGGTTCATCGTATCGAGGTCGCAGATGTCGGCCCTGATGAATGCATACCGATCACCGCAAATCTGCTCAATTTCCTTCAGATTTTCTCTGTTCCCGGCATAGGTCAGCTTATCGATGTTTATCACCCTGCCCCGAAAATCGGACCTCTTGAGGAGAAGATGACGGATGAAATTGCTCCCGATGAAACCGCATCCCCCTGTAACGAGAAGGTTTTCGAACGACCTTGACACCGCTTCCATTCTATCCCCTGACAGACGCTAAGATCTTGCAATGACATGCTAATTCTGTCAAACTTATGCATTCAAGAAGCTGACGTTATTTAACAAATAAACCGATAAAATAATAGTATTATTTTTTCTTGGGAGAGGAAACGAACATGGTTGCAGAAGGATGTCCGGCGCCACTTTTCAAAGCCGGCTCAAAGGTTAGGGGTTTCAGGGTCATAAGGGTAGAAGAGATCCCGGATGTCCGGGCTACGGCATACTTGATCGAACATGAAGCAACGGGTGCCCGGGTCATCCATCTGCACACCGATGACCGGGAGAACCTTTTTTCCGTGGGATTTCGGACACCTCCGCGAGACTCGACAGGCGTCGCCCATATTCTTGAGCATTCAGTCCTTGCCGGGTCCGAACGGTATCCCGTCAAGGACGCCTTCAACGAGCTGGTAAGGGGGACGCTGCAAACCTTCATCAATGCCTTTACCTACCCGGACAAGACCGTTTATCCCGTTGCCAGCCGGGTAAGAAAAGACTTCTTCAATCTTGCCCGTGTTTACACCGACCTGGTGCTCCGACCGAGGCTGCTGAGGGAGACATTCTTGCAGGAAGGGCACCACCTCGAGTTTCTCGATAGCGATAATTTGGAAAGTGACCTCACCATATCGGGTATCGTGTACAATGAGATGAAAGGGGTCCATTCCTCCGCCGATGCCCTGATGTGGAAATCGCTCCAGGAAGCCCTTCTGCCCGACACGGTCTATGCCTTCGACTCGGGAGGAAACCCCGAAGTCATTCCTTACTTGACCTATGAACAGCTTGTCGAATTCCACCGAACCTACTATTCGCCGTCGAACGCCTATTTTTTCATCTGTGGTGACATCCCTACCGACGAACACCTTTCCTTCCTTGAGGAGATGCTCGACGGATTCGGGAGGACGGACGTCGATTCAGGGATCGAAAAACAACCCCGGTGGGAAAGACCGGTACGAGTCAGCTCTACCTATCCGATAGCCCGGGAGGAGGATACGGCGGGAAAAACCTCGGTCAATGTTGCCTGGTTGCTCGCAGATAATACCGACAGCGAGACCATCCTCCTTCTCAGGATCTTGTCGGAGGCGCTCGTCGGAGGCGCTGCCGGACCGTTACGTAAGGCACTGATCGAGTCCGGTCTGGGTGAAGATATGACGCCTGTGACCGGACTCGAAACCGACCTTCGTCAGGCGGTGTTTGCCGTCGGGTTGAGGGGCACCGACCCGGACAAAGCCGATGCCATAGAGGAGGTAGTTCTTGGCACCCTGAGGGGCATCGTGGCTGATGGATTCGAGCGTGACATCATCGAGGGTGCGCTCCATCAGGTCGAATTCGAAGGAAAAGAAATAGTCAGGCGTCAATATCCCTACGCGATAAAACTGATGCGGAAGGTCTATCAGACGTGGCTCTATGGGGGCGACCCTTTTTCGAATTTGAAGTTCGGGACTGCGATCGACAGCATACGCGATAGATTGACCCGGGAAAAGGACCTCTTCGAGAGGTTGCTCAAAGAGTGGTTTCTCGAGAATCCGCACCGAGTGCTCTCGGTTCTCGAACCGAGCAAGACTCACAATGAAGAATGGGATCGAACGTTCAACGCCATGATGAGGCACTGCAAAGAGAACCTGTCGCAGGCGGAAAAGGAGGACATACGCCGGGAGACGGAGATGATGAAGGTCCGTCAAGTCGAGGCGGACTCGGAAGAGGCCCTCGGCACGCTTCCCAAGTTGCGGACAGAAGACATCCCGCGGGAGGTCGAAATGATACCGAGTGAAGAGACCCTCGTGGACGGCGTACCGGTCGTGGTTCATGACGTATATTCGAACGGCATCGCATACATAAACGTGGCTTTTGACGTCTCCGACATCCCCGACGAACTGCAAGTTCTCCTCCCGCTCCTCGGGAAACTGACGACAGATATGGGAGCCGCCGGCCTTTCCTATACGGAGATGGCTAAACGCATCGCCCTCAAAACGGGCGGAATCGATTGTCGGCTCGAGGCGGGACTAACGGCAGACGGCCGGGGGGACTGGCAGAAGATGGTATTCAGCGCCCGTTGTTTAGACAGGAACATCCGGGAAACTCTCGCGATTCTGGCAGACCTGCTCTGCGCCGGTGATTTGAGCGATACGGGTAGGATTCGGGATCTGATATTCGAAAAGCGCAACCGATTGTACGCATCGGTAATCCCCTCAGGACATCTGTTTGCCCGAAGGACGGCGGCTGCCCCGATATCCGTTCCTGCCTACCGGGAAGAACAGTGGTACGGCCGCACGCAACTTCAGGTTCTGAACGGCCTTGTCGATAATTTTGACGATGACCCGCGCCGAATCTTTGACAGGATGTGTGAGCTGCGGGAATGGGTGTTCAAAAAAAGTCGCCTCCAGGTCGACCTGACCGCCGACGAAAAGACGTTGAAGGACTTGCTGGAACGTGTACCCGGACTGATCGACCGCCTTGCCGACGGGCGTGGGGTCGTTGCCTTGCCGGTTCCGCAGAGACAGGCACTCAACAAAGGGATTTCGATACCGGCGAAGGTTTGTTTCGTGGCCCGGGTATTCCCGGCTCCGCCGTACAAAGACCGTCTTGCGCCGTCTCTGATGGTCCTCAGCAGGGAGCTATCGAACAATCATCTTTACAAAAGAGTGCGGCTGCAGGGAGGCGCTTATGGGGGCATGAGTGTTTATGATGCGATGGCGGGATACTTGGCCTTCCTTTCTTACAGGGACCCTAATCTGGAAGAAACACTGAAGGTTTACGACGATGCGATAAAGATCGCCGCCCGCGGTGACTTTAAGGAGAGCGACATAGAAAAAGCGAAGGTCGGTACTATCGGACTCATCGACAGGCCCATGGACCCGGCCACGAAAGGCTATACGGCCATGGTAAGGCGCTTCGCGGGCATCACAGACAAGGATCGACAGGCGTACCGTGATGCGGTCTTCGAATCGTCGCTTGCATCCGTCAAGGAAGCCGCCGAACGACACCTGTCCGCTGCAGTGGAGGGTTCATCTACGGCCGTCTATGCGCCCCTGGAGAGGCTTCAATCGGCAAACGAAAAGATGGAAGAGACGCCCCTGGAGGTCGAACCGTTGACCTCACCAGCGTGAGAATATTCCCTTGTCTCTCCTGTACCAGAGGTTGGGCATCAGCCGGTAGAATATTCTCGAGATGGGACCGATGAATTCGTTTGTTCGCCTGTCGAACTGGCAGGACTGGATGATGATTTCTTTAACCTCTTCTCTCGTACCACCTTCGTTGAAGATCCTATAAGCACTGGCAAAGAGGGGGCTGTACATGTTTTTCTTCTCCAGGAATCGATTGACGCTGCGGATGCTGTTCGGGCCTTCGGGCGTACCGTCGATACATTCGAGGACCCTCATGTTCGTTTCGATGGGGTTCCCCGTGTAGGTCTCATAGAACAATTTGCCGTAGCGGTAATTTTTGCTGGCTTCCGAAGACACGGTTACATAGAGGTCTCCTACACCGGCCTGGCTGTGGAAAGCCTGGAAACTACCGCCCAGAAGCAGGGAAAGCGACCTGATTTCGACCCCGGAGCGGGCGAACAGTGTTCCCGGGAGCGACGGTCCCAGGTTGAGACAATCCGTAACACCCTTGAGATTGGCCACGATATTCTTGAGGGCGCCGCAGGCCTCGACCCCGATGATGTCGAAGTTATAGTAAGAGGATAGCTCTCGGCGGTTGAATTTCATCAGCTCTCCGCGAACGATGTTGGAGATACGCTTCTTTCCGGCCACTGTGACGCATACGGGGTTGCCGATCGCGATGTCCGTGTCGAAAAATGGTCCCCCGATACAAACGACGCTGTATTTATGCTTCAGGTATTGCAGATGGATGTGGATCATCTGCGACGGTGTGATAAGGTCGCTCGTTTTTTCGTCCGAGGCAAGGCCTTTTATGGGTGAGATCAGACAGGTGGTCCCCCTTTTTTTTGCGATCAAAGGCTTCAAGTAGTTCAGAATTTCCGGCAGACCGGTGATCGTCATGGAAAGAAAGATGAAATCGTGTTCCTTGACGACCCATTCAAGGTCGTTTGTGGCGAAAACCTTATCGGAAAGACGGGGAACACGGTCAATGCCGCCCAGTTTCGAGGCCAGGTCTTGCGTCAAGTGCTTCGGGTTGAGATGCTCGGTATTGATGGCTTTGCAAAGGTCAACATCATGGTAGTATAGAGTGACTTTCTTGCCGTTATTGCCGAATTTGTATGCCAGTGCGGTGCCCAATCTTCCCGGCCCTATTATCGCAACCTTGTTCGTATCCACCAACGACCCCCGAAATCATACCTTGAAGAAGCCCGTTAATATAGGTATAAGGTCCGCAGAATGTCAAACAAAATCGATTCGTTCTTGGCGGGTATGTCTATCATTAATAGTTTGAAATTGCGATGTATTAGGGGTAATCTGCGTCGCGGTTGAGGATGAAGGGCAAAGGAGTGATGGAAGAGCATGAACGTTTATGCAGTAATCATGGCGGGGGGCAAGGGGACCAGGTTCTGGCCGAGGAGCAGGGAGTCGCATCCCAAACACCTGCTTGATATCCTGAGTTCGAAGTCCATCCTGAGAGAAACGACCGACAGAATCCGGCCACTGGTTCCGCTGGAACAGATTTTCGTGGTTACCGGTCGATTGCACTGCGAAAAAGTTCGTCATGACCTTGATTGCATCCCGCCCCGTAATATCCTGGTCGAACCGGAGGGGAAAAACACGGCGCCTTGTATCGGGCTTGCGGCGCTTCACGTACGGAAAGAAGACCCGGAAGGGGTGATGGTCGTGCTTTCTGCGGACCATTTTATCGGGAAGGAGGAATCTTTTCTCAAGGATATATCCGTTGCTTGGGAAATGGCCGGTAGAGGCCCTTATCTTGTCGCGCTTGGCGTGAAACCGACGAGACCGGAAACTGGTTACGGGTACTTAGAAATAGGGAGCCCGGTATCCACAATCAAGAGGAAAATAATTTACAAGGTCAAGTCGTTCCATGAAAAACCGGACGCTGAGAAGGCAAGGGAATTTGTGAAGAACGGGCGTTTTTTCTGGAACAGCGGTATTTTTGTGTGGAAAGCGTCGACGGTACTCACCGCCATCGAGCGACATTTGCCTGACCTTCACGAAGGCCTGAAAGAAATAGGCCGTGTCCTGGGGACACCGAAAGAAGGCGACGTGGTTAAAGAAGTCTACGGGAGACTCGAACCTATCTCGATCGACCACGGCGTCATGGAAAAGAGTCCCGACGTCCTGATGCTGAAGGGTGCTTTTCAGTGGAGCGACGTCGGGAGCTGGGATGCTTTATGGGAGATACGGGGTAAAGATGAGTGGGGTAATGTGTTTGCCGGCGAAGTCATCAACGTACGGTCCAGGAATTCATTCGTTCACAGCCCGAAAAAGCTCGTGGCTATCGTTGATGTAGAAGACCTCATCGTCGTCGAGGATGAAGACGCCTTGCTGGTATGCAGGCGCGGGTCTTCGCAAGGGGTTAAAGAGGTCGTCGAGGAGCTCGAAAAGAAGGATCTCAAGAGGTATCTGTAAAGAACGCCGGGGTGTGAGGAGGGTTTTTCTGAGACGCGGCAATGATCGATAGGTTCGGAAGAGAGATAAACTACCTACGTGTTTCTGTGACGGACCGCTGCAATCTGCGGTGCGTATACTGTATGCCCGAAGAAGGAATATCGGTCATGAATCATGACGATATACTGCGGTACGAAGAAGTGCTGCGCGTGGTTCGGTCTTCGGTAGGGCTGGGGATCGTAAAAGTACGGGTGACGGGGGGTGAGCCCCTGGTCAGAAGGGGGGTCATCGGTTTTCTCTCTTCGCTTGCATCCCTGCCGGGGCTTAAAGACCTATCACTGACGACGAACGGTGCGTTGCTCGGGTCTATGGCCGACGACATCTTCGATGCCGGGGTAAGACGAATCAATGTCAGCCTTGATTCGTTGAACAGTGTCAAGTATACGCGGATAACGCGAGGCGGGTTTCTTGGCGATGTACTCGGTGGGCTTGAGCGGGCGCGCCGGGTCGGATTTTCGCCGATAAAGATCAACGTCGTGACTATCAAAGGCCTTAATGAAGATGAGATAATCGACTTCGCCCGGTTGACCATTGAGCAGCCTTACCAGGTGAGGTTTATTGAGTTGATGCCTCTCGGGCAGGCCGCCGACGAACACGAATCCCGCTATATCTCTAACGACGAGGTACATCGTCGGATAAGCCGGTACTTCGAACTGGAACCTCTGGAGAGAAAAAACAAGACGGACGGACCTGCCCGCATCTATCGATTGAGGAACGGGACAGGGGAAATCGGCCTGATCGGCTCGATCAGCAGCCATGTCTGTAGATCATGCAACAGACTCAGGTTGACCGCGGACGGGAGGCTCAGGGCATGTCTGTTTTCTGAAAGTGAAATAGATTTAAAAAGGCCGCTCAGGAACGGATGCCGCGACGATGAACTTGCCGGTCTGATAAAGGGCGCTGTTGAAGAAAAGCCCGAGGGCATGGACAGACCGACAGGCGGAGGAAGGCCAAGAAGGTGTATGCGAGAGATGTCGTCTATCGGGGGATAACGAACCGTAGCGACAAGGCTGTTCGAGATGCCTCTGGCTCACGAATTGCGTGTCTAATCACATAAAAAAACCAACAGAAAAGGGAGGCTTCCGCCTCCCTTTTCTGTCATTGATTAGTGAGTTTTTGTTGCTATTTTGAAGCCTCTATGGGGATACGCATGGAGTAGAAGGAACGGTACACGAACACGAGAGAGATCAGCAGGAAGACAAGGCCCACCAAAGTAGCAGAACCTTTCATCGCCGGGACGATCGCGATTTCCATGGCCAGCATTCCGAACAGGGTCGTGAACTTGATGATCGGGTTCAACGCGACCGACGATGTGTCCTTGAAGGGGTCGCCGACGGTATCACCGATGACGGCCGCTGCATGGAGGGGTGTTCCCTTTTCTTTTAGGTCGACTTCGACCACTTTCTTTGCATTATCCCAGCAACCACCTGCATTGGCCATGAAGAGGGCCTGAAAGAGACCGAATACGGCGATAGAAATCAGGTAGCTGATGAAGAACGAAGCAGCCTGGGGACCGGTAATGGGCGCAGACAGAAAAGCAAAGGCCAGGGCGAAGCAGAAGATCGCGATGAAGATGTTTATCATGCCTTTCTGTGCGTAGATCGTACAGATTCTTACCACTTCTTTTGAACTTTCCGTCGAGGCGCTCAGGCTGGCGCTATCATCTAGCCTGATATTCTTCTTGATGTATGCGACGGCACGATAAGCGCCCGTCACTACGGCTTGTGTCGATGCACCCGTGAACCAGTAAATGACCGCACCACCGCACAGAAGACCCAGAAGTGTGTAAGGATTAAGGAGGTTGAGGATCATTTCCGGTTGGATGCCGAGGGCCTTCTTGAGAAGCAGGATCAGAGAGAAGATCATCGTTGTGGCCCCGACGACCGCCGTACCGATCAGAACCGGTTTTGCCGTCGCCTTGAAGGTGTTGCCGCAGCTGTCATTCTCTTCGAGGTAATGCTTGGCAACGTCCATACGGGGTTTGAACCCAAACTGCGTCTGGATTTCCGACTCGACGTTGGGAATGGTTTCGATGAGAGAAAGCTCGTAGATGGACTGGGCGTTGTCCGTGACGGGACCATAGCTGTCGACGGCGATCGTAACAGGACCCATGCCGAGCATACCGAACGCCACGAGACCGAACGCGAAGACCGACGAGTAGTCCATAAAGTTGGACAGCCCCAACGTGCTTGTATAGTAAGCGATGACCATCAAGACGAAGATGGAAAAACCTATCCAGAAGGCGGCGAAGTTACCGGCGACGAACCCGGAAAGGATATTCAGCGACGCGCCACCTTCACGGGCGGCCGTAACGACCTCCGCACAATGGCGGGAGTTGAAACTTGTGAACACCTTTACCAGTTCAGGGATCAGGGCCGCGGCCAGGGTCCCGCAGCTGATGATCACCGAGAGTTTGAACCAAAGATCGTCGGGTAGATGACCGAGTTGCCATTTGCTGACGGCGAAAGTCACTATGATCGAGACGATCGAAGTGATCCAGACGAGTGAGGTCAAGGCCGCCTCGAAATTGAACTTTTCCTTGCCTGCCATCATGCCGTTGACGATGACGTTGTTGATGAAGTAAGAGGCGATCGAAGTCACGATCATCAGGATGCGCATCACGAAAATCCATACCAGAAGCTCTGCCTGGTACTGGGGAAATGCACCCAGGACGATGAAGCTGATCAGGGCGACTCCCGTGACACCGTAGGTTTCGAAGCCGTCCGACGTCGGGCCGACGCTGTCGCCGGCGTTGTCGCCCGTGCAGTCTGCGATGACCCCCGGGTTTCGCGGGTCGTCTTCTTTGATCGTAAAGACGATTTTCATGAGGTCGGACCCGATATCGGCGATCTTCGTGAAGATACCGCCGCAGATACGGAGGGCGCTCGCGCCGAGGGATTCACCGATGGCAAAGCCGACAAAAGACGCCCCCGCCACTTCGCGAGGCATGAAGACGAGGATGATCAGCATCATGATGAGCTCTACGCACACCAAGAGGACGCCGATACTCATGCCGGCCGTTAGAGGAATATTCAAAAGTTTGATGGGCTTGCCTTCAAGGGAAGCGAAGGCCATACGGGCGTTGGCCAGGGTGTTCATACGGATACCGAACCAGGCGACGCCGTAAGAACCGAGGATCCCGATCACCGTCCAACTGAGGATCAGCAGGACGTCGCCCATGCCCATGTGCTGCAGGGCACCGAAATAGTAGAGAACGCAACAACCGATGAAAACGAAAAGGATCAACAAAAACTTGCCCTGCTGAACAAGGTAAGTCTTGCAAGTCTGGAAGATGACTTCGGCTACGTCCAGCATGCATTTGTGAGCAGGTAATTTCTTTACTTTTACGTATTCAAGATAGCCGAACACTATGCCCGCAAAACAGATGAGAAAACCGACCATCAGCAGGTTGTTCTGAGCTGAGCTCAGAACGGGGATGTTAAGTTCCGCTTCGCTCGCAAAAAGCGGCGTTGCGAGGAACAGTAATAGAAGCGCCATTGTGACGGCGCCCAAAACACGTTTAAACCGCTCGCTCATCATCTTGTCTCCTTCTTTAGTATTATTCGTACCATAAAAAAACGGTGACGCCCCGTAAAAAGCCGAAAAAGTCATTCCGGCATCGAAAGGGGGACATCCAGCATAGTTCCGACTGTGCCTGATGCCGACTTTTTTACGAAGTTGTCAACGGTTACTTATGTAAGAAAGTCTGTTTTAAGGCCGGTGGGGGGATTAGCATAGCAACCTGTGATTGTCAAGGTTTTTTGTTCCCGCAAAAAATTCTTGACAATACGGCGAGACCGAATTAGATAAGTACCTACTCAGGTCGAGTGGGGTCATTATGATGAAGAAGTTTACAGGCGGATTTGGTGAGGTTGCCGGCTTTTTCGGCTTTAGCGGGCTGGTCTGCCTGATGAGCTCTCGACCATAAAGATTGGAACAGGGCCGTGGGCAGGCCAGGTTGCCCACGGCTTTTTTATTCGTGGCCGTGGATTATCCGCGGCCTTTTTTATGTGCGGCCGGTCTGGACTGGAGAGGAACCGAAAAGGTCCATGGATGGTCGCAAGGAGAAGCAACACGGGGAAAAGAGAGGGGGAAGAGGAATGAAAGGTGCCAAGTTCATCTCGGTTTGGGTCGCGGTAGCCCTGCTGGGTTTCTGCTGCGTGGCGGATACCCAGGCAGCAAGCATCAAGGTAGGGGCGGCGATCAATCTGACGGGACCGGCTTCGACGTGGGGACAGTACCACGCGAAAGGGCAGCAGGATTATTTTAGGTATGTAAACGAAGTAAAAGGGGGTGTCGCCGGGCGGTATATCGAGATGGTCCTTGTGGACACGGCTTATAAGGTCCCGGAGGCCGTTTCGGCCGTCAGAAGGTTTGCCGTTCAGGATAATGTCGACATGATCGCTACCTGGGGAACGGGCGAGGGGTTGGCGGCAAAACCGATCGTCCAAAAATACATGATCCCTACGCTCAATTATTCGACAGGCTGGGAAATCCTCGAACCGCCGGTCAGCTACATGTATCTACCCTTTGGGAGTTATCGGATGGACTGTTTTGCGATCCTCGATTATATTCGGTCGGTTCACAGAGGTAAGGGGCCGCCGAAAGTCGGGCTTCTAACGTACAACAACGCTTACGGGCGGTCGATCCACAAACCCAGTCAGGAGTACGCCGCGAAGGCCGGGGTCAATATCGTAGCCATCGAGGAATTCCCGCCGAAGACGGTCGACCTGACCACCGAACTCCTTCGCCTGCAGAGGAAGGGCGCGGAGTACGTCTTCATGCAGATGCTTCCTGCCGCCATCATCAGCGCCTTAAAAGGGGCGGACCGCATAAATTATAATCCGTTGTTTCTCGGCACCTGGACCTCTACAGACCCGGATTTTTTCAAGATGGGAAAGGGTCTCATCCGAGACCGGCTTGTGATCCAATTTCCCGGTGGTTTGCCGACGGACGAGTCCCCTGGGATTAAGATAATGCAGGAGCTGTGGAAACGTTACGGGACTGTCAGCCAGTTCGATGCATCGTACTGGGAAGGGGTGGTCATCGGCATGATCATGGAGCGGGCCTTCATAAGGGCGCAGCAAAAATACGGACGCATCGACCGCGCCACCATCAACAAGGCGATGGAGTCTTTCAGGAACGAGGATTTCGGCGGTTTGGTCCCTGCAGTAACTTACACTCCTACCAACCATGAGGCCTCATTCAAGGCGAGGATCGTTCAGGTCCGTGATGATGGTACGTACCGGCCGCTGACCAATTTTTTCACTCCCGGCCGAGAAAAACCGAAGTTGAGGTAGTCCGGCATGAAATCGTATCGCGGGACACCGTCGATATTCGAGAAAGCATCCGGGGAGAAGAAGGCCGAACTCGAGGTTCGAAATCTTTCCCTGAGTTTCGGTGGGGTTACTGCGCTCAGGGGCGTTGATCTCGACGTCAAGACGGGGGAATTGGTCGCCGTCATCGGCCCGAACGGTGCCGGTAAGACCAGCCTGCTCAATACGATAACGGGTTATTATCGGGCGGGGGGCGGTACCATCCGGTTCAACGGACGGGACATCACCCGGGTCGCGACGCACGAAGCCGTTCGCCTTGGTATAGGCCGGACTTTCCAGAATATCGAGCTCTTCCCCGGGATGACTGTGCTCTCCAATCTCATGCTTGCGCGGCACCTCCACTGCCGATACCGGTTCCACTCCGCCTGTTGCTTTAGTCGGGCCGCGAGAGACGAGGAAGTCCGACATCGCCGCATCCTCGAAGAAATAATAGATTTTCTCGAAATTCAGCCGATCAGGAAGACCCTCGTCGGCTCTCTTCCCTACGGGATGAGGAAACGCGTGGAACTCGGGCGGGCGGTGGCTCTGGAGCCAAGCCTCCTGGTTCTTGACGAACCCTTTGCCGGGATGAACATGGAGGAAAAGGAGGATATGACCCGGTTTCTCATCGAAATGAACGAGGGATGGGGCCAGACGATGATCCTCGTAGAGCACGATATGTCGATCGTTATGAGCATATCTCAACGGGTGGTCGTCTTGAATTTCGGCGAAAAGCTCGCGGAAGGCTCGCCTGAGGAAATTCAAAACCACCCCGAGGTTATCAAGGCGTATCTAGGAGAAGATGTCGATGTCTGACGGGGTGAAGGTACCGCTCGGCCTTGACAGGAAAGAGATCGCAAAGCTGACCTTGCCGCAGGTGCTCCGTATGCAGGCTGAGCGCATAGGGAAGAAAGGCGTTGCCCTCCGCGAAAAGGCTTACGGGATATGGCAACCGTATACCTGGCATGACTACGCCGAATACGTAAAGAATACCGCCCTTGGGTTGATCGCGGTCGGTCTGAGACGCGGTGACCGGATCGGCATCATAACGAACAACCACGTGGAGTGGCTGTTCAGCGAGCTCGGCGGTCAAGCGGCCGGGGCAGTAACGCTCAACCTTTTCACTACGGCTGTCGCGGAAGAACTGGTCCACTCCCTGAACCGCGTCAGTGCGACCTATGTGATCGTCCAGGACCAAGAGCAGGCCGACAAGATCATTGATTCCCGGGAGAAGTTGTCCCATGTCCGTCGGGTCATCTACATCGACCCCACAGGGATGCGGCCCTACAGGAGCGACCCGTGGCTCCTGAGTTTCCGCGAGCTCCTTGAGATCGGTCGCGCCTACGACTCGGAAAACGGAGGCCGTTTCGTCGAAGAAGTCAACAAGGGTCGCTCGAAAGAAGTGGCGGTCATGATCCAGACATCGGGAACGACCGGCATTCCGAAGATAGCCATGCTCACCCACAGGAACTTTACGGCCATAGCCGAAAAATGGCTCGAGAGCGAACCGCTTCCGGTAGGCGCGAGATGGATATCCATAACCCCACCTGCATGGATCGTGGACCAGATGTGGGGTGTCGGCGTCGCCCTTCTCGGAGGTCTGACTATGAACTTTCCCGAAACTCCGGAAACGGTGGCCGAGGATTTCAGGGAGATCGGCCCGGATGTCATAATCACGTCGTCGAGGTTCTGGGAAGACCTGGCGTCGAAGATACGGGTGAAGATGGCTGATGCCGGCCGGATAAAGCGGATGTTTTTTACCGCCGCTTCCCGAATCGGCGGCGAGGTAGTCGAGATGGAGACGCGAAGGAAACCCATTCCGTCCTATTTGCGTTTCTTGAACAGGCTGGCCTCCGTCATGGTCTTCCGGCCTCTGCTCGACAGGGTCGGGTGCTCGATGTTTAAAAGCGCGTTCACGGGAGGCCATCCCATCAGTCCCGAGGTGATAGGTTTCTTCCGGGCGGCGGGCCTTAACCTGAAGCAATGTTACGGCTTGACGGAAGCCGGTGGGATATTCCAGGTGCAGCCGGACGGCGAGGTCCGTCTCGAAACGGTCGGCAAACCTCTCCCGGGGGTTGAGGTGCGGCTCTCCGAGGAGCAGGAGGTCCTTGTGAGGAGCGAATCGAATTTCGCGGGATATTACGACGACTACAGGTCGACTTCGGAATCGTTCCTCGACGGCTGGTTGAGGACCGGGGACGCCGGATACATAGACGCCGACGGTCATCTTCTGATCATCGGCCGAAAAGAGGAGATCATACGCAACAAAGAGGGAGAGGCCTTCTCGCCTGACTTCATCGAGACAAGGCTGAAATTCAGCCCCTACATCAAGGAGGCGGTGGTCTTCGGCGAAGGGAGGCCTTTTATCACGGCGCTTCTCAACATCGACATGGGAAACGTCGGCAACTGGGCGGAAGAGCGCATGATTCCTTACACGACTTACAGCGACCTGTCGCAGCAGGAAGCCGTTCAGGAGTTGATCAGGGCGGAAGTGGAAAAAGTAAACAGGCAGCTTCCGGACTTCATGAAGGTCAAGAAGTTCATCCTTCTCTACAAGCTCCTGGACGCGGACGACGATGAACTGACGAGGACGGGCAAGGTGCGCAGGCGCTTCGTCTACGGCCTTTACATAAAACTCATAGAAGCGATGTACGGAAAAGACAGGGAAGTCGACGTCAAGAGTAGGATTCGCTATCGCGACGGCCAGGTCGGCAGCATAGATGCACGTATCCGGATCATCGAGATGTAGCCGGTAGGTGTTCAGAGACTTAGGAGTAACGGGAGGGACTGAATGGAGTTTTTTCTGCAATTGCTGGTGAACGGCGTCTGTATCGGGCTCATCTACGGCATCTCCGCGATGGGTTTCGTGATGATATTCAAGGCGTCGAGCGTGATCAACTTCGCCCACGGTGAGCTCCTGGCTGCCGGCGCCTTCTTCTTCTTTACGCTCACGGCCTGGGCGGGCGTGCCCGTTTATGCGGCTTTTCTTCTGACGCTGGCGGCGTCTTTTATCCTGGGCTTCATCGTGGAGCGGTTGTTTCTCCGGCCGCTCATCGGCGAACCTCTGATAGAGGTCATCATGTTGACGATCGGCCTTTCGTCTTTGTTCAAGGGGCTGATGCTTCTTCTCTGGGGTGGTAATCTCTATACCTTCCCCGACTTTCTGCCGGAGAGCCTATCCCTCCGGTTCGGAGCCATAACGATCCCTCCCGTCTATACGGGCGCCCTTGTTATCGGGATATTTTTCCTCGCGCTTTTCGGCCTTTTTTTCAAGTATTCTTCGCAGGGTATCTTCATGAGGTCCGTGGCGGACAACCAAACAGCCGCATTGTCCCTGGGCGTTCATGTTAAACGTGTCTTTGCCCTTTCGTGGGGTATCGCCGCGTTGGTTGCGGCGATCAGCGGAATCACATTGGGCATCATGAACGGGATCAACGTCCACGAGTTGAGTTCGATCGGGCTCAAGGTCTTTCCGGTCGTGATACTGGGGGGGCTCGATTCGATAACCGGTGCCGTGATAGGCGGGATTCTCATCGGTCTTTTGGAGACGTTCACCGGAGGTTATCTGTCCACGTCACTCAAGGATGTGGTTCCCTTTATCGTGCTCGTCATCGTCCTGCTGATCAAGCCCTACGGTCTTTTCGGCCTTGTAGAAATCGAAAGGGTCTGAGAGATGAGAAGGCTGACCTTTCATCCCTGCGGGAATTACAAGGAACGGTACGAAGAGGAACTCAAGGTATTCTCGACCGATTTCGGCCGATTGTGGTCGGCCGTCGGGATCGTAATCCTGTTTGCGGTTGTACCGTTCATCAGCGGGCCGTATACGCTCTACATTTTGAACATGGTCGGGATAGCCTCCATCGCCGCCGTCGGGTTGAACATCCTGATCGGTTTTACCGGCCAGATTTCACTCGGCCACGGTGCATTCCTCGGCGTCGGAGCTTACTCGGCGGCGATCCTGGCGACGAACCTCAACATGCCTTGTTGGATTTCTATACCGTCCGCGGCCTTGATCACTGCCCTTGTCGGTATGATCTTCGGGATACCGTCGGTCCGGCTCAAAGGACTCTATCTGACTATAGCGACACTCGCCGGTCAGTTCATCATCGAGTATCTCCTTGTCCACTGGGAAGACCTTACGAGGGGGACTATGGGCATCACTCTTCCCGCGGCCAGCATCCTGGGGATCGATGTCGCGGGCGACCGCAATTTCTTCTTTCTGATCTATGTTTCACTCGGCTTGACTGTCTGGACGGCCGTCAACCTCATTCGGACTAAGTATGGGAGGGCTTTCATCGCCATCCGCGACAACGACAGGGCTGCGGAGGGCATGGGCATCCCCCTATTCCGGTATAAATTGCTTTCCTTCGCCGTTAGCTCCTTCTACGCCGGTTTCGCCGGGGGGCTCTGGGCCTATTACATGGTCAGCGTAACGAGTGAACCCTTCAATCTGCTGCTATCTGTGGAATACATCGCCATGGTGATAATAGGTGGCCTCGGCAGTATAGCCGGGTCTATCTACGGGGCGGTGTTCATAACGTTACTGAACGAAGGCCTGAGGTTGGGAACGGACCTCCTGATGAACATGGACCTCTTCCCGGAGGTCGGGCTGAACATAGCGCCGATCCGCGAGCTGGTTTTCGGCCTCGCCATCATCCTCTTCATCCTCTTCGAACCCAAGGGGATTGCCGAGGTCTGGAGGATTATACGGTCCAGTTTCCGCTTGTGGCCCTTTTCGTACTGACAGGCTTGAACTATGTTGCTCGAGATAAATAATATCAGTGTCGTCTATGCCGACGTACTTCAGGTGTTGAAGGGCGTTTCGTTGAGTGTCGAAGAAGGCAGGATTGTTTCGCTGCTCGGGAGCAACGGCGCCGGCAAAACGACCACCCTGAAGGCCGTTTCGGGGCTTCTGAAACCAGAGAACGGAAAGGTGACCGACGGCACCATCGTCTATAACGGATGTCCGATACACAACCTGTCTCCCGAGGAAATCACCCGGAAAGGTATCATCCAGGTCCTCGAAGGACGCCAGCCATTCAAGTATCTCACCGTCGAAGAAAACCTTCGTGTGGGCACGGCAACACGGTGGACACGACCCTATCAGGAGGACCTGGAGTTGGTCTACCGGTATTTCCCCGTATTGTTGAAAAGGAGGAAAAGCCTTGCCGGCTATTGCAGCGGGGGAGAGTTACAGATGCTTGTCATGGGTCGGGCACTGATGGCCCGACCGAGGCTTCTGCTTCTCGACGAGCCTTCCCTTGGGTTAGCGCCGCTCGTAGTCAGGGAGATTTTTCAGATCATCAAGAGAATAAACGAAGAGCAGGGGACCACCATAATCCTTGTCGAGCAGAATTCTAAGATGGCTCTCCAGATAGCCCATTATGGATACGTCATGGAAAACGGCAAGATCGTCATGGAAGGCACCGCCGAGGACCTGAGGAGAAACCCGGATATAAAGGAGTTCTACCTGGGCATGGGGTCGGCGGAAACGGTCAGGTCTTACCGAAACGTCAAGTCTTACCGGCGGCGCAAAAGGTGGTTGTAGTAAGCACGACATCGAACATTCAAGCCGAAAGGGCCAGGTCTTTCACCTTGAGCCTGATGGATTCCGTCCCATTCCACCGGTTTAGTTGCGGTGTGAATGCGACGTCGAGGCGGGAATCGGGCAGGGAATCGAGGTACTGCCCTTTCCTGAACCAGATGGAGTTGCGGGCGGCGGTTTCGCTCTTGATCAGCATCCTGAGGTGATTGTTTCCCACTACCGAGGGCGACGACACGGAGACGTTTTTCGTGCAGAGAATAGGTTCGGGGTTGCTGTGGCCGAAGGGGGCGAGTAATTCAAGGTCGGCGATCAACTTGAAGGTTATATCATGGAGCTCACACCAGGTGTCTATCTTCAACTGGGGCACGAACGCCGACGGGTCGACTTCAGCGAGAACGGTGCGGTCGAACATCTCGGCGAAACGTGCGATGTCCTTTTCCCTCAAAGAGACGCCCGCGGCGAACCTATGGCCGCCGTGGCTTAGGAGGAGAGGGCTGCAAGATGTCAGTCCCTGGTGGATGTTGAACGCCGGTATACTCCGGCCCGACCCCTTGCCGATGCCGTCTTTGACGCTGATCAGGATGACCGGCCTGTAGTAAAGGTCCGTCAACTTGGAAGCGACGATACCCAAGACGCCGGGATGCCAGGTGCCGGAGGAAAGCACGATGGCGCCGATTTTTTTTAAGTCGAGGACACGGTCAACGTACTCGACGACCTCCCTTAAGGTCGATTGTTCTAACTCCTGCCGTAATCTATTGAATTCATCGAGTTTTTTTGCAAGGGCCACGGCTTCATCCCTGTCTTCGGTCAAGAGCAACCTTACGGCGTAGCCGGCGGAGGCAACGCGGCCGGCGGCGTTCAGCCTCGGGATTATCGAAAAAGAGAGTGCAGTGGAATCGACCGGGTTTTCACCGAGACCGCTTATTTC
>CAZRAC010000023.1:0-35286 GCA_964597995.1 uncultured Syntrophaceae bacterium | reverse complement strand
CACGGGCAGGACGTTCTCGACAACGCCGCTCAGGGAGACGCTTTCAAAGAAGAATTTCATCTCGCCGAGCTCGATATTGGATAGCGTCAGCAGATCCTCCACCAGACGGTTGAGCCTCCGGGCGTGCCGCGAGATGATCTCCAGAAACTTCTTTGCCGTCTCCTCCTGTTCGATGGCCCCTTCCTGCAGGGTCTCGATGAACCCAAGGATTGCGGTCAAGGGGGTCCTGATTTCATGGGTGACGTTCGCCACAAAGTCCACCCGCATCTTTTCCAACTTTTTGAGGCGCGTCACGTCGTGAAAGACGATCATGGTCTTTGCTTCCCCCGGAATCGACGAAATGCTGACGTCTAGTATGGCTGGGTCCAAGGTACCCATCGTGACTTCTTCCGTCACCGGACCCCCTGTCTTTTTGAAACGGTCGAAGGCGTTCTGCAAATCGACATTCCGGAATGCTTCAATCAGGGTCTTGCCCTGGACGTCGCCGTACCGGGGGGAAAACATCTCCCGGAGCGCCCGGTTGTAGACCTCGATCCTTCCCTCGCCGTCGAGAATCAGAACCCCTTCGGTCATACTCGCGAAGGCCGCAACGAGCTTTCCTTTCTCTTCATTGGCCACCCGGATTTTCTCCTGAAGCTCCGCGACGAGATAGTTGATGTTGTCGGCAAGCTGTTTCACCTCGTCGGTCGTTTTTACAAGAAGGGATCCTGAGACGTCACCCCGCCTCAATTTCTCCGTGAATACCTCCATGGCCTTGATCGGCGAGGTAAGCCGGTACGAAAAGACAAAGGCCGCTAAGAGCGAAAGAGGGATGACAAGGAGAATGGCCGTAAAGAATGAACGGTAGATGTTGTCGATGGACTGCTTGACTTCATAAAGCGGACGCGCCAGCCGGACATACCCGCCTTCCTTGATGGGGACGGCCACGTAAAGCATATCAACTCCGACCGTTGAACTGAACCTGACTGCGCTCCCCTTTCCCTTGACCCTGGCCTCTTGAATTTCCGGCCGGTTCAGATGGTTTTCCATCCCGGCGGCTGCCCGTTCCGAATCGACGATGACATTACCCAAGGCGTCGATTAGCGTGACGCGGGAACGCGACGCGGAGGCCAGCCTATCGACCTTCGTTTCCATATCCTTTCCCATGCTTAGGTCCACGACACGGGCGCAGGCCGTCAACTCCTCTTCAACGCTCTTCGTCGAAGATTTCTTCACCTCACGGCCCACCAGAAGGGACACGACAAATACCGAAATGACCGTCACGACGAGGTAGGTTGCGAACACCTTATAGAACAGTCTGCTCCTCATGAAGAGGCCCTATCGATCCGGGCATGGAACTGGTGCCTCACGCTTTTTCCTGTTACCATGTAGATTACCATGTCGGCGATGCCCTTAGCGTGGTCGGCGATCCTTTCCAGGTTCTTGGACACCTGCATGATGATCAAGGCCCGGTGGATGGTCTTCGGGTCTTCCATCATGAAAGTCAGGAGTTCACGAAAAATCTGTTCATTCAAGCCGTCAACCGTGTCCTCCGCCGTCCTGACCTTGTCGGCCAAAGCCACATCTTCGTTAACCATGGCGTCGAGGCCTTCCTTGATCATTTCCCTCGTGATATCAGCCATCCTTGGAAGGTCGATGTAAGGCTTGAGCTGGGGCTCTTCGTTCAGGATGATCGCCTTCTGGGCGATGTTGACGGCCATATCGCCGATCCTTTCCAGGTGTCCGTTGACCTTGATTGCCGTCGCGATAAACCTCAAGTCTCTTGCCGCCGGCTGCCGCAGCGCCAGAAGTCTTATGCACTTATCTTCCAGCTCCGCATCAAAGGCGTCGACCCGGTCGTCCTCGGCGATCACCCTGCGGGCAAGGTCTGAATTCCGCTCCAGAAGAGACCGGAGGGCGGAGTCGATCGCTTTTTCCGCCAGTGCCCCCAGGTACATCAGGCCGTCCTTGACCTCCCGAAGTTCTCGCTCATACTGGGAGCTCGTGTGCCTCTTTTCTTCCATGACGCCATCCTTTCAGGGCTCAGCCGAAGCGCCCCGTGATGTAATCCTCCGTCTGCTTGACATCGGGCTTGGTGAAGATCTTCTCCGTCTCATTGTACTCTATGAGACTCCCAAGATAAAAAAATCCCGTATAATCCGAAACACGGGCGGCCTGCTGCATGTTGTGGGTGACGATGATGATTGTGTAGTTTCTTTTCAACTCCTCGATCAGCTCTTCGATCTTGGCGGTCGAAATGGGGTCGAGGGCGGACGTCGGTTCATCCATCAAAAGGACGTCCGGTTTCATGGCCAGTGCCCTGGCGATACAAAGCCTCTGCTGCTGCCCCCCCGAGAGCATCATGGCCGACCGGCCCAGGATATCCTTGACTTCATCCCAGAGCACGGCCTGCTTCAGGCTCTGCTCGACGAGGACTTCGAGGTCGTCCTTACCGTTAACTCCCATGAGTTTCGGCCCGTAGATGATGTTATTGAAGATCGACTTGGGAAAGGGGTTGGGTTTCTGGAAAACCATGCCTATCCGTTTACGGACTTCGACAGGATCCATATCAGGGTCATAGATGTTGCGCCCCTCAAAAAGGACACTTCCTTCGATCCGCGTGCCGTCGATGAGGTCATTCATCCTGTTCAGAAGGCGCAGGAGCGTCGATTTACCGCAACCAGAGGGCCCGATGAGGGCCGTAACCCTGTTCTTCTCAAAATCCATGGTCACGCCGGATAGTGCCTTGAACGTCCCGTAATAAAAATCGACGTCTCTGACTTCGATGATCTTGTTTTTTATGATACCGTTATTGATCATGCAATTACCACCGCTTTTTTCTCCTCACATGACTCCGCACCGCAATAGCGATCAAATCCACGCCGAGGACCAGGGCCAGAAGCACCAGGACTGTTCCATACTGAATAGGCCTTGTCTGGTCGATGTGCGTCCCCGCCGTCGCCAACACATAGATGTGATAAGGCAAGGCCATTACTTCGTCGAAGACGGACTGGGGCAGCCTTGCCGTGAAAAAGGCAGCGGCCGTAAACATGATGGGGGCCGTCTCCCCTGCCGCACGCCCTATTCCGAGGATGGAACCCGTCAGGATACCCGACAAGGCGTTGGGCAGAACCACCCTCAGGGTCGTCTGCCATTTCGACGCCCCGAGAGCAAGGGAGGCCTCACGGAAGGTCTGCGGCACCGCCCTCAACGCCTCCTCCGAGGCCCCGATGATCGTCGGCAGAACGAGAAAACCGAGCGTCAAGGCGCCCGAAAGGATGCAGGAGCCGAAACGTAAGTACACAACGAAGAAGCTCAACCCAAAAAGACCGAAAACGATGGAAGGCACGCCGGCGAGGCAATTGATGCCGATGCGGATCACGCGGACAAGCGGCCCCTGCTTGGCATACTCACTCAGATAGACGGCCGATGTGACCCCGAGAGGAAGCGCCACCGCGATCGCCCCCAGGGTAAGATAGAACGTCCCGAGGATGGCCGGCATGATGCCCCCCGCCGTCATCGAATCTCGTGGGGCCTCCGTCAGGAAATCCAAGCTGACCGCTCCGATGCCGTTGATAAAGATGTATAACAAAATGCCGCCGAGAGAGACTGCGATGACGGTCACACACAGCCTCACGACACCGAAAAAAACCACCTGCTTGAGATAGCGCCATCTCAGCGCCGGATTTTGAACCGTGTATCTCACGAGACTCACAGTGTCGCCGAACCCACTTCCCTGAACCTGTGAGAAAGGTAGTCGGCAACCAGGTTGAAGAGCAACGTCAGGAAAAATAGGACGACGCCGATGGCGAAGAGGGCGTGGTAATGATTGCTGCCGAAGGGCGCCTCGCCCATCTCCGCCGCGATGCTTGCCGGCATGGGCCTGACGGCGTCAAACAGGCTCTCGGGTATCGCCGCCGCCCCTCCCGCCACCATCAGAACGACCATCGTCTCGCCTATCGCCCTGGCCATCCCGAGTATGACCGCCGTCGAGATACCCGAAAGCGCCGCCGGTATCGTCACCCGCAAAATCGTCTCGCATTTTGTCGCACCTAACGCATAAGACGCCTCCTTGAATTCCCGCGGCACCGAATAAAGGGCATCTTCGGAAATACTCGAGATGGTGGGTATGGCCATGATAGCCAGCATCACGGAGGCGTTGACTATGTTCAGTCCCGTCGGCAGGTCAAAGGTCTCCTGCATCCACGGGGCAACGACCACCATGCCGAAGAAACCGAGCACGACTGACGGTATCCCGGCAAGTAGTTCGATGACGGGCTTCAAAAACTCCTTCATCAGCGGATGCGCGATCTCGGAAATGTACACGGCAGACAGAACGCCGACGGGCACGGCGATCAGGGTAGAGAAAAATGTCACGATAAACGACGCAACGATAAGGGGCCATATCCCGAACTCGGGTGGATCGTAGGTGGGATACCACTCTGTCCCGAAGATAAAATCAGTGATGGTGGCCACCCTGAAGATGGGTAGGGCTTCACGGAACAAGAAGAAAACGATGAGTCCCAGAATCAGGATGGAACCACCAGTGAAGAAAAGAAAAAGGTTCTCAATGATAGCCTCTTTGAGCTTCCTGGACATAAATCGTTTCCGCCGCATTCTTCTTTTACTTCAGAGGGACAAATCCCTCCTTTTTTACGATCTTCTGCCCCTCCGGGCTGAGCAAAAACTTGATGAACTCGGCGGTCGCCCCCTTTGGCTGCCCGTTCGTAAACATGAACAAAGGCCGCGCAATCGGATACTGCCCGGAAAGGGCAGTCTGCGCGGACGCCTGAACACCCGCAACCCTCAAAGCCTTTACGGACTTGTTAAGGTAGCCGATCCCGATGTACCCGATGGCGTATTTATTCTTCGAGACGGCCTGGACAATGGCCCCGTTGGAGGCTTGTAGCTGGGCCCGGGGGGTAACCTTCGCCTTATGGAGAACCTTCTGCTCCCATGTCTCGTACGTGCCGGAGCTGGTATCCCGCGAGATCACGACGATTTTTTTATCCGCCCCTCCGACCTCTTTCCAGTTGGTGATCTTCCCCTGGTAAATGAGGCTCAGTTGTTCGATAGTGAGGTCCGTGACAGGGTTCGTGGGATGGACGATCGGGACGATGGCGTCTATTGCCACACGGTGGGCGACAGGTTCGACGCCCCTTTCCCCGGCGAGCTTTACCTCTTCCGGTTTCATATCCCGTGAAGAGTTGGCTATGTCGGTAGACTTGTCTATGAGGGCCTTTATTCCGTCCCCGGACCCTCCCGCCGATAACGAGATGTTGATGTCGGGACGTTTCTTCATGAAGGCTTCAGCCGCCGCCTGCGCGATGGGAAGCACGGTTGTCGACCCCTTGATCACAACGGTTTCAGCGGCAACGGCGAAAACCGGGGTGAAAAAAAGCGCCACGAGCGTCGCGGCAATACATTTAAGGGTTCTGGACATTTTTACTTTCCTCCCTGTTATGATTTTGGGGAAGGATAAGGCACCGTTGTTACAGTTTGATTACAACCTAATAAAGAAATGATGAAGTCCTAAGAGGAGGGTTTCTGCGCGAGGTAAAGGTGACAGACGCCGAAGGACAGAGGTACGGACCGCGAAACTGTGAGGCCGGAGTTGCAAAGTAGTTCTTCAACCTGTCGCGGAGCATAAAAGTCGAGAACGGAATCCCTCAGGTAATGGTAGGCTGTCGAGCGCCCGGACAGCAGATTACCGATATGGGGCAGGAACTTCTTGAAATACAGAAGGTAACACTCCCGGATGACAGGATTTCCGGGAAGGGAAAGTTCTAGGACGGCCAACCTCCCCCCGCCTCGCAAGATACGATGCACTTCTCTTAAAAAACCTTCGACATTGGGCATGTTTCTAACCCCGAAGGCGACCATAGCACTGTCGAAGCTCTTTTCCTTGAAGGGCATCCGCAGGGCGTCGCCGCCGACAAGGAGATACCGGTTCCGTAGCCCCAGCCTGTCCCGCTTGGCCGCAGCAATCCGCATCATCTCTTCCGAGAAGTCGAGGCCGCAGACGCGGCAGGCTTTCCCCGCCTTCAGGGCCTCCAGCGCCAGGTCTCCCGTCCCCGTGGCGATGTCCAGCACCTGCTCACCGTCCTTGATTGCCAGATGCTTGAGGGCCTTCTTCCGCCACAGGGCATCGAGGTAAAGCGACAACACCCTATTGAGAAGGTCGTAAGAGGGGGCGATTCTGTCGAACATCCCGCCGATTGCCTTACGCGATTTATCCATGACGATTATCAAATAAGAAGCGGAAAGGAATAGAAATCAGAGTGATCGGACTTCGGCAAACTTATACCCCGCACCCCTGACGGTGAGGATGAAACGGGGGTTGTCGGTGTCTTTCTCGATCTGCGCCCGCAGACGCCGGATATGAACGTCCACCGTGCGGGGCGTTACAAAGGCGGAATCGCCCCAGACATGGTCGAGAATCTGGTCTCTTGTGTAGACCCTGCCCGGGTGTCGGGCAAAGAAAACAAGGAGCTTCCATTCCGTTGGACTCAGTTCGACCTTTTTCCCCTGAAACGTCACCTCGTGAGAACCGTAATCGATCTCGAGCCCACCGTACGAAAAGGTCTCCCTCTCGGGCTGCTTCTCCGCCTCTGTCCTCCTCAGAACCGCCCGAACCCTGGCAACGACCTCCCTCACGCTGAAAGGCTTGGTCACATAATCATCGGCCCCCATTTCCAGCCCGACGACCCTGTCGACCTCCTCGCCCTTGGCCGTCAGCATGATGACGGGGAGCGTCGCCGTTTCGGGATTCCCCCGGACGGATTTGCAGACCTCGATTCCTTGGATGCCGGGAAGCATGAGGTCGAGGATCACAAGGTCCGGTTTCTTTGCCTTCACCAGTTTGAGCGCCTCTTCCCCGTCGTAGGCCTTGATGACCGTAAAACCCTCCTTCTCTAAGTTGTAGGAGAGTAGCTCGACGATGTCTCTCTCGTCGTCCACAACGAGTATCTTCATGGCGGACCTTCCTAAAAAAGATGTTCGAGCAGTTCCCTTAGATTTTTTACCCTGACGAGGTCGAGCTTAGTCCCCGGAAGCTCACGAGAAGTAGTCCGCGGCATGATGCAGCGGCTGAATCCCATGCGTTCCGCCTCTTTGACCCTGACGTCCATCTGGCTGATCCCCCTTACTTCTCCGGTCAACCCCACCTCACCAAACACAACAGTCCCGGGGTCTATCGGGCGGTCGAGAAAACTCGACGCTACCGAGGAGACGATTCCCAGGTCGGCCCCCGGCTCGTCCACGCGGACTCCGCCCGCCACGTTCAGGAAGATATCGTGATTGCCAAGGTGAAGGCCGCAGACCTTTTCCATCACGGCCACGAGCAGCGACACCCGGTTGTAATCCACGCCGATAGACGTCCTTCGGGGCATCCCGAAACCGGTGGGACTGACGAGGGCCTGGAGTTCGATCAGGATGGGCCTCGTCCCTTCTATGCTCGGGACGACCACCGATCCCGCGGCCCCTTTCGGCCTCTCGGCGAGGAAAAACTCCGACGGGTTGGAAACCTCCACGAGGCCGCGGTCCCGCATCTCGAAGACCCCGATCTCGTTGGCCGGCCCGTAACGGTTCTTGATGCTGCGGATGATCCGGTAGGCATGCCCCGAATCCCCTTCGAAGTAAAGGACCGTGTCCACCATATGCTCCAGCACCCTGGGTCCGGCGATCGAGCCGTCCTTGGTCACATGACCGACGAGGAATGTCGGGACACCAGCCTTCTTCGCCTGGATGATCAACCTCTCCGATGCCTCGCGCACCTGGCCGACGCTGCCCGGTGCCGAGGATAGAGCGGAAGTATATACAGTCTGGATAGAATCCACGACCACGACGGCCGGGTTTATCTCCCGGATTTTCTGGAGGATGCCTTCGAGCGAAATCTCCACGAGGACCAGGAGTCTCGGCGACGAGGCACCGACCCTTTTGCCGCGTAGTTTGACCTGTCTGGCCGATTCCTCGCCGGTGACGTAGAGCACGGAGAGGCCCTTCACCGCCAGGTTCTGCATCATCTGCAGGAGAAGGGTCGATTTTCCGATCCCCGGGTCACCGCCCACGAGGATGGTCGACCCTGCGACGATACCCCCTCCCAGGACCCGGTCCATCTCGTCGATGCCGGTCCGGAGCCTTTCCCCCTCGTCCGCCTCTATCCTGTCGATGGGCGTAGCCGCCTCGCTGAACTGGAGGTCGCGGGAGGTTGCGGGGTCGGTCGCCCTGACCTCCTCCTCGACGAACTTATTCCACCCGCCGCAGGCCGGGCATTTTCCGAGCCATTTCGGGGACTGATAGCCGCAGTCCTGGCAGAAAAAGGAAGTCTTTACCCTGTCACGGGTGGTGGCCATGGATATCCGCCTTTCTGCGATGCTCGAGCGAACCGTGACGACTATATGAGCTTTTCCTCTGCCCGTCAACGACAAACAGGGAAAAACGCCTTGAACCGAAATATCTTGTGTAATCTCATTGACTCTGGTAGATAAACGAGCCGGTTAAGAGACCTTTGAAAAACGACCCTTCATGTCATTCCGACGGAAGTCGGAATCCAGAACAGATTGAAAACACTGGATTCCGTGTCAAGCACGTAATGACAACAAGGCGATTTAGTTACAAATTCAAAGGTCTCCTTAAAATCATATTGAGGTAGGCATATGCATAACCCGAATTTCAGCTCCGGACCGTGCAGCAAGCGGCCCGGGTGGAGCTTTGATGGTCTGAAAGATGCGGCTCTCGGCCGATCACACCGGTCCGCCCTCGGCAGGAGAAAGCTCAAAGAAGCGATAGAGAGGTCGAGGAGGATACTGAAAGTCCCCGACGACTACCTGCTCGGAATCCTCCCCGGCTCCGATACCGGCGCCTTTGAAGCGGCTATGTGGTCGCTTCTGGGACCGAAGCCGGTCACGGTGCTCGTATGGGAGAGCTTCAGCGAGGGGTGGGCGAAGGACGTCCAACAAGAGCTCAAGCTCAATCCCCGCATCCTGAGGGCCGACTACGGCAGGATCCCCGACCTCCATTCCGTTGATTGGAAGGGCGACGTCGTTTTCGTTGCAAACGGAACCACAAGCGGGGTGAGGATACCGGACTGGAACTGGATACCGTCGGATCGGGAAGGTTTGTCCCTCTGTGACGCCACGAGTGCCGTCTTTGCGATGGAAGTCGATTGGCCTAAAGTGGATGCCCTTACCTATTCCTGGCAGAAGTGCCTCGGCGGTGAGGCCGCCCACGGCATCCTGGTCTTGAGCCCGAGGGCCTTGAAAAGGATAGAATCCTACGACCCGCCCTGGCCCATGCCCAAGGTCTTTCGGATCAAGAAAAAGGGCAAGGTCGACACCGCCATTTTCGAGGGGGATACGATCAACACCCCCTCACTGCTCTGCGTCGAGGATTATCTCGACGCCCTCAAGTGGGCCGAAGGAATCGGGATAGAGGGACTTGTCAGGCGCAGTCTGGACAATTTCAGGGTCGTCGAAGACTGGGTGGCCGAGACCGACTGGGTGGAGTTTCTGGCCGAGTCGCCGGAAATCCGTTCTCATACATCCGTCTGCCTGAGCGTCAAGAACGACAGATTCAGGGCGCTCCCGAAAGAAAAGCAGTCGGCCTTCCTGAAAGGCATTGCCGATATCTTGGGCAAGGAGAACATCGCCCAGGATATAAATTCATATAAAGACGCACCCCCGGGGTTCCGATTCTGGTGCGGGCCGACGGTCGAACCTTCGGACGTACGGACGGCCCTTACGGCGCTGGACAAGGTATACCGGGAGAGGGTCTACACTTTGTAGGAGAGGAGCATTTTGACGATGAGAATTCTGGTAAGCGACACCCTCGATAAGGAAGGTATAGAAATATTGAAGCAGGCGCCGTCTATCGAAGTCGACGTGATGACCAACCTCACGCACGACGAACTGAAGGGCGTCATCAAGGATTATGACGGATTGGCCATACGAAGCGCCACGAAAGTGACCGCCGACGTCATCGAACGCGCCGAGAAGCTGAAAGTCATAGGACGGGCCGGGATCGGCCTCGACAACGTCGACGTCATCGCCGCGAGCAAGAAAGGTATCGTGGTCATGAACACCCCCGGCGGGAACACGATCACAACGGCCGAGCACACCATCGCCATGATGTTCGCCCTAGCGCGGAAGATACCCCAGGCGACGGCTTCCATGAAAGCCGGAAAATGGGAGAAGAACAAATTCATGGGCTCCGAGGTCTACAACAAGACCCTCGGCATCATCGGCATCGGCCGTGTCGGTTCCATCGTCGCCGACCGTGCCCTCGGCCTGAAGATGAACGTCATCGCCTACGACCCTTTCATCTCCCACGAGGCGGCGGAGAAACTCGGCATCACGCTCGTTTCTCTCGATGAGCTTCTGCAGCGATCCCACTTTATTTCCGTCCACACCCCAATGACGAAGGAAACAAGGGGCATGATCAATGCCTCCGCCTTCGCCAAGATGAGGGACGGCATTTTTATCATCAACTGTGCACGGGGTGGAATCGTCAGCGAAAAGGACCTTTACGACGCGGTCAAGTCGGGAAAGGTGGCGGGCGCGGCACTCGACGTCTTCGAGGAAGAACCGACGAAAAACACGGATCTTATTTCCCTTGACCGCGTCATCTGCACGCCCCATCTCGGGGCCTCGACGGAAGAGGCGCAGAAGAACGTGGCCATCGCCATCGCCGAGCAGATCGTGGACTACCTGACCAAAGGAGAGATCCGCAACGCCGTGAATTTCCCCTCCGTCACCGCAGAAATTCTTTCTCAGATTCAGCCCTATCTGGCGCTTGCCGAGAAGCTCGGCAAGTTCGAGGCCCAGATCGTGGCGGGTGGTATTGAGGAAGTCCACGTGGAATACAGCGGGGAGATCCTCAACTACAACGTCGCGCCAGTCACGATCTCTCTTCTCAAGGGTCTGCTGGAGCCTATCCTCAACGAGAACATTAACTACATCAACGCCCCGCTGGTGGCAAAGGAGCGCGGCATCAAGGTCATCGAATCCAGGAGCAGCGAGGTCAAGGATTTCACGAGTCTGATCTCGCTGACCGTGAAAACGAGGAAGGAAACGAGTTTCATCGCCGGTACCATCTTCGGCAGGCAGGACCCGCGGATCGTGAGGATCGGTGACTTCTCCATGGAGGTCATCCCTGAAGGTCACATGCTGGTTCTGTACAATTACGACAGGCCCGGTGTCATCGGGAACATCGGGACCACTCTGGGAAACAACAACATCAACATCGCGCGGTTTCAGTTGAGCCGCGAGCAGGTCGACGGCCAGGCCCTGGTTGTCCTGAGCACGGACAGCGTAGTTCCCGAAGAGGTGCTCCAAAAACTCTTGCACCTGCCGAACGTAATCTCCGTCAAGCAACTTGAAATCTGACGTATTCGGGGAGAGAGGCCATGAACAGTGTAGTTGTCGTCGGGACCCAGTGGGGCGACGAAGGTAAAGGAAAAATCGTAGACCTCTACGCAGAAGACGCCGACGTGATCGTCCGTTTTCAAGGAGGAAACAACGCCGGACACACACTGGTAGTCAGGGGAGAGCAGACGATCCTTCACCTGATCCCTTCCGGGATACTGCACAACCGTAAGGTCTGCATCATCGGAAACGGCGTCGTGGTCGACCCGGCCGTTCTCATCGGAGAAATCGACAACCTGACAAAGAGGAACCTCTTTCCGCCGGACACGAAACTGTATGTGAGCGAAAGGGCTCATATCATCATGCCTTACCACAAACGTCTCGACGCCGCCCGGGAAAACAGGAAGGGGGCTGGGAAGATTGGGACGACGGGTCGGGGTATCGGTCCGGCTTACGAGGACAAGGTATCCCGCGCGGGTATACGGCTCTGCGACTTACTCGACAGCGACGTTTTCCTGGACCGACTCCGACACAACGTGGAAGAGAAGAATTTCTTTCTTACCAAGCTATTCGGCGAAGAACCCGTCGACGGCGATAAGATTTTCTCCGAATACAGTGCCTACGCGGAAAGGCTGAGACCCTATGCCGCTAACACATCGGTCATCATCAACAGGGCGGCAAAGGAAAACAAGAAGATCCTCTTCGAAGGCGCACAGGGAACGCACCTCGACATCGATCACGGCACCTATCCTTTCGTGACCTCATCGAGCACGGTCGCTGGGAGCGCATGTTGCGGGTCGGGGGTCGGCCCCGGATGCATCAGGTCCGTTGTGGGCATTTGCAAGGCCTACACGACCCGCGTAGGCGGGGGTCCATTCGTGACGGAACTCGCCGACGAAGTCGGTACACGGCTTCAGCAGGTAGGACGAGAGTTCGGCGCCACAACGGGCAGGAAGCGCCGTTGTGGGTGGGTCGACATGGTTCAGGTCAGGGAGTCGATCCGGCTTTCCGGCATCACCGGGGTCGCCATCACAAAGCTCGACGTCCTCACCGGAATTGAAAAGTTGAAAATCTGCGTTAAGTACAGAAGCCCTCAGGGGGAGTACACGGATTCTGTCCCTTCCAACCTGAAGGAGCTTTCCCAGTGCGTTCCCGTCTTCGAGGAGATGGATGGATGGACGGAAGACATGAGTAAGGCGAGGCGCCTGCAGGACATGCCGGTAAAGGCGCGAAAGTACCTCGACCGTGTCGAAGAACTATTCGGCGTACCCATCATCCTCGTATCAGTCGGGGCGGACAGGGAAGAAACCGTCGTCGCTCAGAACCCCTTCTCGCTTTAGCAGTTCCTTCTTGACAGCAACGAAGCGTGCTGTTAAAAGTTGCACCTTTAAAATTGTGGGCCGTTAGCTCAGACGGTAGAGCAGCGGACTTTTAATCCGTTGGTCGCGAGTTCGATTCTCGCACGGCCCACCAATAAATGCTCATGGTATCAAGCGGTTAGCTCTTTCGGGTTGACCGCTTTTTTGCTCCACTCGCACCTGCGCCGTGATCGCGGTATAGGCATCACATCTGATACAGCGGCTCTTGCCCTCGGTCCAGTCTTCTAATATTTTCGGCCACCTCCCGCATGATCCCCTGTATGGACACATCCGTCGCTCCGCCTATGTGAGGAGTCGCCAGAACATTGTGCTTGAATATCGGGTCGTTCGGATCTACGGGCTCTTTCCAGAATACATCCAGGCCGGCACCGGCGATCGTCCCGGTGGAGAGGGCCTCTTCCAAGGCATCACGGTCAACCAAACCGCCTCTGGATAGATTGATCAAAAAGGCATCCCGCTTCATAGCCCGGAAAGACCGCCTGTTCAGCATATTCCTGCTCTCATCCGTCACCGGTAGGCAGAGGACGACGTAGTCGGACATGTTCAACAATTCATCCAACTCGGCTGGCGTTCCCGTCCATTCCAGGCCAAGCTCCTCTTTTGCCTTTTGCGGATCCTGGCGCTTGATACCTACCAACCGAACGCCGAAAGGTTTCAGCCTCTTTGCCAGCGCCCGGCCGATGCCTCCCAATCCGATGATTCCCACGGTCTTGCCGCGCAAGGCCCTGCCTCGAGGATAGCCCATAAGCCCGTTCGCAAAACTTTCCGGAATCTGCCGGACATTCCTCGACAGACCGAGCATCAGGTATATACCCAACTCAGCCACAGAATCGGCGTTCCCGGAAATATCGGCGGGGACATTCGCCACCCGGATATTCAAGCTCTTTGCCGCCTCTATATCTACGCCTTCCAGGCCGACCCCGCTTTGCTGGATAAGACGGAGTCGGTCCGCCTCGACAAGGTGCGCTTTACTGACGACGGTCATCGTCGGTATCAAAACGTCAAATCCTCGCAAGCTGTCGAACCCAAAGCGTCCGGTGGGTACGAATTCATGCTCAGGCAACTCTTTCCTGAGCATTCCCAAGACCCCACCCCAAGCATCTTCATGCGCCGCAAACAGGATCTTCATGCTCTTTCTCTCCAAGTCTCTGGCCTATTTCTCCTTCACATCCCGACCGACGGAAAACGCCTTGCCCAGAAACGCCCCGAGACCATAATACCTATTCGCTTCAGGGGCGTACAAGATCGGTTTAACCTTCTCGACGTCCAATTGTCCCTGTCCGTCAAGGACATCTTCATCAGCCTTCACGTCCAGTATTTCCCCGATGAATTGGGTATGCAGCCCAAGCTCAACCTTTTGAATCAGACGGCATTCCAGCGCGAACGGGAATTCTTCGATGTACGGGGCGTTGACTATGTTGCTCTTTACCGGCGTCAGGCCGGTGGCAGCAAACTTGTCGTCCTTCTTACCCGACACTATGCCGAAATAATCCGCATATTTAACGTGCTTCTCCGAAGGGATGTTGATCGTAAAACCTCCTTGAGCGACGATGTTGCCATAGGTGTAAGTCGCTTTCCTCAACGCGACGGCAACGCACGGAGGACTCGAGCAGCATATACCGCCCCAGGCAGCCGTCATCGCATTCGGCCTCCCTTCCTTGTCGTAGGTCCCCACCACCAGCACAGGGGCGGGGTAGATGATCGTCTTTCCGCCCAGCGATTTTTTCATTTTCGCCTCCCGGTTAGTTAATAGACTCGGATGCCCAAGTGAAAAAACGTCGGAACTACTTGATCCAGTTCTTCAGTTCTGCGCAGCGATCCTCTACGCCGCATATTTTTATCAACGCCGGGACACAGAAGTCTTCAAGGCATTCCTTGGAGTTCAGGTACCGTCCGTAACTTACGTCAATGTTCTTGAACCGTCCTTTTTTCCGCAGCGCACAAGAGAACTTTGCCGGATTCGGTTCGGCATATACGCTTAAATTGCGGGTCTCTCCTGTTGAAAAATCACAGGTCCATGTCGACCATCCCCTGTATTCCGGCGGACCGTCCTTGCACACCGTCGAACACTCCGCTGCGTAAAGCGACCCGCCCGTCACGAAAAGCATCAAAAGGACAAACACGCTCGAAACAACTGTCTTCTTTATAGTCATTTTTCCATCCTCCATCGGCACCTGCCGAAGCAGGCAAAATGAATCGACACCGCTGATGCCGCCGGGTTTTTTTACCATATCCGCCTTGATATATCCAGATTCCTCATTACCGTTTTCTTTTTTTGTCAGATATAGTATTGTCAACGACAGCAGTGATACGGTCCCGACTGGTGGTGCCCGAGCTCATCGGATTGCAGGTAGGCCGGGTAGGTTGAAATGTTCCTACCTCTTTTTTTGACGACCTTACTCTCATCTATGATGGACTCGTAAAAAGTCGAGAATTACGCGTTTCGTCATTCCGGCGAACGCCGGAATCCAGTATATTCAATATCTTCTGGATGCCGGGTCAGGTCCGGCATGACGTTTTTGTACTTTTTACGGGGACGTCATCTATAAAAGCGTGAAAAAGGCATGGAAAAAGTTGCTTTTGTATTCCCGGGGCAAGGTGTTCAGTTTGTCGGGATGGGCAAAAGCCTCACCGAACACAAGGTCTTTCGCGACGTCTTTGCACGGGCGGGCGAGATTCTCGACATGGATATCCTCTCGCTCTGCCTGAAAGGGCCCCGGGAAGAACTGGACCGGACGATGAATACCCAGCTCGCCGTCCTCACCTTCGAGGTAGCAACCCTCGAAACCCTTAGGGCGCTGATCCCCCTCACGCCGTCGGTCCTGGCCGGGCACAGCCTCGGCGAGTACAGTGCCCTTTACGCATCCGGTGCCCTGGGACTGGAAGATGTCCTCAATCTTGTCCGGGCAAGGGCCAGGCACCACGAAAACGGCGTACCGCCCGGGATCGCCGCCATGGCGGCGATCGTCGGGATGAGTGCAGATCAGGTAGCCGACCTCTGCCGGGAAAACTCGACGGAGGAAGAGCCTGTCGACCTGGCGAACCTCAACACGCCCATCCAGGTCGTCGTGTCCGGTCATATCCGGGCCGTAGAACGTGTGATGGATAAATCCAAAGAAGGTGGAGCTAAGATAGCAGTCCTTCTGCCGATAAACGCACCATGCCACTGTCGGCTGCTGAAGCGGGCCTCGGAGCTGTACAGGGAGGACATGGAAAAGACAAGGTTCAAGCCCTTCCGGGTACCCGTCATCTCGAACTGCGACCCCTCTCTCTTTTACACGGAAGATAATGCGAAAGACCTCCTGAGAAGACAGATCGTCTCCCCCGTCCGCTGGCTGGAAACAGTCGAAAGGATGACTTCTTTGGGAATCGAGGCTGTCCTCGAGATCGGCCCGAAACGTGTCCTTTCCGGACTGATCAGGAATATAAACAGAGATATCCGCCTCTTTTATGTCGGCGACGCAGAGACGCTCCGGAAAGTGGCCTCGACCATGGCGGTTTGAATCTTTAAGAGAGCGGCTGGCTTCGGTGGCGGACGGATACGTCCCCCTGCTCCACAAATGACTTCCGGGTGTTCCCTGAGCCGTATCCCAGGGTAGTGCTTGCCCGTTCAGGAGAGCGTTCTCTCAGTCATAGCCAGATTGCTTAAACAGTCCACAAGGGCGTTCCTTTTATCATCCTGAAGATTGATAAACCTTATGCCGATCTCCGAACGACCGCCGTTCGACCGCGTCACGTTGCGTACCTCCCCGGCAAGCGATTCGACAGGCGCCCTTGCCGGAGGCTGAAAACTGAGCGTGACGCCGTCTTCCACCTTGATACGAGCAGTCTGCTCTTCGTCAAGCCCTTCGGTGACGAACTGGCAACCACCCACGCTGATGTTGGCGACAACCCCACGACACGGTACTCCGGCCAGTAAGAGTTGGGCGTCGTAGAGGCAATCGTACCGCTTGTGTTCCCTGATCTCACAAGACTGAATTTTCGAGGGATAGGTCAAGAAGAGAAGCCGTACGGGCTGCATCACAAAGTCCATCACTCTGGACTCGAAACCGAAGATGGCGCCGTCCGAGAGATAGCGAACAACGACCTCTTTCCCCTTGAAGACCTGGTCGAAGAGCTTCGCCGGGTTCTGGGGCTGGACAATCAGATAGGCACCGGCGTCCATACCGATCAGCTTTGCCGGGAGCCGTTCTGCCTTATCTGAAAGTTTGATGTGCAACACACAGCCGATCCTGAGGGAGAGGTCGACATGCCGGTCACGGTCGACCGAACGCTCCCGAATCCTCATGAACACCCAGAAACTCTTGAGTAGCTGCGCATCCAAAAGTGGCTTCATCTCGGTTTCCATCAGTTGGAATGCCTGCGCCGCGGGAAAGGCGTCCTTATACGACCGGCGCGTCGTCAAGGCATCATAGGTGTCTACTATTCTGGTGATCTTTGCATAGGGGTGTATGTCTTGACTTTTCAGTCCCTGCGGGTATCCGCCGCCGTTCACGTCCTCATGATGCTGCAACACCACCATGAGTTGCTCCTGCGTCAGGAGATTTAACTTTGACAAGCTCTCGTAGCCCTTGAGGGGATGCAGTTTAATCAACTCGAATTCCTCGGCCGTCAACCGGGACGGTTTATTGAGGATGCCGTCGTCGACTTCGCTCTTACCGATGTCGTGGAACAGGGCTCCCAGGCCGAAATCCGCCGTTTCCTTCTCCGAGTACCCAAGATAGAGGCAGAAGGCCATACCGAGAAGGCTCACTTGGATGGAATGAGTGAATGTACCGTAGTCCTTCGAGAAAATCTTCAGCAACTCTCCCGCTGTCATCCGGCTCCGCGAAAATTGCCTTGCCGCCTCCTTCGCGAAGGCTGCACCCTGCGGCAAGGCCTCTTCCACCCGACCGTCAATGAAGGCCGTCTCGACTATATATTCGGCGTTACCATAGAGGATCTCTACCTTCTCAGCCGGAGTTACATCAGGGGCCGACAGACGGCTCTTCGTGTTTGCCTGCAAATAGTCGTCGAAGGCCTTCGTATCTTCCTTGCGCACGTAAAAATACTGAAAGCCCTTGTCCGCCAGCATTTGTCTCGTTCGGCGGTCGCAATACATCCCGCGGGGAAGTATCCTCTCCATTACAACATTGTAATCACGGTCGGCAACCGGGAAATAGGCGTCAAAAAAGAGCCCCGAGTCGGGAAAGAGGTTCTTCATGTTGACCCGGACAAATCCCCTTGTGATTTCCTCTACATTTCCTTCTAAATGCACGAACCTGCTTTTGTCGACGATCTCAGTCAAACCCATAGGTCAGCTACCTCTCAAAAATGATCAGCGCGAAATTCTGGAACAAACCTGTCATTTCCTTCTATCGTCATCATGCTCACATTCTTTAGTACCTGAGGACGGGCGTATTTCCTGACCTCTATCCTCCCCAAAAAAAGATTAAAGCTCCGTCAGCGACAGGCCGATAATTGAGAGGGAATGTACTGATTCATTGATAAAAACTCCCAAGACGTCATGCCGGCCTTAACCCAACGTCCGGTATTTTCAAGCGGTTCTTGGTTCCGACTTCCATCGCAATGACATGAGGGGTCGTTTTTCAAAGATCTCGAGGCATAATGGAAACTTCTTTTTAGATAGGAGGGGAAAATGAAAGACTTTAACGCCCGTTACACACTAAAAACCAAGGCCTTGATGCTCCTCGGAATCGTAGTCGTCGTCTCTTTGTGTATGGCTGGCTACACTGTCATGACGGTACGAAACAATATTATCACGACGGCCCATGATAAATTGAAAAGCGTCGCCGCCCTGACCTTGGCCATCCTCAACGACAAGTATCCCGGCGAGTGGTCGATCCGGGACGGCAAACTCTTCAAGGGCGACACGCCGATGAACGAAAACTATGAATGTATCGACCGTATCTCCGAAATGACGGGAGGAGATACGGTCACTATTTTCCAGGCAGACACCCGAATCGCCACCTCCATGAAAAACTCCTCCGGGGAGAGACCGATCGGAACGAAGGCGGACGGTGTCGTGGTCGACGCCGTACTGAAAAACGGACGCTCGTACATCGGAAAGGCGGACGTTACTGGAGCGCCGTACCAATCTTTCTACACACCCCTTAGAAACAACGGTGGTGAAACCGTCGGGATGCTTGCCGTGGCCGTCCCCAACGCGAATTATGACCGGATCGCCTTCGACACCCTGATCAACTTGCTTGTTATGGGAATAGCTGCATTCGTCATCATCTTCGCCGGCGGGTTCATGATCTACAGGTCTATCACCCGCCCGATTGAACGCATTGCCGGCGGCCTGAACGAAGGGGCCGAGCAGGTCGCCTCCGCATCGAATCAGGTCTCTTCTTCGAGTCAGGTCCTGGCCGAAAAGGCATCGGAGCAGGCAAGGTATGTCAGCGAGGCCGTCGCTTCCGCCGAGGAGATGGTCGCCCTGATGGAAAAGAACGAAGCCTACCTGCGCGAACTCGACGGCTTCCGCGAAAGCACCCTCCAGGGCATGAAAAACAGCAATAAGGCAATAAGGAAGAACAAGGAGTGCATGGAGCAGATAACAAGCTCCAGCGAAAAAACTGCGCAAATAATCAAAAAGATTGACGAAATCGCCTTCCAGACCAACCTGCTTGCCCTGAATGCCGCCGTCGAAGCGGCCAGGGCCGGGGCAAGCGGTGCCGGTTTCGCCGTGGTCGCCGATGAAGTTAGAAACCTCGCCCGGCGTTCGGCGGAGGCGGCAAAGGAAACGGAAACACTGCTGGGTGAAACCCAGAGGAGCGTCCAAGAAGGCTCCGAGTTGGTCAACAAGACGATGGCGGAGTTTTACACTATGGGGGACCTCGGAAAATCGACTTCCGATAAGATCAAAGAGGTGGAGATGATCAGCGCGAGCGTATCAGAAGCCATCCGTAGGGTCCGGAACATCATCGAAAAGATAGACGGCATAACCCAGGAGAATGCGGCCAGTGCGGAAGAATCGGCCAGTGCCGCCGAAGAGATGACCGCTCAATCAGCACAGATGAGGAGCCATGTAACCGACCTTCTGTCGGTCGTCAGCGGCAACCACCGGAACGGGAAGGGACACGCGGCGGGGTTCTGACAGAGGTTACTCCCGATGGAAGTATAAATCCCGAACCGCCTGAGAACATTGGATGCCACCGTATCAGGTACGGGGGCATCCAGAACATATCGAAGATACTGGATTCCACCCCGATTTTCATCGGGGTAACTAGCCGGAATGACGAAATGGGTAATTCTCGACTTTTTGCGAGCCCATCACGTAATACCTTAACCGAACGGTAAGATCTTATGCATTCAGGCAGACGTCGACGACGAAAGGTCCGTGATCCGTTTCGAAGGGGATGATGATGCTCGGGCCGCCCAAGACATGAAGGATGGAGTGGTTTTTCCCGGAGACGACAGTCGGGATAGCAGCCGATATCGTGAGATCCATCCCTTCCAATTTTTTTCTCGCCACGCCGGACACCATGTTGGTTATCTCGCCCACGGCGTCTTTGATGTCCCCGTTCATCGACTTTATCTCTTCGCCCAACATGTTCGACACGATCTTCATGATACAGCGCTCGCTGAAACTCAGGGCAAGCGATCCCCTGACGTCACCAGTCAGCCCTATTATCCCCGATATATCCCCCTGGGCGACATTATTCTTCTTAAGATAAGGCTTTCCGGGGCGAGGTTCTATAAAGGCCATCGTCCTCAAAACGCTCATCGTTCCTTCAAGAAAAGGATTGATAAACCTCACGTCCATTTTTCATTCTCCTCCGGAGCATCAGCACATTCATGAAGCCGTTTTTTTGAATATCTGGCTGATCTTGTCGTTCAGCACCTCGGCAGTGAAAGGTTTTACGATGTAATTGCTGACGCCGGCCTTGACGGCCTGGACTACGTTGTCCTTCAATGCCTCCGCCGTCACCATCAGGAAAGGCGTCTTCTGCAGTTCGTCGTCGGCCCGGACCGCTTTGAGCAGCTCGTACCCCGACATGGTCGGCATATTCCAGTCCGATATTATCAAGTCGACCTTACGGGACTTGAGCACCGATAATGCCGCCTCCCCGTTCTCGGCCTCGACTATGTTTTCGTACCCCACCTGCTTCAACAGATTACGGATGACCTTGCGCATCGTCGCAAAATCATCCACGACAAGAATCGAAATCTTCTTCTCCATAAGACCTCCAAAAAATAGTGCCCTCAAGCTTCTCAACGTCGCTTTGCGCCCATGGCCGTCTCACTCAGGTCGAACAAGCCTTCAGGGTCCAAAATGAGCCCGATGTTGCCGTCGCCCAGGATGGCGCCGCTGGAAACGCCTTTCGCCTTTTTCATGCCGTCGCCGAGACCCTTGATTACCACTTCTTCTTTACCGAGTATCTCATCCACCATAACACATTTTGAACGGTTGTCGCTGTCCACGACCATGACGATGGATTCCCAGGGTTTCTTTCGTTCTCCGTCTATCCCGAACAGCTCATGGAGTCGGATAAGGGGCATGAGCGTCCCCCTCACGTTGACCATCTCGGCCTTCTGCGCGACAGTGCTGCATTCCGACCGGTCGGGCCTTAGCAGCAACCTGACGGCACTCGTGGGAACGATATACTTCTCCTTCCCGACCCTGACTATCATGCCGTCGATGATGGCCATCGTGAGAGGGAAGCTCGCGATGAACGTCGTACCCTTCCCTTTAACGCTCTGGATGTCCACCTTGCCCCTCAATTTGTCGATGGCCTTCTTCACGACATCCATACCAACCCCCCTCCCGGAGACATCCGAGACGGTGGAAGCCGTCGACAGCCCGGGCAGGAAAATCAAGCGGAATATCTCCTGCTCCGTGAGGCCGGCACCGGCTTCGATGAGTCCGTTCCCCACGGCCTTATCTAATATCTTCTGCGCGTCCAAACCTTTGCCGTCGTCGGCAATCTCGATCACGATCGTACCACCACGATGGTAGGCCTTCAGGCTGATGGTCCCCGCTTCGGGCTTCCCTGCCATCATCCGTTCCGCAGGCTTTTCGACCCCGTGATCCACGGCATTGCGCACCATGTGAACTAGGGGGTTGTATATCTCTTCCACCATGTTCCGGTCTATTTCTGTCTCTTCCCCCGTCATCGCAACGTTGACCTTTTTGCCGGTGGCCTTCGAGAGATCCCTCACGAGGCGGGTTATCTTCTGAAAAGTTTGTTTGATCGGTATCATCCTCAGGCTTGTCGACGTCCTCTGGAGCTCCGAGATGATACTTCCCAACTGGGATATGTCTCTCAGCAGCTTTTCATCAGCGGTCTCCCGGAGAACGGGATTCTGCCTGATCATGGTCTGCGTGATCACGAGTTCGCCCACCATATCGATCAGGTCGTCGAGTTTCGAGGTATCCACACGGATGGACGCGGCCTCGCTCGCCTGGCTGATCTGTTTCCTGAGGGCCTGAGAAACCTGTTTCGGCGTCGCTTTCCCTCCGGCGATCAGCGCCTCGCCGATCTTTTTCGCCGGTGTCTCCTTTGCGACATCGAGACATTCGGTCAATGTCTCCCTCGTGATCACCCCGTCTTCGACCAGGATTTCACCGAGCCTCTTTACTCCCTTCTCCGCGTGATTTCCTTCTTCCACATCTCCGATCCTGGCAGCGAGAGCCTCCAAGTCGACCTCGGGGTCTGCCGACGGGTGTCCCTCCAGTTTTTTCTGCAGAGACACGATCAGCGCCTTGAGGGCGTCCGCCCCCTCGAGAATCACGTCTATCACGTCCGTATTGACGGAAAGCTCATCTTTCCTGATCTTGTCCAGAAGGTCTTCCAGTCTGTGAGCCAGTTCCCGTATGTCGTCGAGGTTGAGGAAACCGGCAACCCCTTTGATCGAGTGAAAGGGCCTGAAGAGGGAGTTCACGCAATCCTTGTCTTCTGGGTTCTGTTCGAGGTTCAGGATGTTCACTTCGATCTCGTTGATATACTCGAGACCTTCTACGATGAAATCCCGGAGTAGCGATTCATCCTGGAGCCCCGACGCCCCACCGCCTTCCTGCTCCTTGGCCGCGGACGGAGTCTCTTCGGGAAAACCGTCACCGGCCAGCTGCGTGATTTCCGACATGAACTCTCCCACGTCTTTCCCACGCGGCGCATCCGTCTTTGTCAATCCCGAACCGACCTCCTGCATCAGGGTAATCCCCTTTTGCAGAGCGGTAAAATCAGCTTCGCCACCCCCGCCGTTCATGATGACGTTTTCCAAGAGCGCAACCAAACCTCCCGAAAGCCGTCTCATGGGTTCGGCATCCAGTTTCAACGCCTCCCCGGAAATGATTTCCAGTTGATTGAGCAATCGCCCCGCTGTCGGGACATCGACCGTCCCACGCTCCAGCAGAAGAAAATCAGAAGCCATTGCATCAATGGCGTGGATCAAAGAATCGACGTCCATAATCATCCCACCATCTTCAGTATCTCTTGGCTGATCTGCTCCAGAGGAGCAACCTTGTCGACACCGCCCAACCGGATGGCCTCTTTGGGCATTCCGAACACGACGCATGTCTTCTCGTCCTGAGCTATCGTCGCAGCTCCAGCGCGTTTCATCTCGAGCAGCCCCTCGGCGCCGTCCGCCCCCATACCGGTGAGAATAACCCCGACGGCGTTCGCCCCGGCGAATTTCGCCGCCGACTTGAAAAGCACGTCGACCGCAGGCCGCTGGTGATGAACCCTGGGACCGTCCTTTACCTCGACGTAATACCGGGCACCGCTCCTCTTGAGCAGCATATGATAGTTTCCCGGGGCGATGAGCACCGTTCCCGGTATCACCGCATCGCCGTCGGCGGCTTCTTTTACCCGGGTCTGGCACAAACCATCAAGCCTATTGGCGAAGGCCGTCGTGAAGTTCGCCGGCATATGCTGCACCACGACGGTCCCCGGCGAGTTCGGGGGCATTTTGGTGAGTATGCACTTGAGGGCCTCCGTACCCCCCGTCGATGCCCCGATGGCGATTACCTTATGTGTCGTGCAAGTTAGGGCCGTCATCGGTTCGGGCGTACTGACGGGCTTCGTTTCCGGACGCGGTAAGCGGGCTAAAGCCGCCGCCCGAATCTTGGCAACCAACTGTTCCCTCATGTCTCCTACCGTAAAAGAACTTCCCGGCTTGGAAACTACATCCACAGCACCACTCTCGATCGCCTCGAGCGCCAGCTTGCCCCCTTCTTTCGTCAAAGAACTAACGATGATGACGGGAAGGGGCTGGTAGCGCATGAGCTTCCTCAAAAAGGTCAGCCCGTCCATCCGCGGCATCTCGATGTCGAGTGTGATGACCTGGGGCTTCAGTCTCATGATCTTGTCCCTGGCGACGAACGGATCCGGCGCGGTCCCCACGACCTCGATGTCGGGATAGCGAGACAGCTCTTCGGAAAAGATCTTCCTCACGATTGCAGAGTCGTCAACGACGAGGACTCTTATTTTTTTGTCGAGGCAGTTCTGATCCAGCATAGTAAATCAGCAGACAACCGTATTGCTTCAAGCTTATTCCGGTCCGCGACCGGGGTGCGGGCGATGTTCCGACACGAACGCACGCACGCTCAGCCCCCCGCAGTCCGAGTCAAAACATATCCTGATCATTCCTTCCCCTTCCGACACATTCCGATTAACTCCGGCTACCCGGCGGAAAGAAGGGGTCGACAGGTTGAAATCACCGCGCCTGTCCAACCTCTGTAGAAAGCTACCGCAGATTACGTTCGCCGCTTCCTTCGCACAATCTTCGATCTTAGCGTCCGTCACGTCCCCCGTACTGCAACTGAGCATATTGCTCACCATAGCGGTTGCGAGGTTTCTCGAAAGCGACACCTCCAGGCGTCCTTCGATGAAGCCCTTGAATTGAACGGCCGATTCCAGGTCGCATCCCTCCGGATCCCGGTCTATCGGTTCAAGAAAAAGAAAGAACATCTTCTCGAAGGTTTCAAAAATCGCCTCCGTCAGGAGTTTCCTGAACGTCGCAGTATCTGCCTTCATTATCCACACCTATGACCTCATACAAAATTTTCCTGATGTCTTCCGGCAGGAAAGGTTTCCTGACGAACCTTTTCGCTCCCTTGCTCATGACCGAGCGGATTCTCTCATCGCTGCCCTCGGTCGAGACCACGATCACCGGTATATCCTTGAGCAAGTCGTCGGCCTTCAGGTGGTCGAGCATATCCAGGCCGCTCACACCCGGCATGTTGATGTCTGAGATGATCACGTCCACCCAGTTTTCCAACAGGATGTCGAGCGCTTCCCGCCCGTTAGCCGCCTCATAGCAACGGCCCACCTTGAACCCGGAGATCGAGATGATTTTCCGGATCACGGCCCGCATCGAGCTTGAGTCATCGACGATAAGAACATTGAAGGACATAAACCTATCCCCCGGTACAACCCGACTCCGTGGTGAGATCAACCATGGAAAACATTGACGATGTCCTCCGCGAGTGCCAGTTCCTGGGCGAGCTGAATCATGCACTCTTCGATATCTCTCTGCCGGAGTTTGAACATCTGAACCACCTCTTTCAGGCCCCAGTACGCCAGGCCGTCGGACCCTCCGCCCACACCCATCATCAGACAAACCTGGTCGGCCAGATAGACTACCCATGGCGCAATTCTCTCTCTTGCAGACTGATCAGGCCGATGATGACAGGCGATGACCTCCACATGTTTCGGAGGGAAATTCCACCTTTCAGCAATCTTCCCGCCCAGCTCTGCGTGGTCGATCCCAAAGACCTCTTTTTCCGCCGTGAGGAACGCGTACCCTTCTTTTTTTACCAACCGCTCTATTTTCTCGAAAGACCGGTCTATATATTCTCCGAGAACGACTTTTCCCACGTCGTGAAGTAGCGCCGCCGTGAACAGCTCGCCGTCCTTCCGGCTGTACAACTTTTTCGACAGTATCTGGGACATGAGAGCAACGCCTACGGAGTGTTTCCAGAGGTCCGACCCTTTGACGCCGTATCCTCTCCCGCTCCTGTAAAAACTCACCACCCCCGACGCGACCACCGCGCGGATGATGTTCTCCTGGCCCAAGAACATCACCGCATCCTGCACCGTGCTGACACGATGCCGCGAACCGAAATAAGCGGCGTTACTCATCTTGAGCAGGTTTGCCGTGATGGACTGGTCGTACTCGATCACGGAAACGAGCTCGGATACACTGTAATCCGCGTGGGATAGGATCTCTGCCACCCTTTGCACCGTGCCGGGGAAGGCCGGTATCTTCTGGATGGAATGGAGAAGTTCGTCGACAATCATCACAATTTCCTCGTGAAATTGTTCGAACCCCTGACCTTAACCACGCCGTCGGCGATCCGCAAGCTGAGTGTCCGGTTATGATTCATCCCCGTATCTTCGCCGTCGATCAGTATGTTGTTCTTCCAGAAAATCCTTCGGAGGGCGGTAAGGTTCTTCTGCCCGATGCGGAAAAAATTTGTATCGTCCAGGATACTCGCCCCACCGGCCACCTTGACGACCATACGGTGCTTTTCCGCTCCGAATCGGTAGCAGGATTTGAAAAGGAGGGGGATACCGGTGTCGGCGAACATTGCCGGATTTGCCTTGGCCTTGTCAACATCTAAGTTGGAATCGGGAAGCATGAAATGCAGCAACCCCCCGACACGCACCTGAGGGTCATATACGGCTACACCTATGCAAGACCCCAGCGCGTAAGTGATCAGCACATCTTCCTGATTGTTGCTGACCTTCAAATCCGAGATTCCGACTATACATTCTGCCATGCTTATTTGCGGTAAACGCTCGGCTCGATATATTTAAACCGATGAGTAATACCCGTGAGGCTTTCAGAATGGCCGATGAACAGCCATCCGCCCTCCTTCAGGCAATCATAGAACCTGTTGACGACAAGCTGTTGCATTTTCCGGTCGAAGTAAATCATGACGTTCCTGCAGAAGATGACGTCGAATGGCTCCTTGAACGAAAAAGGCTCTTTGAGATTCAACCGCGCAAACTCAATCGGAAGCCGCAGGTTTTCTCTGACCCTGTAGAAACCTTCCCATTCCTTAACACCCTTGAGAAAGTATTTGCGTCTCAGGGCGACGGGGACGTTTTTAATTTTGTCTTCAGCGTAAACCCCCTCTGCCGCCTTCTTCAGGACGGCAGTCGAAATGTCTGTAGCCAGAATCTTTAGATCTACATGCCCCAAAGGTATCAATTCCAACAGCACCATCGCGATAGTGTATGGCTCCTCCCCGGTGGAGCAACCCGCACTCCATACTCTCAACTGCGGCAGATGTCCGTTACCCCGCACGGAAGCCCGCCAGGATTGCACCACCGACTTCAGCCTCGCAAAATGCCCGTCTTCCCGGAAAAAGTTCGTCAGGTTCGTCGAGATAGAGTCGATCATAGCTATCAATTCTTCCGTTCCTTCGGGCGCCGTCACATACCGATAGTAATCTGAAAAAGAACGGAAGTTGCGGTTCCTGAGGCGTTTGATCAGGCGTGTCCTGACCATTTCTCTCTTGCCTTCATGGAGCGCAATGCCGCACACGTCGTAAACGAGGCGACTGATCTTCTCAAACTCGTGATCCTGAAGTTCGTAATCCATCGGGAAAGCGTATGTCTCTCTCGTTAGGATGTCGGGTCCAGCGGCGCCTTTAAGAGCGTCCACCAAGGGGCATTAACCGTCTTCTCAATGGGCCACCTTCTCGGCGGCGACGACATCGGCAGTCAGCACCTTGTCGATGTCGAGAAGAATCTTAACATTGCCTTTGACCTTTGCCATACCGAGGATATAGTCAGTGTTCAATCGTACGCCGAAGGCCGGCGCGTCCTCGATTTCCTCAGCCTTGATATTCAGGACCTCGGACACACAGTCTACGACGATACCCATTATGACCTTACTGCCCCCACTCGCGATGTCGACGACGATGATGCATGTCCTCTCGTTGTAATCGAGGGACTCCATGCCGAACTTCAAACGCAAGTCAACGACTGGGATTACCTTTCCCCTGAGGTTGATCACTCCTTTCACGTACCGCGGCATCTGGGGAACCGCAGTGATGTTCATGACCCCGATGATTTCCTTGACCTTGAGTATTTCAAGGCCATACTCTTCTCCCCCCAGGACGAAGGTCAGATACTTCCCTTCTCTGCTTTTCTCCTGAGGCATCACAGCCATTTCTGTCCCCGCTTCCACCGCTTGCATCATCAATACCTCCCGGTTTTTCTGTAACGATTAATCTTAATGGACTCGTAAAAAGTCGAGAATTACGCGTTTCGTCATTCCGGCGAACGCCGGAATCCAGTATATTCGATATGTTCTGGATGCCCCCGTATCGAGCACGGGGCAGGCTTAATCAAGTCCAGCATGACGTCTTTGGACTTTTTACGAGGACGTTAATCTTGTTCCGCTAAAAATGGGCCTCTTCTTCCATCGGGATAAACTTCTCCGGGTCCACCTCTGGGACATGCACCGGATGATGCTGCCTACCACTACCGCCATCACCACTCTTCTGCCCTTTGTGGCCGTTTCCCGTCCTGAACATCGACATGACGGAGGCCAGTTCTTGGGCGCTTGCGGCGTTCTGCTGGGTGACCCGGTTCATTTCGGCAACGGCCTTGTTGACCTGGTTTATGCCCTCCGACTGCTCCTTCGAGGCGGCCGCGATCTCTCCCGTGAGTTCCAGTACCTTGTTGGAAGTCGCCTTGACTTCGCCGAAGGCTCCGCTCGTCGCGTTGACGAGCGCCTCACCGCCCTTCACCTTCCTGACGATGTCGTCGATGAGTCCCGCCGTGTTCTTGGCCGATTCGGTCGCCCGCATGGCCAGGTTCCTCACCTCGTCGGCGACGACGGCGAACCCGGCTCCAGCTTCGCCGGCCCGCGCCGCTTCCACCGCAGCATTCAGGGCAAGGAGATTCGTCTGAAAGGCAATCTCGTCGATGCTCTTCACGATATGCTGCGTCTGTTCGCTCGCGGCGGCGATCACCTTCATCGAGTCGGTCAGCTCATTCATCGAGGAGTTGGCCTTTTCTATGGCCTGCTTGGCGGCGTTCATCAAGGTATTTGCCTCAGCGGTGTGCGCCGCCGTCTGCCGGGTCATAGAAGCCATCTCATCCAGCGACGCCGAGGTCTCCTCCAGCGAAGCCGCCTGCTCCGACGCCGATTCCGACAGGACCTGCGAGATGGACAGAGACTGTCCGACCGCCCCTCCCATCTTCGACTGCATCGCGTTGACGGAGGCGGCCAGGCGGCCGAGCTCATCCTCCGAACCCACGTCGATCTTCCCGGTCAGGTCGCCATCGGCCACCTTCTGGATCACTTCGATCGTCTTGTGGATTGACCTCGAAATCAACCGAGTGATCATGATGCTGCTGATTAGGGAAAGCAGAACGGCGACCACGAACAATGCGACGAATATCTGCAGAGTCCTGTTGAAGCTCGCCAGGGAATAGTCGTATTTTTCCTTGCTCAACCTATTCTCCAGGGCGAGCAGGTCCTCCAGGCTCTTGTTCAGTACCTGGAATTTTTCGTCGGCCACACCCATGAACATTGTCGCGGCGTTGAGGTCCGCCGAAGCAACGTCGAGGACCCCGAGAGCCGGCTTCTGGTATTCCAACAGTTGGTCGAGTGCGGCCTGATAGAGTCTTTTCTCTTCCGGAGTCAGAGCGGCTGATTTCAGTATCTCTCTCAGAAAGTTGACGTTTCGCTCTATTACCTGTATCTGTCCTTTTGCCAGGTTGTCTATTTTCTGCGCCTCGTAATTGGCGCCCGCCCAACTGATAACCTTGTAAACGTTAGCGTGGACATTCGTGATCTCGCTCATCACCCGGGCGCAGTTCTGGTATCCCTTGAAGCGATTGTTGTATATATCCTCGATGGCAACCTTCTGGGCCGAAAGCCCCATGTAGGCGCCGACGGAGAGGAGCACGAGAAACAACAGGATAACCAACGGCGCCAGCAGCAGCTTCTTCGATATACTGAGATTGCTGAAAAATCGGCTGATCTTCATCTTGCCCCCCTCATGTCGGAGTAACGCCGGGGCGGGCGACTAAACACCCCATCTCCCCCGCGACTTGTCTTAGTGGTTTACTTGTAACACCCGCAGACAAACACCAGATTGTTGAACTTTTCGAAATAGATGGATTTCTGCTCGACCTTCTTCGAAACCGGGTTTGTCCATTTATAATCCACCCATCCGTTGTTCGACACCTTGGCCTTGTCGACGATCTCCTTGATAAACTGTTTCCCATCGGTGTCTTTCAGGTTATAAAGGTCTTTCCCGATGAGCTTCTCGTTCGCACCATGAGCGATGACCTTTCCCTGCATGGTCGTCACCCAGACGTAAAGATCCCGGTCGACGAATTTCCCCCCGGGGTTGTTGAATTCGGCGAAGGCCTTCTCCTGACCGTTTGCCTTGTAATAGGCGACCGCCTTCTCCACCATCGCCTTCGCTTCCTTTGCCGTGGCTTTTCCCGCCGCCCAGGCTACGCCCGCAGCCAAAACAACGGCCAATGCTGTTATCAACATCTTCCTCGTCATCCTACTTCCTCCTTTTTTATTGTTTTTTTCCATCAAACGCGAAAACCTCTGCGATGAATGCGCGCATAAGGACTGCACAACGACCAGACCCTGCCGAACCACCGCACCATGACTATCGGCGGGAACCGGGAAAAACTTAAAAACAATTTTCCTTTCCCGACCGTCAGTGCAATGCCGCCCTCGCAGGTGTGTCCAGTTCCTGCCTCACAACCTGTAGAAGAAGCGGAATATTCAATGGTTTTCTCAAATGGGGCCCCACGCCCATCTTGCGCAGTTCTTCGACCTTCCCCTCTGGTGCAAAACCTGAAAGCAGCACCGATTTCTGCTTGGGACAAACATCTTTTATTCTCCTGTAAACAGCGACTCCGTCCCCCCCTCCGTGGAGCACCAGGTCCATCACGAGGAGGTCGAAATTCTCCACTCCGGGCCGAGAGGGCCGACAGGCTGCCAGCGCTTCGTCACCGTTTTGCACGGCCACGACTTGATAGCCAAAAAAAGAAAGGATATCCTGTATCAGATTCAGTTGACCCGGGTCGTCGTCCACGACCAGTATCCTTTCTTTGCGCTTCGACCCGGCGGGCCGAGTCTTTTCCGCTACGGCTTCCCGCAAGATGGGGAGGTAAACATAGAAGAATGTCTCCTTATCCCCGAGGACTTCGACATCCATATAGCCCTGATGGTTTTTGAGGACTGTGTGAACGACCTTCATTCCGAGGGGAAGGGCGTTCATCCCCCTTGCCCCTCCGTCGGCTGAACCGTATGCCCGGCACAGGGCGCCTTCGTTCATGCCCGTACTGCCTCCTCCGACGGTTACCTTCACGTATTCACCTCCGGCCACGCCGCGGTACCTCCCCGCAGAGTGGTCCAGGTAGTAATTCTCCGTACGGATGGTCAGCACGTCCCCATCAGTCAATACCTCACGGGCGCTCTTCAGCAGGTGGGCGAACAACCTTTTAAGTTCCTCGGCGCCGCCATAAACCGGCATGAGTTCCGCCGACATGCTTCGTCGAACGGAGACTGTCCCGGGAAGAGCCTGTTGATTCAGGACGTTTTCGATGAGGCCGTTGACGTCGAGCTTATCCCGCTTGTACCGTCCCCGCCTGCCCAGTATCAGGATGTCCCGGTTCATCTCGGCCATCTTTGCCGTCGCGGTTTCGATCCCTTCAAGATACTTGAAGACCTTGTTCTTGTCCCGGTAGTTTAGGCGGATCATTTCCGGATAATTTTTCAGCGGGGAGAGTAGGTTGTTGAAATCATGCGCCGCCTGATCGAGGACGCGATTCAGCATCTCCATATGCTCGAGCCCCCCTACCTCGGTAACCGCCTTTTCCGAATCCCTATCCGTCGCCGTGACACTTGCCGCCTCCTGGACGACGATAACTGCACCGGTTATGATACCATTTTCCCGGACCTCCTCAATCCGCAAATCCAGAGTCCGGTGCGAGTCCGCACTTTTCTTTCCCGGAAAACGCCTTAATGATCGATGCGACCCGCCAGCTCGCAGTATCCGCAACAGGGCCGCATTCTCTTCCAAGGCGTCTTCCGCCCACCCCAAAAAGGGCGGACGACCGACGATTTCCCGCCGCGACAGGCCCGTTATCCTTTCGAAGGAGTCATTGCAGTCAACAGTGAACCCTGCCCTGTTGATGTTGAGGATGCCGACCGGCAAGACATCGAACAAGACATTCATGTTAGGCCCCTGCCACCGTTCAGGGAGGTGCGCAAGTGTACGGCTCTCTTGAGGACTGGCGATCAGTTGTTTCGACATCGATGTACCTCCTTCGGAAAATCGACTCTGATAAAGAGGAGACATCTTTGAGGCAGCATTTCCCATGCCACCTCACGGTGGGCTTGCGAAGGCCAATGCAAAAAGTAAGAGGAGGGACAGATGCGACGGACCGCTTGCCGAAAGTGGAAGGATTACGAGTAATTGAAACCCGGCCGGAACAACGATGGCCGGCATTTTGCAAGCATAACAAGAAAATCCAGAGCATTCTACTGACGGAGCCACAAAGATGAGCAGTCTCGGAGCAATGCTGAGGAAACTAAACGAATGCAAAAAACATCTCCACGTCGGTCGGATATACGCCTGTCTCCTCGGGTTCTGCGAACTCCTGGAAAAGACTATGAGGACAACCCTCCTTCCGACCGAGGAAAGGCAATTAAACGAAGATATCAAGGCCTTCCAGAAAGAGCTTCAGGATAGCAAGAACTTCAAGGACGTCTTCGGCCCGGTCACGTTCCAGGATAGCGACAAAGAAACGACGCTGGCCTTCATCAAGCAGTTGATCGTCGTCGAAGAAGAGGAGATCCTCGCTTACAAAGAAAGTCAAAATTCTGGCGCAGGCCAAAAAACCGACGTCGATGAAAACGAACAGATGGTCAAGAAAATCATACTCCTCATCGATAGAGGCGACTTCGACAAGGCAAGGGAGATATACAAGGATAACGAAACACTCCGCTCGCTGATCATAAAACAATACAACCGGTCGGGCATCGGGTACCGCAAGGACGGCAGGTACGAGGACGCGCTCGCCGAATACAGGAAAGCCCTGATGGTGGCGCCCGAAGACGAGGGCCTTTATTACAACATGTCGCGGGTCCACATCGAGGGGGGTGACTGGGCCGCCGCAAAGGAAGCCATCCTGGAGGCCCTGAAGATAAACAGCGCTTTCAAGGAAGGCCGGGATCTACTCAACTATATCCGGCGGCAAAATCCGACCGCATAGGTTGATGAGAGTCGGAAATTCTTTCCCTATCTTTCGAGCACAACCGTTACCGGCCGAGAGCAAACCACGGACTAAATCAGAAATCACCGTCGCACCGGTCGCTCGGACCTCCATCCCAATCTAATAGCGACAAGCCTCAGCACTCAAGACCTGCCGCTCTCGTAACGGCGCGCAAATTGCATTTCCTTACGCCAGGCGACAGAAACCTCAAAGAGCCAATCCAATCAGGATCGAATGGACAGCCTTATCCCTTGTAATGGAAGGATTTTCGGACAGATGGCAACCATCTTTGATCGTGACGGCCGCGAGACTGCAACTATGAGGCACGCCGATATTCTTGAGGAATCCTCATGGCAAATGAAATAGAAGAACTGATTGAACAAGGAGAAAGGCATTTTCAGAAAGGCGATATTCGCGCTGCCAGAGAATGCTTTGAGAAGGTCTTATCTTTGAGACCCGGTCACGTGGAGGCTAAAAATAATCTGGGTGTGACTCTATTTCACGAGGGTCTAATCGATAAAGCCATTGACTGCTTTCATGATGTTCTCAAAAAAGACGGCACGAACGCTGACGCCCGTGCCAACCTGGAGATGGTCGAGAAATTCCTGGAAGAAAAGGCCGGCACTACCCGGGGCCGAATGCTGCGCATGAGGGTGGGCTTCGTCTCCATCTGGTTTGAGCGGGGGCAAGCTTATGTAACGAAAATCATACGCGACGCCGTAGACACAACCCATGAAACTTTTATTTTTGCCCGTACCGGTGGGGTCTACGGTCAGTCCATGTTGGAGACATCGGGTCAGTGGGCGGTTCCTAACCTTACGGTTTGGCCTCAGTACGATATACCGGCGGATGTCATCGTCAAATGGATACAGGACAATAAGCTGGATGTCGTTGTTTTCAATGAAGAATATGACTGGAATCTCATAAGGGCGGCTAAATCGAGCGGCGCGAAGGTATTCACCTATCTCGATTACTATAAAGACGACTGGGAAACTTTTATGAGCTTATACGACGCCGTTCTGTGCTCAACGAAACGAACCTATAATCTGGTAAAAGATGTCTGCCGTGCCTTCTACATTGGGTGGGGCGTTGATACCGAACTCTTCCGCCCTCCCTCAGACGAGCCTGAACACACCTTTTTTCACAACGCAGGCTGGCTTGGGATCAACTACAGGAAGATGACTCCGGCTGTGATTGCCGCGTTCGACGCCGTATCGAAGGTGATGCCCGAAGTCAGTCTATTTGTCCATTCTCAGGTCAAAATTGAATTTCTACCCCCCGTAGTAGTTGATATAATTACTAATAATCGGAGAATCGCATATCATGTTGAAACCGTTCCGGCCCCGGGTCTATATCACAAAGGAAAAATCCTGGTTTTCCCTTCAAAACTCGAAGGTCTCGGGTTGCCGCTTTTTGAAGGCCTTTCCTGCGGCCTACCAGTGATCGCAACAAACGCCCCACCGATGAACGAGTTCATCGAAGACGGCCTCAACGGCCTTCTTGTCGATGTCGCCTTCCAGGCAACGCGCAGCGACAACATCGCCTTCCCGGAGGAAATCGTCAGTATGACGGACCTGGCCGTTAAGATGGCGAAAATGGCCGACGACAAAGACCTTTTCAGAAAAACAAGTTTGAACGCCCGGCGGTATGCCGAAAATGAGCTTGCGTTTTCGAAACTGAGCAAACGCATTAGCGACGTTTTTATAGAGGTCTGTCATTTATGATCGTTCATTTAGTCGGTGCTCAGCAGACAAACTACCCGTGGGGTTTCGAAAACCGCCTGATTCCCGCCATCAAAGAATTAGGGCACACCCTAATATCAACCGATTACCGCAAGCAACGACCCAATCTACCAAATCTTTTGACTCAAAAGGCTGATTTAATTTTGGTTTGCAAGGGGGAAGGAATCGACCCGCACCTTGTAGAGTCAACCCCTTGCGTAACCGCCCTCTGGTATGCGGAACAAATCGGAACATCCGAAAGCCATGACGAGACATCGCTCGCCCGTCGCAAGGAGCTCGCCTTCAATCTCCACGCCTTCGACTATGCCTTTTCCCATGACCCGGCCAATCTTCTCGTTTACAGACGTCTCGGGGCGCAGAGGGTATTCCCGTTGCCTTGTGCCGCCGTCGACCCTGTCCTCAACCACAAGATCAATACACCGAAAAAATACGACGTCGTCTTTGTCGGCTCGAAAACACCACGGAGAAAAAAAATTCTCGGAGCTTTGACCAAGAAAGGCATCGATGTTTACAGTCCGGACATCTGGGACCCGGAAAAATTAAACACCCTATTCAACGAAAGCCGTATCGTCCTTAATCTTCATCTCTCCGACCTCTTGAACAC
>CAZRAC010000022.1:0-36639 GCA_964597995.1 uncultured Syntrophaceae bacterium | reverse complement strand
TGGTACCCCCGCCGCGATTCGAACGCGGGACACCCAGATTAGGAATCTGGTGCTCTATCCTACTGAGCTACGGGGGCACACGGTCTTTCCGGCAGGCTTAGGCGTTTAGCACGATTCGGGAAGTCTGTCAATCGGACGTTAAAGATGTCTTTCTATGATGCATTCCTCGCGGAAATTCGATAGCAGGATATCCTCGGCCCTGACGCCCTCGAGGGCGGCCTCGGGGATCAACCCGACGAGTTCGGACTCGAGGACGTCTATGCCCAGTTTCGACGCCTCTTCCTTCACCGCAGCGAAGGCCTTCGAGACAGGCGTAACCCTGTAATCGGTCAGGTTCATCGACACCTGGGCGATACCCCTGCTCTTGAGCAGGACGCCTATGGCCCTGACGTGACTGAGGCCGCCGCTCGAATGGCGGACCGCGCGGGCGATCTTTTTTGCCGCGTCGAGGTCGCCGCTCCTGAGGTTCACGTTGAAGGCGATCAGAGGCGCCCTCGCGCCGACCGCCGCGGCGCCGGAGCGGGGGTTGAATTCGGCCGGTCCGGCGTCGGGCCTCCAGTGGGGGTCTTTCAGTTTTGCTCCGAGCGCCTCGTAGCCGCCACGACGCACCGAAGGCAGCTCACGGCGCTCCGGCCTGAGGGCCGCTTCTCCGTAGAAATACACCGGGATGCGGTACGTCTCGGCGAAACGGCGACCGAAGGAATGGGCAGCCTTCACGGCGTCCTCCATGTCCGAACCCGCGAGGGGGACGAAGGGGACGACGTCCACGGCGCCGATCCGGGGATGGACGCCCCGGTGTTCCCGCATGTCGATCAGCTCGAGCGCCCTGCCGAGCGCCGCCAGGGCTGCCTCTTCCAGCTTCCCGGACGGGCCGATGAAAGTGAAGACCGTCCGGTGATGGTCGGGGTCCCGGCAGACGTCGAGGAGCTTGACGCCTTCGGCGGCGGAGATCACCGCGGCGACGGCGTCTATCTTGCCTCTATCCTTTCCTTCGCTTACGTTGGGGATGCACTCGAGGAGCTTCATCGTGTTCACACCTGGTGGAACTTTTTTGCCGGCAGCTCCAGGCAGGTGAGGGGGCCGCTGTATGCCGCCCCGGTGTCTATGCCGATACGGCAGTCTTCGATGAAGGGCACTGAAAAGGGGGTGTGGCCGAATATCACCGTCTTCCCGAAGTTACAGCGCGCGAAAATGAACTCGCCTCGGATCCAGACCATGTCGTCTTTGTCCTGCCGTTCGAGCGGTCTTCCGGGCCGGAGCCCCGCGTGGACGAAGATGTAGTCTTCCGTCTCCCAGTAGTAGGGCAGAGACTTGAAGAAATCCATATGCCGTTTGGGGAAGTCCGATTCGCTCGGCGGTGTGTCTGGGTCGAGGCCGTATGACCTCAGGGTGTATCTCCCGCCGTTATAGAAATAGAGGTCCCGGCTTTTTTTCTTGAGGACGTAGTCGAGGAACATCTCCTCGTGGTTGCCGCGCAGGCAGACGACGTTCCGGTAAGTCTCCCGGAGGTCCAGGATGAATTCCACGACACCCGCGGAATCGGGGCCCCGGTCGATGTAGTCCCCCAGAAAGACCAGAGTATCCTCGTTGTGGTCAGCTTCTACGACATCCATGAGGTCCTCCAACTTGTCGAGGCGGCCGTGGATATCGCCTGTGGCGAATATCTTCCCCATGGAGCTATCATTCGAAGATTGCCTTCACGAACTCCTCGCCGTCGAAGGGCCGCAGGTCGTCGATGCCTTCGCCTATCCCGATGAAGCGAACCGGGATTTTCAGTTCATGGGCGATCCTCACAACGATGCCCCCTTTTGACGTCCCGTCGAGCTTGGTGAGGACGATGCCCGTCACCCCGACCTCTTCGTTGAACATCTTGGCCTGCACGACGGCGTTCTGCCCCGTCGTCGCGTCGAGGACGAGAAGGACCTCATGGGGAGAACCGGGCAGTTCGCGCCCCATGACCCTCTTCATCTTCTTCAGTTCTTCCATCAGGTTGGACTTGGTGTGGAGCCTCCCCGCCGTATCGATGAGCATGACGTCCGTCTTGCGACTTAGGGCGGCCTTGACGGCGTCGAAAACGACCGAAGAAGGGTCGGACCCCATTTTCTGCTTGACGAACGACGCCCCGGACCTCTTCGACCAGACCTCTAACTGCTCGATCGCGGCGGCCCGGAAGGTGTCGGCGGCGACGAGCATGACCGAGCGGTCTTCCTCCCTGAAATAGTGGGCAAGCTTACCGATGGTCGTCGTCTTGCCGGTTCCGTTGACCCCGACGACCATTACCGCATAAGGGCCGTTTTTCGGGAGTTCGAGGGGTTTGTCGACCGCCTTCAGGATGTCGGCCATCCGCTCCATCAGGATGTTTTTCAGGACGGCGGGGTTGTTGAGTTCCTTCCTCTTGACCTCTTCTTTTATCTCATCGATGAGCTCGCTCGCGAAGACCGCCCCGACATCGGCGCTGACCAGGACGGCTTCGAGCTCTTCATAGAGATTGCTGTCGATGACCCTTTCGCCGAAGATGACGGCCTCGATACCCGAAGCGAGGGTCTTTCTCGTCTTCTCCAGCCCCGTTTTCAGGCGGTCAAAAAAACCGCCGCCTTCTTTTTTCTTGAACACAGGAATCCTTTTTTCGCTCCAATCCGGTTTAATTCATGTTGACGGAGACAAGCGTGGATATGCCACTCTTCTCCATCGTGACGCCGTAAAGGCTGTTCGCGACTTCCATGGTCTTCTTGTTGTGGGTGATGATGATTATCTGAGAGTCTCCGGCGATCTCCGAGAGAAGCCTGTTGAAGAGAGAGACGTTCGAGTCGTCGAGGGCCGCGTCCACCTCGTCGAGGATCAGGAAGGGGGTCGGCCTGTACAGGATGATGCCGAAGATGAGGGCTACCGCAGCGAGGGACTTTTCGCCCCCCGATAGCAGCATGACGTTCTGCGTCTTTTTCCCCGGGGTGCGGATGTCGATATCTATGCCCGTCTCGAGCAGGTCCGATTCATCGGTCAACCTTAACTCGCCCCGTCCTCCGGGGAAGAGTTTAGGGAATACCTCTTTGAAGCGGGCATTGACCGCCTCGAAGGTCTCGGAGAACCGCTGTCGCGACACCCGGTTTATCCGAGAGATCGTCTGCTGGAGGGATTCGAGGGAACGATTCAGGTCGGCGACCTGGGCCGTGAGAAAATCGTACCGCTCCTTGAGGACGTTGTGTTCGCTCAATGCCAGGAGGTTGACCTCCCCGAACTCCTCTATGGCCTTTGTATTGGCGACTATTTTCTCCGTCAGTTCTGCGATCTGCTCGTCGTCGGGCCTCTGGAACCCGGCGGCCATCCCATCAAGGTCGACGCTGTACTTTTCCAAGGCGTTCTTTTTCAATGCCTCCGCCTGGAAGCGAAGACCTTGCAACTCCATCTGGAGTTCCCCCGCTTGGGCAACCACTTTTTCGAGCTCCCGCCTTGTCTCCTTGTTTTCCGCCTCCCCGACTCTCAAGGCGTCCTCCTTCGCCCGGTGGGAGGCCGTCTGTTCGGCCAGTTCCTGCTCCATCTTTCGGCCCGCCTCGTAAAGGGATTTCAGGGCCTCCCGCTCCTCTTCGACCTTGCGCGTTGTCTCCAAAAACTCCCGGTCGCAGTCCTCGATGTCGGCGGCTTTCGCGGCGATTTCATCCTCCAGGCCGTCGGCTTCCATGTGCAGGCGATCGAGGTTTGAACGGCAGGACTCCTCCTTTTCTTCGAGTGACTTGAGGAGGACCATCCTCTCGGTCAATTCACGTTCCAGGTTTTCGAGGGCCTTTCTCGATTGTTCACCCCTTTCCTTCAAGGCGGTGATGGCCTCGTCCGCCTCCCGGCATTTCTCTTCGTTCGCCGCGATCTTAATTTCCAGGGAGCTGATCTTTTCCGCAGCCTGAGCTCCTTCGGCAACGAGGTTTTCGCGGTTGAAGCGAAGGACGTTTAGCCTCTTTTCTACCCACCCGGCTTCCTTTTCGAGGCCCTCTATATCCTTGAGGCTGTTGTGGAGTGAGAGTTCAAGGCTGCGTTGCTCCGACTTGATGCCCTCCAATTCTTCTTCTCCTTGCCGGATACTTTCCTTCAGACCGTCCCTGCGGGTGTTTTGTTCGCCTAAAAGGGCCTCAAAGCGCTCGACCTCCTGTTCCAATTCGGAGATTTCCCTTTTATCTCGCAGGAGGCTGCTCTCGGTGCCGACGCCATTACCGCCCGTCAGGACACCGTGAGGGGTGATGATGTCGCCTTCCGGCGTGACGAATGTCCCGCTGAAGCCGTTCCTCCGCCAGAGTGAAAGGCCCATCTCCAGGTTCGGGATGAGAAGGACGTCGCCCAGGAGATAATCGGCGATTTTCTGGAAATCTTCTTTGACCTTCACCCGGTCGATGAGCTTCACCGCGCCAGCGAGGTATCCGGGGGTCTCTGTCACCTCGTGGCCCCGCACCTCGAGGGGGATGAAGCTGCCCCTTCCCGTCGAGTGGGCCTTCAGGTAATCGATGGCCTGGATGCCATCTTCCTGGCTCCTGACGACGACATACTGAAGCTTTTCGCCCAGCACGGCCTCAACGGCGACTTCATATTCCTGGGGGACCTCGACGTGGTCGGCAACTAGGCCGTGGACGGCGCCGAAGGCGAGGATCTGGTCCTTGTCTTTCATGATCGACCGGGTGGCCTCGCTGCACCATAGGTACCCCTCGTGAAATTCTTTGAGCGACGCAAGGCGGGCCGCCTTCTTTCCCTTCTCCTCTTTGAGGTAGACGATGTTTTCTTCGCTCTCCCTGAGGGCCTTCCTCTGCTCGTTCAGCGTCGAAACGAGGGCTTCTTCTTTATCTTTCAGGCCTTCGGAATAAGTCTCCTTCTCCTTCACCTTCGTGCGCAGCTCGGAGAGAGATGATTCTATGTCGCCGAGCCGCCTCAAGTTTTCCTCGATATCCTTTTCTTCGCGCTCCGCCCGCCTCTTGAGGTCTTCGACACCCTTTGCGTAGGAGGCAACCATGTTCTTTAGGCGCGCGTTTTCAGTCAGGATTTCTACGTGGACGTTTTTCTTCCCCTCGATTTCCTCCTGTAAGGCACGGTCAGCCTTTCTCATGGAGGCCGCCTTTTCCTGCTTGTCGACGATTCCCTCCCTGACTTTCGCTGCCTTTTCAGACAATTCCACGAGTTGGGACTCGAGGGATGAGGCCTCCCTTTCAAATTTGTTCAGTCGTTCCTTGAGGGATTCGGTGTCGGCCAGGTCCTTCGCCTTTCGCTTGTCGAGGTCGCCGAGCTTTACTCTAAGAAATTCGAGGTTCTGCTCCTTGTAGCCGATACTGTTTTTCGTCACGTAGGTCTTTTCATGCAATTCCTGCAAGGTCTTTTCGCTGACCGCCAGATCGGCCCGCAGCGACTCGGTCGAGGCCTCTATTTGACGTAGTTTTGTCTTGATTGCGACTTCTTGGGCGTTCAAGGTTTCGACGGTCTGACTGATTTCTTCTATCTTTTCGGTGAGAAGGGAACGATGATGGAGGCTGAGGGTCAGGTCGGCTTCTTTGATCTCTTGTTTCAGGGCCTTGTAACGCTCGGCTCGCTTCGCCTGACGGGAAACGGCGTTCAACTGAGACTTTACTTCCCGGATGATATCGGTCAAGCGATTCAGGTTCTCGCGGGTGGCCTCCATCTTCCGCGTTGCCGCCTCTTTCCGGCTTCTGTATTTCCGAATGCCAGCGGCCTCCTCGATGAAGAGGCGCCTGTCTTCAGGCTTTGCTTCCACGAGGTCGGAGATACTGTTCTGCTCGACGAGAGAATAGGTGCGGGCGCCGACGCCGGTATCCATAAAGAATTCACGGACATCGAGGAGGCGGCAGGGAACTTTGTTGATAAAATACTCGCTTTCCCCCTCTCGGAAGACGCGCCGGGTGATCATCACCTCGGTGCATTCGCTGTAGTCGCCGGGGAACCCGCGGCCGTCGTCGGCGAGAACGATAGACACCTCGGCCATATTCACGGGGGGTGCCTCGTCGCTCCCGTTGAAGATGACGTCCTCCATCTTCTTCCCCCGCAAGAGCCTGGCGCTCTGCTCCCCCATTACCCAGCGGATAGCGTCGACGATGTTGCTCTTGCCGCACCCGTTGGGACCGACGATGGCGCTGATTCCACTGGAAAAATCCAGGACCGTCCTGTCACGGAAGGACTTGAACCCCAGGATTTCCAGCTTCTTTAGCTTCATTCGGGGAACCTCTTTTCCCTTATCGTATCGTAGAATTTTCGGCCATTGTCAATCATCAAGACGGAAAAGGTAGTTTTGAACAATTTTGGTTCTTACTGGAATGACATGAGAGAACCGTTTTTCGTATGGCTTGCGTCAGGGATTTAGCAGAATATAGGGTCTTTGTAAAGGAAAAATACAACAAAATGTATTCCCTGCAAAGGAGACCACAATATGTTGTGTGTTACCCCGTCAGCTTTTTTCCTTGACATAAAAAGGCATAAGAATTAACATAAAAGCAATTTTTGGCAAAACAGTTTTTTTGAAAAATTAAGTAACAACCTTGCTCGGGGCGGCTTTAAATGTTTCTTACCCATATCTTAATGCCCAGTGAGTTGCGTGGGTAGCCACAGCCGACCCCCGCCCGCCCCCTTTTTACGGAGCAGGGCGGTCGTTATTGCAGAATTCGAATCCTTGATGGCCTCTAACGAAACCTTTGCTTTGAATGACGGTGTATAGTTCCTCCGCAAACTCGCTACTCGGTTCTCTTCTTATCTAAGTGTAACTGAACGCACTGTCCGAATTTCGGGGTCTATTGTGTATCTCATCGTTTTCAACCGAAAACTAATACAAATCGCACATTTTCCGTCGTTGCAGCCTTTAATTGTGCCGTAACTGCCTGGATTGCTCCCAGTTGCGGTTACGACATTCAAGCCGAGTAATACTCAAATAGGAAAGGAGGGATACTGTCCGGGGATAAATTTAAATGTTTTCCTTATTGGTGAGGTCTATGTTTAGCACAAAGCGATATGGGAGTTTCCATAAGAACAGTATCTAAAAAAGGAGGGAATGATACACTATGGCCCAGCAACCTATTCCAAACAAGGTAACTATTGCAATGTCAACAACGCCCACGCAGCAGAAGCTAAGGGATAAGCTGATAACTGCAAAAAAATGGGCGGAGATGGTAAAACCGGGTGATTGGATCAACCGCGGAGGTCCCGGGTCGGATACAACGGTGACGATGGAGGCCTTGGCTGCAAGGTTCGGCAGCGGCCCCGGGGACCTGAACAACATCGAGATCTGGAACCAGGCGATAACGCTCGGTCACGGATTCCTGGCGGCGGCAGACCTGGAGGCGAAGTACCATGTCGTCCATGAAGCCTTCCTTCTAGCTCCACTGCGCAACCTCGTGACGAAGTCAGGGTATAAAGGCCTCGACTGGAAGCACTGGGGCTGGGCGATGGGCATGGATGCGGAGTACGCCCGTTTCTACAGAAAAGATAAAACGAAACGCGCGATGGACTGGGGTGTCCAGGCATGCGCCGTACCGGAGGCGGGATACGTGAATGCCAGTTACGGCGCGAACAACTTCATGATAACGGCCAAATCTTGCAAGAAATTCGTCTGTGAAATCCGCGACGATTACGCCTGGTGCGAGGCGGGAAGATGCATGTACCTCCCCATCGACGACGTAGACTACTTCATCGAAGTGGACACAAGTCAAGAGAAATACCAGTGGGGGTATCTCGCCGAAAAGAACATCAAGCCGAGGGACGTCGAGACGGCTATCGCGAATAACTGCCTCTCGATAATGAGGGACGGCGATTGCATCCAGGTCGGGATCGGCGCCCTCCCCACAGCCGTGGTCATCGCCCTGAGAGACTCGAACCTCAGGCATCTCGGTGTCCACAGCGAGATGATCGGCGAGTACGCCTTCACGCTCACCGAGGCCGGCGTCGTAGACAACTCTCGGAAGACCATCGACAGAGGGAGATGCGGCTGGGCATACATCATGCCTGTCGACACGCCCCGTTACTACGAATGGTTGCATCGGAACCCCTACTTCGCCGGATACGACATAGGCTACACGAACAACATCCTTACGTTATCCCGGATCGACAACATGGTCGCCATCAATAACTTCGCCCAGATCGACCTCCGGGGACACGACGCGGCGAGTAACGTCGGCGGACGTCCCATCTCCTCGGCGGGCGGGCAGTTCTCGTTCACCCTCGGCGCCGCGATGGCCAGGGGCGGGAGGGCCATCATCGCAGCAACAGCTCGGGATGCCAAGGGTAGGTCCCGTTTCGTTCCGATGTTGGATCAAGGGAGCACAGTGGATGTCCCCGACTGGCTCGTGACCTGGGTCTGCACGGAATTCGGCATCGTCAACATCCAAGGCTGCACGGACGCCGAGAAGGCACGGCGGCTCATCTCGATCGCCCATCCCGACGACAGGGAGGGCCTGGAGAGGGCGGCCGTCGAGAAACTGAACATCAAGTCAAATCACTGGATGTTCAATGTTGCCCCCGACCGTCGGTTCCCTACCCCTGAAGAGCAGAAGGATCACAAGTACGGCTACATGGATGTCGAGGTGCGCCCGGGGCAAATCGCCAAAGAAAACGATTGATTGTTAGGTCGTTAGAGTGATTTGGGAAATTGGAGAGGCAAGGTAATATCACCTTGCCTCTTTCCATTGGGGCGCTCGGCATGGGCGTGCAGCTCGGAATGAAAGTTCCCGCGGGTCCTGCATGCTCGACATAAGGGCAAATGACAAGGCCGGTTGAACACGAAGGCCTTTTACGTTGACAAGCGTCGTCAGCCTGAATATAATCACAATGCTTTTCATGACTGCGATTTTCTTGGGGATCTCTTATGGCGAGGGGAAAGAAAAAAAAGACGGCGCCCTTAAGGCAGAATATCGAAATGCTCCCTCCGCCACGGTCCTCTGGCAGGTCAAGGTACCAGTGGTGGGCCTTCGTCATATGGGTCGTGGGTGTCATCTTGATACTGATAAAATGGGGCAATTTTTGAGGATTCAGTCGCATGAGAAGCGGGAAGTTATTTTCCCCTTGACAAGGGGAAGTCGATTTTGCTATTCGGTTAAAAAGTTTGTTGCAGTAAAGGTTCTTTGAAAAAAAGGAGATAGCGCCATAGCACGAGAAAGGGCCCTGACAACTGAATCTTTCAGGTCCAAAGTCTGACGCGCTCGTGAAACACCCTAAAAGGTAGGGTAGGAGAAACTAAAGAAAGCTGCTCGATTCGGGTGAGATCCAAAGCACATAATAAACTGGATTCGACCCGGGGGTGACTGGTTGGAATGGGGGAAAAGATTTTCCGACTTTTTACGAGGTCGTCATAGTTCGATGGAGAGCGCTCGAGCAATCGGGTGCACGATACCAGAGAAGGGGGGGATGCCGGGCGTAGTGAACGGAAAATAGAGGGGGTCAAATAGTCTATTAATCAAGTTCTTTATCATTTCCGTTTTTTAGGAAAAAAGGAGGAGTCATTATGGCGCATGAGCACAGTTTCGCAAATCCGGGGCCTTCCGCATTGGGAGCGCTCGCAGTTGCTTGCTTCGGTTTTGGTGCAGTATTTCTTGGTAAAGTAGCGGTAGAAGGTCTGCCGCTCCTCGCGGCCTGGTTGTTTGGTGGATGCCTTGTTCAGTACACGGCCGGCGTTATCGAGCTCAAAGATCATCAGATCGCCGGCGGTAACGTATTTGTTTTCTTCTCTGCCTTCTTTATGCTCGCCGCGGGAGTGAGCACCCTGAGCAAGTTCTTCATGATCAAGTTCGGGATGAAGCCTGCGGTACACGTCGAGGGGTGGATGTGGATGGCCGGTGCTTTGTTCCTGACCCTGGTTACTCCTGCGTACGCGAAGAGCACTTCGATCCTTTTCCTGGTAGTTATACTCGTCGACATCGCACTCTGGTGCATCGTCGGTTTGGACAGCGGTTGGTATGGTGACCCAGCGTCATTCAAACAGATCGTCGCCTGGTGCTTGATCATCAGCGGATTCCTCGGTTGTTATATTGCGGGGGCGGTGGTGTGCAACACAGTTTACGGGAAACCCGTCTTCTGGCTTCCCAAACCCCTGGTCAGCTAGATTGAATTGAGTTGATGTTATGGTCGCAAGGGCAGGCTGTTGAAAGACAGCCTGCCCTTTTTTATGGAGTTCTGTCCGGGGACGGAAAATAAATGAGAGGGCCGTGATCCAAAATCGGTTTCACGGCCCTCTCATTGTTGAAGAAGGGGTAAGGGCTGCTTTTTACAGGATTTCGAAGATGCCGGCGGCACCCATGCCGCCGCCGATGCACATGGTGACGATACATCGCTTCGCCTTGCGGCGTCGGGCCTCATAGATTATCTGGGCCGTGAGTTTGGCGCCCGTAGCACCGAGGGGATGGCCGAGGGCGATAGCGCCGCCGTTCGGGTTGACGTCTCCGGCCTTGTAGCGTTCTTCAAGTCCCAGCGCCCGAATGCAGTAGAGGGCTTGGGCGGCGAAGGCCTCGTTGAACTCGAAGAGGTCGATGTCGTCGGTCTTGAGCCCCGCAAGTCGGAGGACCTTGGGTACGGCGACGGCAGGGCCTACGCCCATCTCTTCCGGCGCGCAGCCTTCGACGGCGTAATAGGCAAGCCTAGCCAGGGGCTTCAACCCGAGTTCCTTCGCCTTCTCGTCTGTCATCAACAGAGAGAAAGCAGCGCCGTCCGTCATCTGCGAAGAGTTTCCCGCCGTGACGACACCTCCTTGCTTGAACGGTGGTTTGAGCCTTGCCATCTCCTCCATGGATGTAGGCCAGCGGACACCGTCGTCCATGTCGAAGACGACTTTTTCGCGGACCCGCTTCCCATTATTCTTTTTGTAAGCCCAGGCCTCGATAGGGATGATCTCGTCCTTGAATTTTCCTGCCTTTATGGCCTCGTAAGCCCGACGGTTGCTCTCCACGCCGAACCTGTCCAGGTCTTCTCGTGCCATCCCGTACCTCGCCGCTACGTTCTCCGCAGTGATACCCATGGACACGTAGGTGTTGGGGCGGTCACCCCAGTCGGGATGGGGACGGAAGACGCTCCCGCCCATGGGGATATGGCTCATCGTCTCGCAGCCGCCGGCGATGACCACGTCCGACCACCCAGCCCGTATCTTGGCCGTCGCGTCGGCGATCGACTGGAGCCCCGACGAGCAGAAACGGTTTATGGTCATGCCGGAGGTACGGAGCGGCAACCTGGCTCCAAGGGCGATGACCCTCCCGAGATTCATTCCCTGTTCCGCTTCGGGAAAGGCACAGCCAACGATGAGGTCGTCGATGTCTTCCGGCTTGAGGACGGGGACCCTCGACATAAGCCCCTTCACAACCTGGATGCCGATCTCCTCGGCCCTCGTTGCGGCGAGACCTCCTCTCCTGTAACGTCCTCCCGGGCTTCTTACTGCTTCAACGATAACAGCATCGCGCATGATAATCCTCCTTATTAGATCAATTACGCAAGGGTTTGCCTGTGGTAAGCATGTGCATGATACGGTCCTGGGTCTTAGCTTCGCCTAGCAGACTCAGGAAGGCCTCTCTCTCCAGGTCCAGTATTTCCTGCTCGGAGACCGGCGTTCCCTCGGGGCAATCGCCGCCGGAAATCACGTAAGCCAGTTTCTTCCCGACGTGGACGTCGTAATCGGAGATGAAGTTTCCCTGCCTCATGTTGGAGAGGATGACGTCTATCATGCCCCTGAGGTTCTCGCCCATAACGGGAACCATCGCCGGTCTCGGTTTCTTGTAGAATCGGGAGAGGCCCAGAACGACCTGCTTTGCGTCCCAGAGCTGATGGTCTCGGTTCAGGCTTATCCCGTCGGTCTTCCTCACATAACCGAGTTCCATAGCCTCCGCGGCGCTCGTCGCCACCTTGGCCATCCCGATGGTCTCGAAGACCTTGGAGTAGTACTGCTGTAAATTGAGTCCCTGCTCGACGGCTCCGTCGGGGATGCCCTCCGTCATCCTGACCATCAGTTCCTTGGTGCCGCCGCCGGAGGGAATCACGCCCACTCCGACCTCGACGAGTCCGATGTAGGTCTCGCCACAGGGCTGGCATCTCGCGGCGTGCATGGCGATCTCGCATCCGCCGCCGAGCGTCAGCCCGGCGGGGGCGGAGACGACGGGTTTGGCAAGGTATTTCATCCGCATGTTGGCGTTCTGGAAGTCCGCTACGAGCTTTTCCAGGACATCCCAGTCACCCTTCTGCACCGCCACCAGCACCATGAATATGTTGGCGCCGACGGAGAAGTTCTGGGCGTGGTTGCCGACGACCAGCCCGACGAAGTCGTCATTCTCCACGACGTCGCAGGCGTCGAATATCATCTGAATGACATCCTGGTCCACGGCGTTCATCTTGGTGTGAAATTCCAGGCAGGCCACGCCGTCGCCGATGTCGAGGAGGCTTGCCCCGGCGTTCCGCTTGACCAACCGGTTCCGTTCTTTCAGAGAGGGCAGGAGGATGACCTTGGGATTCTCCGGGAGCCTCACGTATCCCATCGTCGTAAAATCGAAATAGTAGAGGCCGTCGGCCCTCTTTTGGTAGAAGGAGGTGAAGCCGGCCTTCAGCATATCTTCGACCTTCTTGGGGACGTGCTTGTTCATCTTTTTCATCAGGGCGACGGATTCTTCCAACCCCACGGCGTCCCACATCTCGAAGGGACCCAACTTGTGGTTGTAACCCCATTTCATGGCGTTATCGATCGCCACTATGTTGTCGCAGATTTCGGGGATGCGGTTGGCGGCATAGATAAAGTTGTTGATGAGGTACTCCCGGGCGACCTCCGCGGCGATGTCGTCACCGTAGAAGATGACTTTGAGCTTGTCGGCGAAAGTGCCTTCTTTTTTCTTTGCCGAGGCGAGGGATTCGTATTTCGGCGATGTCGGGGGTACATACTCCATCGTGCGATAATCCAGGACGAGCTTTACTTTGTTTCCCGCAGCGTCGGTCGTTTTTTTGTAAAAGCCCTGCCTCGTCTTGTTTCCGAGCCATTTCCTTTCCATCATCTTCTGCATGAATTCACTGGGCATAAAATAGCTTCGCCCTTCGTCGTCCGGTACGGCCTCATAGAGGTTCCTCATGACGTGATACCCCGTGTCGAGCCCGACCAGGTCGAGAGTGCCGAAAATGGCGGATCCGGGCCTTCCCAGCGATTTACCGATGATGGCGTCGAGCTCTTCGACCCGGAGGTTCTTTTCCAGCATGATGTGAATGGCATTCGAGATGTCGAAGACCCCGATCCGGTTGGCGATGAAGTTGGGAACGTCCTTGCAGATAACGACGCCCTTGCCGAGGACGTCCTCGCAGAACTTGACCATGAATTCGATGACTTCCTTCTTCGTTTGCTCGCCGGGGATGAGTTCGAGGAGCTTCATGTAGCGGGGCGGGTTGAAGAAGTGGGTGCCGAGGAATCGCTCTTTGAGCTTGGGGTTTAAGTTTGCAGCAATATCCCGGATCGGGATACCGGAGGTGTTGGTGCTGACGATGCAGCGGTCGTTGACGACCTTCTCGACCCTGGCTAAAAGACCCCGTTTAATCTCCAGGTTTTCTACGACCGCCTCTATCACCCAGTCGCAATCGGCAAGCCATTCGAGATGATCCTCGAAGTTGCCTGTCTTGACCATCGAGGCGTTCTTCTTCGTGTAGAAAGCGGCGGGTTTGGCTTTCAGGATCGCTGCCAGCCCGTTCTGGGCGAAGCGATTCCGCCAGGCAGGACTCTTTTCCGTCAGCCCCTTTTTCTTGTCTTCTTCTGTAAACTCAGGGGGGATGATATCCAACAGGACACATTCGACCCCGGCGTTAGTCAGGTGCGCCGCGATGGCGGCCCCCATGACACCGGCTCCCAGTACGGCGGCTTTCTTGATTTCGAAAGGCATCGTTTCCTCCTTTTTGCTGTGATTGCCCGTCGGCGGTTCGCGCTCGCGGCGGGACGTCAAAGGGTTTGCTGCACGGCGCTATGACGCGAACGATTCATCGGCCATCTCGATAGGGGTCTTATCCCCGAGCTTGATGGCCCCGCAGCGCGCCTTGACCGTAGTCAAGGCTGTCAAGGCGAAGAACTTCGCCGTGGCTATCTTGCCTTGGTAAAAGGCGACATCGGCGTTTTCATGTACCAGTGCCCTCTGTTTTGCCCGGGAACCTACGGCACCCTTTTCTGCGTAGATGGCGCCGAGTTTCCCTGCCGCAATAGCGGCCTGTTTCAGCAGGAGCCAACCAATCACCACATCACCGAATATCTCCAGGTACGGCTGGGCGTAAAGGATGGGGACGAGAAAGCCTGCGCCTTTCCCGACCTGGCTGAAGTACAGGGTAAGGTCCGATAGGGAGTTGCCGGCCTCTTCCAAAAAGGCGTTGTAGGACCTCAGTTCCTCGACCTTTCTCAGCGCCGCTATGTCTTTCATCATGTCATAGGAGAGGTTCTTCACGTTGGCGCCTTTCCTCATGCCGAGCTTCCGACCGACCAGGTCCAAGGCCTGGATGCCGTTGGTTCCCTCGTAGATGCTGGCGATCTTGCAATCGCGGAGGTACTGCTCGACGGGATATTCGGAGCAGTAACCATAGCCGCCGTAAACCTCGATCGCCCTCGAACAGACTTGAAAGGCTTTCTCTGAAGAGTAGGCCTTGCAGATGGGTATCAAGAGCTCTATCATCCCGTGCCACCTTTCCCGCTCTTCCGGATCTTCGGCGACCTGCGACATGTCGATGCAGTATGCAGCGTAGTAATTGAGCGCCCGCAGGCCTTCCACGTGGGCCTTCATCCAAAGGAGCATCCTTCTTATGTCGGGGTGCTGGATGATCGGAACGGACTTCGCGTCGGGGTTTTTCATGTCCCAGATGGCGGTCCCCTGTATTCTGCCTTTGGCGTAATCGACGGCGTGCTCGTAAGCGACAGACGCGAGAGCGAGCCCCTGCATTCCCACCTCGAGCCGGGCCTCGTTCATCATGTGGAACATGATCCTCAAGCCTTCCCGTTCTTTACCCAGAAGCTCGCCGATGCACTGTCCGTCGTCGCCGAAATTCAGTGTGCAGGTTGCCGAGCCCTTGATGCCCATCTTGTGTTCGACGTTTCCTGTCCGCACGTCGTTGAATTCACCGAGGCTTCCGTCCTTGTTCACCCTGTACTTAGGGACGATGAAGATGGATATACCGCCTGTTCCCGGGGGGTCGCCTTCGATGCGGGCAAGTACGGGGTGGACTATGTTTTCACACATGTTGTGGTCCCCGCAGGAGATGAATATCTTGGTCCCCGTGATGCTGTATGTGCCGTCAGGCAATCTTCTGGCCGACGTCTTCAGCGCGCCGACGTCGCTCCCGGCCCCGGGCTCGGTGAGGCACATGGTGCCTCCCCACTCGCCGCTGAACATCCTGTACATGTACTTATTCTTCTGTTCCTCCGTCCCGAAGTGCTCGATGAGGGAGGCGGCTCCCGTAGTCAGCATCGGGTACATGATCAGCGGGCAATTGGCGGCGTCGAAATACTCGAAACAGGCGGTGGAGATGGTTATCGGCATTCCCTGACCGCCGACTTCGGGGGACTTCATGCAGCACTGCCAGCCCGCTTCAATGAACTTCTTGTAGGCCTCGTAAAACCCGGAGGGCACGAACACCTTCCCGCCCTCGAACTTAACCCCCTCCTTGTCGCCCGTCGCATAAGTAGGTTCAAGAACCTCCAGGGCCATCTTTTCGGCCTCCGTCAGGATCATGTCCACGGTGTCCTTCGAGTAGTCGGCGAATTTTTCCGTGCTGAGAAGCCGTTCGATGTCAAGTTGTTCGTACAGGACGAATTTCTGGTCCCTCGCGTTTACCAACAGATTGCTCATAACCTCATCCTTTCTCTTATTCCCTCACTTATTCATTGAGTCGAATGCCCCATCGCCGGGGTTCCACCGACTCCTCTTTCGCTCCTCATTCCGAGGCCGGAGAGAAACAAATCAAGGCCGAACCGGGCGGTCGTGCGGATCCTCTGTTCCCTCGTCGCTTCCTTTCCCGTGAAGAGGTGGAGTGCGATGACCCCGTTCAAAAGACCCCAGACGGCATTCTGGCCCTGCCTTATGTTGAAGTTTTCCGGGAACTCGCCGTTTTCGATCCCAAGTTTTAATATTTTTTCGATGATATCTATGGTCTTATTCGTTGCGCCGATGAGCTGGCTTACGATCTCTTCGGAAAAACCCATCTCTTCGATGTGCAGCATGAAGGTCATGAATATTCGGAAGAGCTCTCTGTCGTTGAGGAAAAAATCGATATAGACGTCGGCGAAACGTCTGAGCATGTCTCCGGCTGTGCCGCCGCACTCGTATATATCCAACAGCGAGGCATGGAACTTCTCAATATCCTTCAAGAGTATCTGAACGTAGATTTCTTCCTTGCTGTCGAAGTAGAGATAGACGGCGCCTTTGCTCAACTCCGCTTTCTTGGCTATACTTGCGACAGTGATTGACTTGAAACCTTTCTCGAAGGCGAGTTTCCGGGCAGCCTTGAGGATGGCGTTTCTCCGCACCTCTTTTTCCCGGCTCCTTCTCTCTTCGAGTCCCACATCGTCCTCCGGATATGACTAAGGGTCATTGTTTGAATAATGGTCACATAATGACCGTTGGTCATTCTATTAAACATGATTTTTGGTCCATGTCAAGATAAATCAGGTATCATTTTGAAGAGCCCGAATCATTGACAAAATCGGCGCGATACAGGAATATGACTCGGTCATTTAAACCTTGAGGGTAGGGGATGAACGCGAAAGATGCGCAGGCCGGCACTGACGGGGTCGCCATGCCCGTCCGTTATGTCAAGGGCGTAGGGCCGAAGACGGCGGCGCTCCTCGAGAAAAAGGGGGTGCGCACCGTAGAAGACCTGCTCTACTTTGCGCCGATAAGGTACGAAGACCGTCGGCGTATAGACCGGGTCTCCGAAATCACTGAAACGCGCAGGGCAGTGGTTGTGGGCGTCGTCCGTAAGGCCTCGGCTGTGTACTATCGGCGGGTACGGGTATTCGAGGCCGTAGTCGATGACGGGAGCGGGCAGGTCGTTCTCAAGTGGTTCAGGGGAAACGACTCATACCTGCGGTGGTCTTTCAGGCCCGGCCGAAAGATCATTTTCTTCGGCGAGCTGAAAGTTTCTCCCTTCGGGAAGGAGATGGCGCACCCCGATTTCGAGACGATTGACGAAGGAATCGACGACGAAAACCTCCATTTCGGCAGGAGCGTACCCGTATACTCGGAGACGGAAGGCCTTCAGCAAAAGCAGTTGAGAAGGGTCGTCCGTAATGCCCTTGATACCTTTTCTCAATGTGTCGGGAGTCCAATCCCAGCGGAGATACGCAGCCGCCGTGGGTTGGCCGACATCCCCTCCGCCTTGAAGGACATCCATTTTCCGGCTATCGACGCCGATGTGGGCCTTTACAACGAAAGGAAATCTCTCGCCCACCGGAGTCTCGTCTTCGATGAACTGTTCTTCTTCCAGCTCGCCCTGGCCTTGAAAAAGGGTGTCCGCGATCGGGCACCGGGGATTGCCTTCCGGCGGCGGGGCAAACTTGTCGAGTCCTTCTTCGGGATGCTCCCTTTTGAGCTAACGGCGGCACAGAGGCGGGTGTTCGACGAGGTCGAGAAAGACATGTCCGACGGGAGGCCGATGCAGAGGCTCCTCCAGGGAGACGTCGGCTGTGGGAAGACGGTCATCGCCATGGCGGCTGTCCTTAGGGCCGTGGAAAACGGCTATCAGGGAGCCGTGATGGCCCCGACAGAGATACTCGCGGTGCAGCATCACCAAAACATGCGAAGATGGGCCGAACCGCTCGGCCTGAGGATTGGTCTCCTGACAGGAAGCCTATCGAAAAAAGACCGCCTCGACACCCTCGACAGGGTCGCTTCCGGCAGGCTCGACATCGTCATCGGAACCCACGCCCTGATTCAAGACCACGTCTCTTTCAAGGGCCTTGGGTTGGTCGTCATCGACGAGCAGCATAGGTTCGGCGTCGCCCAGCGCCAAAAGTTCACCGAGAAAGGGGCGAACCCGGACGTTCTCGTCATGACAGCGACGCCGATACCGAGGACTCTCGCCATGACGGTCTACGGCGACCTCGACGTATCGGTCATCGACGAGATGCCCCGGGGAAGGGCACGGGTAAAGACGAAGGTCTTCTCCGAGAGGCAGAGAGACAGGGTGTACGAAATCGTGAGGTCGGAGGTGGCGAAAGGAGGCCAGGCCTTCGTGGTCTATCCCCTCGTTGCCGGAAGCGAGACCCTCGACCTCAGGGATGCCACACGGATGGCGGGGCATCTGCAACGCGACGTTTTTCCAGGATTCAGGGTCGGGTTGGTGCACGGCAGGATGAAGGGCGAAGAAAAGGAGAGGATCATGTCGGAATTCTCCGGCGGCGGGCTCGACATACTCGTATCGACGACGGTAGTCGAGGTTGGCATCGACGTGCCGCAGGCCTCCTTGATGGTCATAGAACATGCAGAGCGTTTCGGGCTTTCTCAGCTCCATCAACTGCGGGGTAGGGTAGGGCGGGGCAATAGGAGGTCCTACTGTATCCTCATGGCCTCGTCGACCGGCACGAAGGTGTCGTCACGGCGGCTGCGGGTCATGGAGGAAACGAACGACGGCTTCCTGGTAGCCGAGGAAGACCTGGCGATCCGCGGTCCCGGCGAGTTCATGGGGACGCGCCAGTCGGGACTGCCGGAATTCAGGGTGGCGAACATCTTTCGGGACCTCGGAATCATGGATGAAGCGCGGGAAGATGCCTTTTCGGTCATCGAAAGGGACCCGGGGTTGGCGAGGCCGGAAAACGAAGGGCTGTACAGGGAACTGATGAGAAGATGGAGCGACAGGATAGGTTACGCAAAAACCGGTTGAATTTGAAGAGATAAAAGGGTAAAAGGCAGGCACAAATATCGGCAGGTCGGCGAGTCAGAGGATAACCCATGAAGAAGATCTATGCAGGCCTTATCGGTTTCGGGAACATCGGGACAGGTGTCGTGAAGCTGCTCAACATGAACAGGGGCCTCATCGAAGACCGCCTCGGGGCGTCGATCATCCTCAAGAAGATCGCCGACATCGACATCGAGACACCGCGGGAGGTGGCCGTTGACAGGTCGATCCTCACAACCGAAGCTGCCGATATCCTCGGGGACCCTGAGATTTCGATCGTGATAGAACTCGTGGGCGGCTATCAGCCGGCCCTGTCCTTTATTTTAGAGGCCGTCAGGGCGAAGAAACACGTCGTTACGGCAAACAAGGCGCTCCTGGCGACTTACGGAAATGAGGTATTCCGGGCCGCCGAAAAGGAAGACGTCGACATCGGCTTCGAAGCGAGCGTCGGCGGAACCATCCCGGTAATCAAGACGTTGAAAGAAGGCCTGGTGGCGAATCGGATCAAGTCCGTCCTGGGCATAATGAACGGAACCTCCAACTACATCCTGACGAAGATGTCGGACGAAGGACAGGCCTTCGCCGATGTCCTGAAGGAGGCCCAGCGCCTCGGTTTTGCCGAGGCCGACCCGACTTTCGACATCGAGGGTATCGACACGGCGCACAAGCTCGCCATCCTCCTCTCCCTCTCCTACGGGAGGAAGGTCGAGATCGAAAGTATTTGCCGCGAGGGAGTATCGGGAATCGCCCAGAAGGACATAGAATTTGCGAAGGAGTTGGGTTACAAGATCAAGCTCCTGGCGATCGCCCGCGAAAGAGGTGAGGAGGTCGAGGCGAGGATCCACCCAACGATGATACCTTTCAACCATCTGCTCGCCAACGTGAACGGGAACTTCAACGCCATCCACTTCGTCGGCGATGCCTCCGACTCGGTCTTCCTTTATGGTCAAGGTTCGGGGATGATGCCGACGGCGAGCGCCGTTGTCAGCGACCTCGTCGACATCGCGCGGAATATCCTGAAAGGAATCAGCAGGCGGGTGCCGGCCAGGGCGAGGAGCGAGGAGACCATAGCGGACATCCGCCTGATGCCGATGGAAGAGATCGTCACGAAGTACTATTTTCGTTTTTCTGCGGTCGACCGGCCGGGCGTCTTATCCAAGATCTCTGGCATCCTCGGAGCGAACGACATAAGCATCGCCGCGGTGATACAGAAGGGCAGGAGGCTCGACGGGGCCGTTCCGATCGTCATGACGACCCACGAATCAAGGGAGAAGAACGTCAGGAACGCCCTTAAGGAGATCGACCGGCTCGATGTCGTCAGGGACAAAACGGTCTTGATCAGAATAGAGGATGAGAGCGGGAAATGAAGTATGTCGTTTTGCTCGGAGACGGGATGGCGGACTACCCGATCGACGGGCTCTCGGGGAAAACGCCTCTCGAGGCGGCGAAGACGCCGAACATGGACAGGGTCGCCCGCGAGGGCACGGTCGGGCTGATCGACACGGTCCCCCGGGGGTTCCCGCCGGGTAGTGACGTCGCCAACCTCTCCGTCCTCGGTTATGACCCGAAGGTATGCTACAGCGGGCGCGGGCCGTTGGAGGCCGCGAGCATGGGTGTTCGCCTCGAACCGGAGGACGTGGCCTATCGGTGCAACCTCGTGTACCTCCGGAAGGATAACGGCGCGACGGTGATGGACGATTACTCCGCCGGCCATATCACATCGGAAGAGGCGAGAGAGCTCATCACGGACTTAGAAAACCGCCTCGGTGGAGATGGCCTCCACTTCTACCCCGGCGTCAGTTACCGGCATCTCCTCGTGTGGCGGGGGGGGCCGGAGGCCGTGGAGACAACGCCGCCCCATGACATAACGGGACGGGACGTGAGGAATCACCTGCCTACCGGAACCGGCTCCGAAGAGGTGATGAGGCTGATCGAGAAATCCCGTGCCGTCCTCGAAGGCCACAGGGTCAACAGGGAGCGTCTGTCAGCGGGCCGAAAACCGGCAAACTCTATCTGGCTCTGGGGGCAAGGCCATTCCCCGGCCATGGAGCCGCTCACCGAAAAATACGGGCTTCGCGCCGCCATGATATCGGCCGTAGACCTGCTGAAAGGCATCGGCATCTGCGCCGGTTTCGACATCCTGAACGTCCCGGGAGCTACGGGCTACATCGACACGAACTATGCCGGGAAGGCGCAGAGTGCGCTTCAGGCGCTGAAAGACAGGGACTTTGTCTTCGTCCACGTGGAGGCGCCGGACGAGATGGGCCATGCCGGCAACGTCGAGGGGAAAATCAGGGCGATCGAAGATTTCGACGAGAAGGTCGTCGGCGTCGTCTTGGCGGGGATGGAGGAATTCGGTGACTTCCGGATCATGGTGCTGAGCGACCATCCGACGCCGATCAGCCGTAAGACCCACATGGGCGACCCGAGCCCCTTCGCTGTATATTCTTCCCTGGGCGAAAACCTTGGACATGGGGAATCTTTTTGCGAACGGGCCGCCGAGAAATCGGGGATCTTAGTCACCCCCGGTCATCGATTGATGGACGGCTTCATCCGTGACTGGAGGGCTTTCATTGAAAAAGAAAGCCGTTGAACTGCGGGTGACCTATGCAGACACCGATGCCATGGGGGTCGTCTACCACACGAATTACATCAAGTGGTTCGAGGTCGGGCGGACGGAATACATGCGGGACCTCGGCGTCGTCTACTCGGAACTGGAGAAGGAAGGTTATTATCTGCCCGTGACAGAAGTATATTGTCACTACCTCTCACCGGCCAGGTACGACGAATGCGTCCAGGTGGTGACGACGATAAACTTTTTCCGCCGGGCGAGCGTCAGATTCGACTACGAGATATACGATGCGAACGGCGCCGTCATGCTGGCCGAGGGCTATACCGCCCACGCATTCATAAACCGTGAAGGAAAGATCGTCAGGGCACCCAAGCACGTGACGGAAAAAATCGGCACCCTTTGAGGTTCATCAGATGGCAAAAATCGACGAAAAGGGACTAAAGACACCCAACCTCTTCCTGGTCAAGGCCCGTCGTACCCTGGACTATCTCATCGAAAACCGCAAGCGCGTCTTTCTGGCCGTCGGGGTGGCGGTCGGTGTTGTCCTTATCGCTGTTTCCTGGTATCTGTACCGCCTCGACTACGAAGGCAAGGCCCAGAAGTTGTATGCCGCCGCTTTCAATTATTACCATTCCGCTCAAACCGGTTATGCCGGGGACGCCGCGGTGCCCCAGTCGGTCGAGAAGTACCGCGAGGTCGTGGAGAAATTTCCCGGCACAAAGGCCGCCGGCCTCGCTCTCTTCAGTCTCGGGAATGTTTACTATCGGGTTGCAGATTACGACCGTGCAGTCGAGGCATTCCAGGATTTCCTGAAGTCTTCCGCAGCGCGCAAGGAGCTGAAGTCACTGGCATTCAGCGGCCTCGGTTACTGCTATGAGGCGAAAGGCCAATTAGACAAGGCCGTCGAATCTTACGAGAGTGCGGCCAAGGACCCGATAAGCAGCGCCTTCAGCGGCATGACCTACATGAACATCGGGCGGGTCTGCGAAAAATCGAAGGACCCGAAAAAGGCGCTCGATTATTACATGAAGGCCTCTGAGCAGAAGAACGACGGGCTGGTCGATGCCTTGGTCAAGAGGAAGATCGCTGAACTGAGCTCCTGAAAAAATACAGTGGATAGATGTGGATAGATAAGGTGCGATGAAAACGATCATGTCGGGGAATGAAGCGATTGCGAGGGGTGCCTTCGAGTGCGGGGCGACTTTTGCCGCCGGTTACCCGGGGACGCCGAGCACGGAGATAATGGAGCAGTTTTCGCAGTACGAAGGCGTCTATGCCGAGTGGTCGCCGAACGAAAAGGTGGCCGTCGAGGTGGCCGTCGGGGCTGCCCTGGGGGGCGCTAAGGCCATGGCGGTCATGAAACACGTCGGCGTTAACGTCGCCGCGGACCCGCTCTTTACCGTGAGCTATACCGGGACGAACGGCGCCCTCGTCGTCGTCACGGCGGACGATCCGTCGCTCCACAGCTCGCAAAACGAACAGGATAACCGCCATTACGCCAGGTCCGCCAAGATACCGATGCTGGAGCCCGCCGACAGTCGGGAGGCCAAGGACTTCGTCAAGAGGGCCTTCGAGCTGAGCGCCCTCTTCGACACCCCCGTCTTCCTGAGGACCACAACCCGCGTCTCCCATTCGAAAAGCATCGTCCTTCTCGATGACCCCGAGAAGCCCGTAAAAAAGGAAGTTGAGCGCCTCGACCCGGTAAAATACGTGATGGTCCCCCATAACGCCAGGATGAGGCGTGTCGTGGTCGAAGAGCGGATGCAGAGGCTGCGGAAATATGTCGAGACGATGCCCGAAAACTGGATGGAAATCAACGACCACCGTTTCGGCATCGTGACGGCGGGGATGCCTTACAACTACGCAAAGGAGGTCTTTCCCGATTTCTCCTACCTGAAACTCGGTATGGTCTACCCGCTCCCCGAAAAGATGATCAAGTCTTTTGCCGCGAAGGTCGGAAAAATCTACGTAGTCGAAGAGTTAGACCCTTTCCTGGAAGAGCAACTGAAGGCGATGGGCATCAAAACGGCGGGGAAAGACATCTTTCCCTATAGTGGCGAATTCGACCCCGGCGTCATCGCAGAAGCCATCAAGAGGCGCTCCGCGAAGAAAGTACAGCTTCCGCCCGTCGAGATCCCCCCGCGGCCCCCGAACCTCTGTCCCGGCTGTCCGCACCGGGGCCTCTTCTACGTCCTCGGCAAGTCAAAGACCATAGTCACTGGCGACATCGGCTGTTACACCCTCTCTTTCATGAAACCCCTCGAGGGCCTTCAGGGCTGTATCTGCATGGGCGCGAGCATCGGGATGGCCCACGGCCTCAGCAAGTTCCTCGGCACGAAGGGGAAAGGGAAGGTGGTCGGGGTCCTCGGCGATTCCACCTTCATCCATTCGGGCATACCATCGCTTCTGAACACCGCCTACAACAGGAGCAACGTCCTCACCGTGATCGCCGACAACAGGACGACCGCGATGACCGGGATGCAGCAGCACCCGGGGACGGGCCTGACCCTTCAGGGGGAAAAGACGGTGGAATTGAACTTTGAGACCCTTGCCAAGTCCTTAGGCATCCCTAACGTCAGGGTGGTCGATCCTTACGACTTGAAGGGGACGCGGGCGGCAGTACGCGAGGAGATAGGCAAACCAGGTCCTTCGCTCATCATCTCCCGGGCCCCCTGCGTGCTCTTGAACCGCGGTGCCGCGAGAAAAAGGCCGTTCAAGGTTGTCGAGGAGAAATGCGCCGGGTGCAAACTGTGTCTCGGGCTCGGTTGCCCGCCTATATCCTGGAAAAAGTACCCCGCGGCTACTGAACGCATGCTCGAAGGAAAGCCGAAGAAAGTCGAGGGCGCAGCCGTGATCGACACTTCCCTGTGCACGGGGTGTTCCCTCTGTGAGCAGGTTTGCAACTACGGCGCCATCGTCGAAGAGGAGTGACATGCCGAAAGACAATACCACAAAGAGCATACTGCTTGCCGGCGTAGGAGGGCAGGGGATCCTCCGGGCGAGCGACATCATATCCCTGGCACTGATGACCGCCGGGTACGACGTCAAGAAGAGCGAGGTCCACGGTATGGCCCAGCGCGGCGGCAGCGTGACGAGCCACGTGAGGTACGGCGGGAAGGTCTACTCGCCGCTCGCCGCCAGAGGCTCCGTCGACATCATGCTTTCTTTCGAAAAACTCGAGACCCTCCGCTACATCGACTTCCTCAAAAAGAACGCCTCTGTCCTCATCAACGACGAGGCCATCTTTCCTCCTGCAGTCAACATGGGCATTGCCTCTTACCCCGAGAATATCCCGGATATAGTGGGAAAGGCATTCAAAAGGGTAAAAGTCGTCCAGGCCTCCGCCCTGGCCGAGCAGGCAGGAGAGGCGCGGACTGCGAACACTGTCATGATCGGGGCCGTTTCCAATTATCTTGATGTATTACTTGAAGTATGGGAAGAAGTCATCGGAAATTCCTTCCCTGAACGACTGGTCGAGGTCAACATCGAGGCATTCAAACTCGGGCGTAATGCTTGAAACTCCTCTGTAAATTATTATTCCCGCCGGTGCTCGCAGCACTCATTCTGCTGCAGATCTGCGCATTCGGTGCCTTTGCGGCGGACGCGGGCGATGCCGACAAGCTCTATGGCTTTGCGGAGAAGCTCTTTGGCGACGGCGAATACTTCCGGGCGATTTCCGAATACAAGCGGTTTATCTTTTACTACCCGGGAGATACACGCCTCGAGAAGGCCTCGTTGAGGATAGCTGAGAGCTACTACCGGGCGAAAAGGTGGGCTGACGCGGTCGATTCGGTCAAGGAGTTTCTCGCCAAGTTCCCTGAAAGCCCCCTGACACAGGAGGCCCTCTTCATCAAGGGTATGTCTGAGTACAACTTGAAGCGCTTCGACGAATCCCTCTCGACTTTCGGCAATCTCATGTCAAAAGGCAGCGGGGAGTACAGAGACCGGGCCATCTATCAGACCGCCATCATCTATGTCGACCGCGAGGAATGGGACAGGGCGAAAGGGGCCTTCAGGAATATCCCGGAGGGCAGCCTTCTGTTCCCTTTTGCGAGTCGGTTCGCCGCAGGCCTGGAGAAAATCGATATCCTGCCCTATAAATCCCCAGCCGTCGCCGGGACACTGGCAGCCGTCCTACCCGGTTCAGGACATCTTTACGCTGAGAGGCCGCGAGACGCCCTGGTGGCCTTCATCTTGAACGCCGCCTTCATCGCCGCCGCGGTAGAGCTCTTCGACCACGGAGAGTATGCGGCTGGCGGAATAGTCGCCTTCTTCGAGGCGGGATGGTACAGCGGCAACATATACAGTGCCGTGAGCAGCGCCTATAAGTTCAACAAACGCGTGAAGGAAGAATTCATCCGCAACCTGAAGGACGAAAGCCCCCCGACGCCGCCGGTCGGAAGGATCTCTCTAAAAGGCAATCAGGTGATGTATAGCTTTAGATTTTAGTCTTTACTATGCGATATATCGCAGCATTAGTCTTAATTGTATTTTTTGTAATCATCTCGGTGCCTTCGCTTGCCGGGTCGGAAGACTTTGAACCCTGGGACTTCGACAAAGAAATGTCAGGTGCACTCGCGACGGTAAAGGCAGCGACCAATGAGCAGAAGGGTAGGGCGGCACCAGCATCATTGCTCGTGGCTGCAGTGAAGTTCTTCCGCGCCTATATTTCTGCCGTCGACGGAGACCGTTGTCCCATGTACCCGACCTGTGCGGCTTACAGTATCCAGGCCTTTGAGAAACACGGGCTTATCGCCGGTTATCTCATGACAGTCGACCGACTGATCCACGAGAACAACGAAATGGACTACGCACCCATGGTTGCCGTTAGCGGTGCGTATCGCTACTGGGACCCTGTCGAGGCCAACGATTTTTGGTGGTCCGGCCATCATTTCCCTTGACAGCGAGCCCTTCGATGATAATTTTAAGCATTGATTCTTCCAACATGATTTATCCCCAGACGAAAAGGGATGCTCTTATAGAAACTACACAAACGATCGGTTATAAATAACTGTTTTCAGAGATACTTTATGAGAGGATACAGCCGTGGCTGAAGATTACTACAGCATACTCGGAGTCAACCGTAACGCCAGTATTGACGAAATAAAGAAGGCGTACCGGAAGCTTGCACTCAAATATCACCCCGACAGAAATCCGTCGGACAAGAAAAAGGCGGAGGAGCAATTCAAGAAGATAAGCGAGGCCTACGCCGTACTCAGCGACCCCGAAAAGCGCAGTCAATACGACCAGTTCGGATCAGAACAGTTCAACCAGAGGTTCAGCAGGGAGGACATCTTCCGCGGAGTAGACCTGAACGAGATACTGAGAGACCTTGGTTTTGGTTTCGAAGGAGGCGATTTTTCACGGATATTCGGTTTCGGGACGAGAGGACGGCGGACAAGGGCGAGGAGCGCCAGTCCCTTTGAAGACGTCTTTTCGCAGCAGTACCAGCAACAATACCGTCCACAACCCCAAAAGGGTGAGGACATCCATTATTCCCTGTCGATAACTCTCGAGGATGCCGCCAAAGGCGTCGAAAAGAAGATATCCTTGCCTTACGCGGGGAAAACTGAGAGCATAAACGTCAAGATTCCCGCGGGGATACAATCGGGCCAAAAACTCCGGGTACCCGGTAAAGGCCATCCCGGTGCTGGCGGCGGACCGAGGGGAGACCTCTATCTCACGGTCAATATCCTTCCTCATCCCGTTTTCGAACGCAAAGACGATGACATATACATCAATGTACCGATAAAATTTTCGCAGGCGGTGTTGGGGACGATGGTCGACGTGCCGACGCTCAACGGTTCAGTCAAAAGGGTCAAGGTTCCCGCGGGGATACAGGATGGGACGAAGATCAGGATGAAAGGTTTCGGCCTTCCTCATTTCCAGAAGCCCGGCCGGGGGGATCAATACGTCCAGATTTCCATCATCGTGCCCAAGAATCTCACCCCACGGCAGGCCGAGTTGGTCCGCAAGATGGCAGAAGAAGGCCTGTAATCCAATAAATACCGTCAATCCAGCCCAACTCCAATGTCCGATAAGATATGTTATGTAAACAAATGCCAAGAAACACTATTCCTCGTTTAAATTGTCATTGCGGCGAAAGCCGGAACCCATGAAATCCGGCCCCATTCTTAATCCTTTTCGGCTCGAGCGGTACTATCCCAGGCGTGATCGTAGGCCGAGGGGTTGAACTCACGGTCTCTCAAAAGAAGCCTTTCCTGCAACTGAATGAGTTCCCGGGTTTTAAGGATATACGTTTTATTGTCGTGGCGAGTTGCCACAAGTTCATGCAGTGACTCCTCGTCGTAACGGAGAAACTTCTGGCCCGCTCGGAATGCGCTGTAACGCCTATGACCCAGCTTCACCAGGCAATCAACTCCCAAGCGTACGGCCGTATCAACGTTGTCTCGGTAGATGTGCCTTTCTCCTCGATCCATCAGGTCGAAGGCCTGAACGGGACCCTGTACCCGGCTCATGATCGTAACATGGGGAAATGCCTGTTTAACCTTTTCGACCAGCTCAATGTTTATTTCTCCTTGTCCGACCGCGGCCACGAAAATCTTGATGTTATCGGCACCGGCTGCTTTCAGAACATCCAGGCGTGTGGCATCGCCGAAAAATGCCTTAAACCCCATCTTCCTGAGAACTTTTACACGGTCGGCGTCGTTATCGAGAATAGTAGACTCAACACCATTGGCCCGCAAGAAGCGCCCGATCGTACTCCCAAAGGGACCGAATCCAGCAATTAAAACGGGGTGGTATTGGAACTCGACATCGGAAGCCCGCGAATTTTCCGCCGCAGCCAGAAGGCGCGGGATGACTAACCGTTCCGTTATGTAAAGTAGTAATGGAGAGATCATCATGCTCATCGCGGTAACAAATAACAGTACATCGGTCCAGGGCGTCGATATAAGTGAAAGGCGATCCATGAAAGAAAGGAGTACAAAGGCGAACTCTCCCACTTGGGACAGTCCCACGGCCAAAAACAGGCTCTGATCCTTCCCCAACCCCGCGAATCTCCCCGTCACATACATGGCAACAGCCTTCAAGCACACGACACCTAAGAGCATGCCGATAACCGTAACAGGCATAAGCGTGATGTTGGAAAAATCGATTACCGCCCCGATAGAGATGAAGAATAAACCGAGGAGTATCCCTTTGAAGGGCTCGATATCGATTTGCAATTGGTGTCTAAATTCGCTGCTGGCAAGGACAATCCCTGCCAGAAAGGTCCCTAATGCGGGACTCACGCCAACGTAATCCATGAAAAATGCAGTGGTTAGTACAATGAACAGGGCGGCGGCGGTAAGCAGTTCGCGAAGATTCGAGCGGGCGATGAAGCGAAGAAAAGGGATAAGCAGGTACCTGCCGCTTAACAGCACCACTCCGACGGCGGCAAAGATGGCAACTGTGTGCACCCACTGGGGAAAACGGGAAAAGACCGTCGTGTCTATCGATACTGTCTTCGCGGCGAGTAGAGGTAAGATGGCTAACACGGGGATCACGGCCACATCTTGCGTGAGCAGAACGGCTAGGGACGTCTCACCCAATGGAGTCCGGCTCCACCCCTTTTCTTCCATCGTTTGTAGTACCATGGCCGTAGAAGACATAGACGTGGCCATGCCTACGGCCAGTGCCGCTGCTAAGGGGAAGCCCATAGCAACGAAGAGTCCGGCAACGAGTAGTGTGGTAACAAAGAACTGCAAGAGACCGGCACTTACGATGAAGCGCTTGAGGCGGCGAAGATGAATCGGTTCGAGCTCGAGACCGATGAGGAAGAGCATGAGGACGATCCCGAGCTCAGCAAAATTCATAATATCCCGTCCTTCGCCACCGACGAGACCGAACCCGAACGGACCGATGATGACACCGGCCATGAGGTATCCAAATACGGAGCCGAGATAGAGTCGCTTGGCGAGGGGGACGAAAATGAGGGCTCCAGCCAATAATATTATGGCCTGAAACACAATGGAATGGGGCATCTCATGTACCTCTCCTTTGGATCCATTCGTTGAGAGTTAAAAAAGACGAGATCTCATCTACAGGTAGCGGTTGCGACAGGGCTTCCATCAGCATCCGGTATCTCTCTGCTTCTTCCTGGAGTTCCTGATCCGATAATCGATACGTTCCCTGAACGACGAAAGGGGGCAAATTTACCATCCCACACAGGGCTATGGCCCGTTCGAGAGGACGCAAAAACGCCATAAGCGGGTATCGGTGAGGTCCTTCGGGCCCATAACTTTCCCGACTACCCCCTGTGGAAACAGTGATGATACCGAGCTTGCCCTTTAACCGCCCTCCCCCTTTCCCAAATGCCCAACCGAATTCCAGCACAAGTTCCAGCCATTGTTTGAGCAACGCGGGAGGCGCATATACATACAAGGGGAATTGCCACACGATGACATCGTGTGCTAAGAGACGCTCCTGCTCTCGGTGGATATCGATATGGAAATCCGCATACTCTTCATAGAGGTCATCGATCGTAACCATGGGTAAGGGGGCTACTACCTCGAGTAACGCCCTATGCACGCGGGAATTTTCATAGCGGGGATGTGAAAAAATAACGATTACACGAGGCATGAAATCACGTAAATACGTATTCAAGTCGGCACCCCTGATCGGAGCGGAGCGACGTTGGTTTTCAGTTCTTTGACATAGTTAATCCTTCAGTGTCAAGTCGGTATATTTTTTCTCGGTGAGTCTCCTTTCAGTGTGATCTTGCGGGCGAGTTCACCCGGGTGTACTCCATCGCCATTTCAACCTCCAGGTTTTTGCCCGGGAGTTTAACGGCTCTCCTTGGATTTGTCCGGCGACGCCTTCTCTCAGGGGGTGCCGATTTCAATCATATCCGGGGGCCGACTTGAATCGGAATTTCCGTTCTTCTCGTTATACCGGCGCGTCACCCCGATGAAAATCGGAGCGGGGTCCAGCGCATGTCGTCACCCCGCCCCTCTCCCGTCACCCCGGCGAAAGCCGGGGTCCAGCGTCTTCAAGGCGTTCTCAATATTTCCTGGATTCCGGCGTGCTCCGGAATGACAGGAAGGTGCCTTGGATGCTGCCTTCCTCTCCCTCCCCACTCGTGGGGAACTGCCTTCTTATGCCCCTCCCCCAGTGGCGTCTATGAGGGATTATCTTTGTAGGATTTTGTCCGTGGTTATGAAAGGTTGCCGGAAATGTTTAGATGTTAAGAACGTCCCCTATTCCCCCCTGGTCGGCGAACTTGCAAGGGAGTAGAAAAAAATCGTTGTCGTTCCGGTGAAAACCGAAACCCGGCAAAGGATCAAAAAAGGGGCCCCGCCTACTCATGAAAGACAGGGGCCCTTGGAGTTTAATGTAGTTGCGCGATGCGCGGTGGTCTCAGCTTACACCAATCGTGACCTGCTGGGCGTCCCCCACTCCAACCAGCGTACATATCTGTGTAAGTTCTCCGGCCTGCACCGAGGAGTCGGCATTTCCTCCCACTCCATCGTTCCAGAAGTACACCCGGGTGTCATGGTAGTTATCGATGGCCAGAATGAGCTTGACACCGCTATTAGATCCAGTGATGGCGCCGTTCACGACAGTGACGACGTCACTCCAGTCGGAGGCAGCGTCACCCAAGATGCGGATGACACCGTTGAAATTGTCAACAGGGGCGGCCAAGTTGGCTTTTGAGGTCGAAGAGGCATCGCACCGATTGTATCCGTATCCGGTGCTGAAAATGCTGACCCCGCTCCCACCAAAGTCAGTCCGCCGAATGACCAAGTGATCATCGTTTGTATCGAAACTGTTGATGGTGTCGCCGCCATGGGTAGAAACATGATAAATAACTTCCTCTGTCGCGCTGTTGCTCAGAGTGACGGTGTCCGCACCTTCCATTCCCAACACAAAGATAAGCGCATCAGTAGTACTAAAACGGCTTAAATCAATAGTGTCGCTGGCAGGCGTGCCGCTCACTTCAAGCGCTTCCACATTGCCCCCGTTCACCCCGTGTACGGCCACCGCACCACCGGTAACCGACGGGTTATTGACGGCGACTGTGCTCCCATGTGTACCCTCGGCAATATAAAGTGCATTGTCCTGGAAGGTGATAGTGGTATGCACGTTGCGAAGATTGATTGACCCTTCAGCGCGATGGTCAGCACTGCTGGTCAGCACGACATTTCCATCACCTATTACTGATTTCGCCAAACTCATATCACCAACCGATGCTGAGAGCGTCCAGCCGTTGTCGACAATGATCGAATTAACGTCATCCAAGTCAGGTTTCGTCGACGCCACAACGTCGCCACTGGAGAAGGTCGCAACGTGGTTAGCATCGACCGTCATTGTGATATTACCCTTGTTGCCGTCGAAGGTGACTACACCCTCATTGAGGTATACCGCGAACGCCCCCGGTACGTTGTTAGTCACCGTCTGATTCAAGATCGAAGCCGCGTCGTTGCCGGCCAAGTCTTGGATGACGCCGGTGGTATCGTCTTGGCCCGGGTTAGGGTCGGTGTAGCTGACCGTGAGGGTGTCGGTTCCGGTAACCGCGCTTGCCAGCTTGAGCGTGACGGTTTTGTCGGAGACCGTAACCGGCGTGGTGGCGTCGAGCGCAACCGCCTTGCCGTTCACCTTGACCGTAAAGTCACCGGCTGCCGGCCCATGAGACGCGTCGAGAGCTTCGTTGTAGGTGAGGATCACCTTGTCGCTGCTGGCGTTGGTCTCGGCGGACACGAAGACAGGAATCGTCGTGTCGAGAAGCACGGTCTTGGTAGTTGGCTGCGAGGTGTTGCCTTCTGCGTCTGTGGCCTTGGCGCTCAAGATGAGGTTGCCGTCAACCAGGATGCCGTCGCCGGGGTTCAAGGCGATACCGTAATTACCTTTGCTGTCGGCCGTAGCCGTCTTTGTCACCGCGTGACCCGCGCCATCCGTCACGGTCAGCGTCACCCTGGCGCCCGCCTCCGCCCTGCCGGTGACGGTGAAACCGGAGGCCCTTTCTGCAGCGTCCACCATGTTGTCGCCGGCTACCGGAGTTGTGATCGTCGGGGCCGCAAGGGGTATATCATTTGCTTCGTTCACTTCTCCCGGGTCAACTACGAGGGTCTGGATGTCTGTAAGCACATCAGCCTTTGTCAAGGTGGTTGTTTTGTAGTCGATGAAGGCCATCTTAGCGGCCACGTCCGATGCGTCCACATTGCCGTTGAATTCCGCCGCGAAGTGTGTGCCGTCGGCAGAGTCGTTGGCAATGCCGTCGCCGTTCGGGTCGAGGGCCTGCACAAACCAGTTTGCATACTGCAGCTTAGTGCTGAGGGTGGTTGCGTCCGTCGTTCCTGCGGCAGGGTTGAGTATACTGACTAATACGTCCTCTATGGGTTTGTCCTTGAAGGAGTCGATCTCATTCTGCAATACTTCTCGATGAAAGAGCTGGAAGTATATCTTCTCGATTATGCTGTCGTGCATCAGCGGGTCGTCTACGTTACCTATGCGCGTCCTCGCCTCACCTGAACGAATGAACGACCTAACTAAGTCCTTTGTAGTAGTGTCTGCTAAGGTCGCGTTGTCCGGTAATTGCTCTGCCCAGTACTTGATTCCTCCCGGGTCCCCCGGCCTACCGTAAAAGGCGACGTACAGCTCCTGAATCAGGTCTTTGTTGGTGGTCCAATCTTGTGCCACTGCCATGCCCTTTTCCTCCTTTGAATCAGCAAAGAATTTTTACGCCCCCGTCGTGACAGGTAGCGCTGTGTCTTCAAAACACAGGGCGTATTTTCATACGCCCCTAAGTTATCTATCTCGCCGTAATCTAAAGTGATTTGTAATAATATGTTCAAATGATGTCAAGAGAAAAGAAAAGGAATAAGGACGTCCTTGTACAATGGTCGTCACCCAGGCGCGTCACCCCGATAAAAATCGGGGGGTCCCAGTAACGACGTGCCGGTATGACGGGAGGAGCTGGATTCCGCAGAATGCTCAATATAACTCTATCGCACCGATCAGCCCGATTTTCTTGCCCACGATGACTAAGGCGCCGCGTACACCGGGTATCTCCATGCCCCTCTCGAGGGCGCCCTGGATATCCGTATCTCTTTTTACCATGTTTCCTATCGCGGTCGCCGCGGCGTCGGCAAGGGCGGCAGATGAGGAGAGGACACAGACGGCGTCGGCCCTGCCGAGGCTCACCGATGGGCCTACCGTTGCCGAGGAGGTACAGACGCCGACGGGCATATCGGCGGGCCCGACCTTCAGGGCGACCTTGAAACTCAAGGGGGATTTGCCGGCGAAGACACCTACCCTCACCTCCCGGCCGCACATCATGTATATGTCACCACCGTTTTCGACGATGACTTCCTTAGTGTACCTGAGTAGGTCCTCTGAGACATGCTGGGCGATCGCACCGGCCACGGAGGCCATCGGCCCGACCTTCGCCGCCGCCGCGGCCTCCAACATGTCCTGAACTACCGGAGGCGCTAACGGGTCGAGCCTTAACGGGCTGAAAGACGAGAGGAATTCTGGGTGGACCCGGATGTACTCTTCGATGGAATGGCGGCAGCGCAAGACCGACTCCCTGGTCTCGCGGGAGAGGTCCCGCTCTGCGCATACCCAGAGGTCTGTCTCTTTCACCGCGACGTTGAAAGAGACCCCCTTCCCGGGGGACGACAGTCTGTTCCGGTAGGTCCTTTCTTTATAACTGGAGGGGGATTTGTCCCGCGGATTCATCAAGTAAAACGTGTAGAACCGCGACCAAGTACGGCATCTGCCGCCGTTTTCAGCTCATCGGCGGCATTCAATCGCATGTCTTTCCCCAGGTAGATGACCGTCTCCGACTGCCCGTTCAGGTAGAGATGGATGTAGCCGTCCAATTTTCCCTTATGCTGGCTTATGATATTCTTCAATGTTTCCAGTGAGTTGGCATCGATAGTTGAAGCGTTTATGTCGAAATGGACGGAACTATGCGGAGATTCACGCCAATCGGAGAGGAGGGAAATATCCGAGGCAATTACCTTCATGCTCTCATCGTCGGCGTCGATGCTCCCGGTGACGAGGACCGGCTCGCCGCTCTGGAGAAAGGGGGACGTCTTTCTGAAGACGTCGCTGAAGACGATGACGGTCACCGAGCCCTTCATGTCTTCGAGGGTGACGTAGGCCATCGTGTCTTTCTTCTTGGTGAGCACGGTCCTGATGCTGCTCACAACGCCGGCGATCTTAACGGTCTCGCCGTCTTTCCTGTCGACGATGCTTTCCGTGTCGACGACGTCTGGGATGGCGGCGAGGATGCTCGCGTACTTAGAAAGGGGATGGCCGGTGATGTAGAAGCCGAGTGTCTCTTTTTCGAACGCCAGGAGGTCGGAGGTCTCCCATTCAGGGACATCGGGCAACGCGATATCGTTGTCGCGGCCTTCGGAACGGCCCTCGGCCTCGTCGGAAAGGGCGAAGAGGGACGATTGCGACTGCCGCCCGTTCTTGCGGCGCCGGTTGCCCGCCTCCATGATCTTTTCGGAGCCTTCCAAGAGTTGCCTCCGGTTTCGCCCGAAGGAGTCGAAGGCGCCGCACTTTATCAGGCTCTCGATGACCCGCTTGTTTATCTTCTTTAAGTCGACCCTCCCCAAGAAGTCGCCGAGGCTCGCAAACCTTGCGTCTTGCCGCGACCGGATGACAGCCTCGATCGCGGCTTCGCCGACGTTCTTGACGGCCGCGAGGCCGAACCTTATCTTCCCGCCGACGACGCTGAAATCCATCATGGATTCGTTGATATCGGGGGGAAGGACGTCGATACCCATTTCCTTGCAGCTTCCGATGTACTTGATAATCTTGTCGCGGTTGTTCTTCTCGCTCGTGAGCAACGCCGCCATGAATTCCACAGGGTAATGCGCCTTCAGGTAGGCGGTCTGGTAGGAGATCATGGCGTAGGCGGCGCTGTGAGACTTGTTGAAGCCGTAACCGGCGAAGGTCTCCATCTGGTCGAAGATCTTGAGGGCCTTATCCTCCGGTATCCTGTTCTTCTTGGCCCCGGCGAGGAACTTCGGCTTCTCCTTGGCCATCTCGACGGGGTTCTTCTTGCTCATGACCTTGCGGAGCGTGTCGGCCTCGCCCATCGTGTAGTTTGCCAGCGTGCTCGCGATCTGCATGACCTGCTCCTGGTAGAGGATCACGCCGTAAGTCTCTTTCAGGATGCCCTCCAGGGCCGGTACCTCGTAGACGATCTTGGTCTTTCCCTGCTTCCGGGAAACGAACTCCGGCACCATCCCGCTCTTCAAAGGCCCGGGCCTGTAAAGAGAAAGGAGGGCGATGATGTCTTCGATGCAGTCAGGTTTCATGCTCACGAGGATCTCTTTCATCCCCGGGCTTTCGAGCTGGAAGACACCGTCCGTCTCACCCCGTATCAGGAGTTTGAAAGTCTCCGCGTCGTTCAGCGGGATTTCGTCTATGTTGACGTCCTCCCCCCTCCCCTCTTTGATGAACCGCAGGGTGTCCCTGATGACGGTCAGTGTCTTCAGGCCGAGAAAGTCGAACTTCGTCAGCCCGACGGCCTGGAGGTCGGCCATCGAGAACTGGGTCATGACCTCGTCTTTCTGGCTCTTGTAAAGCGGGACCCTCTCGATGAGCGGCCTGTCGGAAATGACGACGCCGGCGGCGTGCGTCGAGGAATGGCGCTTCAACCCTTCCAGGGAGTGCGAGAGGGCGAGGAGCTTCCTCACCCTCTCGTTGTTCCTCTCTTCGGCCTGGAGGCGGGGTTCCATCTTGATCGCCTCGTTGAGTTTTATGTTGAGGACGTTCGGGACGAGTTTTGCGATCCGGTCCACCTCACCGTAAGGCATGTTCAGTGCCCTGCCCACGTCGCGGATGACCGCCTTCGCCTGCATCGTACCGAAGGTGATGATCTGGGCGACCCTGTCGGTGCCGTATTTCTCGGTGACGTACCGGATGATCTCTTCCCTGCCCTCCATGCAGAAGTCCGTGTCGATGTCGGGCATCCCTTTGCGGTCCGGGTTGAGAAACCGCTCGAAGAAGAGGCCGTACCTGATCGGGTCGATGCTCGTTATTCCGAGTGCATAGGCGACGAGGCTCCCGGCGACGGAACCCCTGCCCGGCCCGACCGGGATGTTCCGGCTCCGGGCGTAGTTGATGAAATCGGCGACGATGAGGAAATACCCTGCAAAACCCATTGCCTGGATTATTTCGAGCTCCCGGTTGAGGCGCTTTGCGTACCGGTCCTTATCTTCCGCCGGGAGTGATGAGGCGATCCTTTCGAGGCCCTTTTT
>CAZRAC010000021.1:0-38718 GCA_964597995.1 uncultured Syntrophaceae bacterium | reverse complement strand
GTTCCTGCCGACTACCCTAACATATTTTGTCCAACTTGGGGGGTGCAGTCCAAACTGCGAAAAGCCGTTGGATGTTTGCCTCTGCTTCGACGGCGCCGCCCGGTTTCTGGCGGAGCGTGGTATTGCAAAAATCATCACCCTGGGGGAAGCCCGAGAAGTCCTGAAACGATCAGAGGAGACCGGCCTCGTGCATACGGGAAGCAATTAGGAGGTATTTCCAATGAAGACTTGGCAAGATCTTGGCAAGGAACTGAGCCTTTATGTCAAACCTGAAACCATGCCTGTGGCGATAAAATTCTTGCAAGATAAAAAAGACATACCGGTCGGTACGAGGACTCCGTTGAAGAATCTCAAAGTCAGGATGGCCCACTGCCAGGCCCAGGCGATTGCCCGGAAATACGGTTGGACAATTGCGCTGACGAAAGAGGATTTGGGATGCGCGATTTCCGGGCATACCTACGGTTGGGAACAGGCCGATAAAGACGGTGCGGTCAGATTCCTAACAAAGATGAACTATGCCTCAGGAAGTGAGACTGCAAATACGATCTTTCAATCCCTCAGGACCCTGAAACCGGGCCGATGCGAAGCCGTCGTCTATTCACCATTGGAGCGGACCAAGGTCGAACCGGATGTCATTCTGATGTATTTGAACCCGGCACAACTCATGCGTTGTTTGCACGGCAGCACATACCACTCGGGTCAAACGATTATCTGTTCGTTTTCCGGGCGGGCCGCTTCGTGCACGGAAGGAGTTATAGGGGCTTTTTTGGATCAATCTCCCAAAGTCGTTGTACCCGGCAACGGAGACCGAGTTTGGGCGACGGTCCAGGACCATGAAATGGCCTATGTGTTACCTGCTTCACACCTGAAATATCTTGTTGCGGGCCTTGCCAAGACCCATGAGAAAGGAATTCGTTATCCCATACCTACTTTTTTGCGCTATCAACCAGAAGTAGGGCTCACGCTTCCCCTGACAGATATCTTTAAGTCATAACCTATGTGCCGATATTTGCTGGACAAAATCCACCTTGTTCAGCTGCCGCTTCCGAACGTGGGGTTCTCAAAACGAGGGAAACAGCCCCGCTTCGCTCGTGATTACGATTCTTTACCGCCCGATCATGGATAAAAGTTTCATCCCGAAAAAGGGGTTTGTTCGTTATAAGACGCTGCCTGCGCTTCCTTACATTCCGCAAGGCTTTTTTAGAGAAGATGAAGCCCGTCAGCAGACTATTTTCTCTTCTTGCATGCGAACCAGGGGACACCGTGACCGCCAAAAGATTGGATCACTTCATATCCAAGTCCGCAGCCGGCAACCTTGCTGCACTTGGCACATTGAGGCTTATTGGCATTGCAATACTCTTCGCATAGTACTTTGTTGTCTTCTGACGCGGCCTTGAGTGCGGTTTTCTCGCAGGCGAAGTAACCCTTGCCGCCGCCTCCTGTGAACCTCATAATCGTTTTATATCCTACCCCGCATTCGACCTTATCATCGCATTTCTCGCATTGAGGTTTATGTTCTTTGCACCAGGCTTCACAGGCTTCTTTGTTCGTTTCGTCGCCCTTGCAGGCATGCCAAACAGCCGGATTGATTTTGAACGTCACTATAGATTGATACCCGATCCCGCAACCGACCTGGGGAGAACATTTTTTACATATATCCGAATGCTGACTGCACCACTGTTTACACAGGTCCTCATTGGTTTCCGCATACACTCCAACCGCAGCAATGAAGAAAAAGGTAATCGCCAAAAGGCTCATGCAAAAAATAAGCGCTCTTCTCATTTTCCAACTCCTTTCCTAAAGACGGGCTCTCGAAAACCGACTCGGTCACATTGTTTATTAAACCTACGGGCTTCATCGCTTCATCATATCTCTACTGGAACGCACCCACCGTCTAACAAAATATAGTGGTTGGCAGGACCACTTCGTACCGGGAAATGGAAAAAGCATGTCAGCCTACCGATGTCAGAAGGAGGAATGGCATGGCGCGTAACATGCGTCTTGTTGCCTTGTCCAGTTTTTGGGCAGAGTCATAGTAAAGCGACTGAGAGTTTCCCTCGCCGTTTTGGGTTTTGTGCTCTGTGACCAGCCGAAATACTTGAGTCTATTCGCCCTCCAGTACAGTGAAGCCATGATGCGATTCAGGCCGGAATTCAAGGCTTCCAGAGATGCCGTGTCATCTTTGCGGACAGCATACCCTAAAGGGGTGTCAGGCATACCATAGGGCCCTAATATCTTGAGAGGTTTTGTTCTTTTCGCGTGCCTTGCGGCGGTATCATCAAGAGCAGCAACGGCGATCTTGCCGCTGATTACGTCGTCGATTAGGACGGCTTCCGATTCATAATAAACCAGCGAGATTTTTTTCCCTTTCTTGATAAGATTGTTTTCCATCCAGACCGCCGCCGCAGTACCTTTTTCGACGCCGATTCTGTTGTGGGTAAGCGCCGTGCCAACATTTAAATTCTTGTCTTCCCGTCCCACGAGGACGTTGGAAACCCACAAGTACGGGTTAGTGAAATTTACCTCCGCCATCCGCTCTTCCGTTATACTCATTCCTGATGCAATCACGTCGATATTATGTGTTTTCAGGTTCGGCATGAGGTCGATCCACGTTACAGGCCGATATTTCACATCAAACCCCAATTCGTACGCAATCAAGGATAATATCCGTCTATCAAAGCCGTTCGTCGTCCCGTCCGGTTTTATGAGTATGAAGGGGAAATATCCTTCCTTCGCTATACCGACTACGCAAATTTTTCGGGCCACTTCCGGCTCGCTTGCATCGTCCGCTGCCCCCTTATAGGGGACACGATCCGGGTCGCTTTTCAACTCGCCGACATTCACTCCTCCGGCTGCACAGGCGGGGGCCGGGAGATATATTATTAATAAGATGAGCGCCTCAAAGACGAGGAGGAGATACGCCAGTACTGTATTCATGGAGCGATGCATTGGAAATCACCTTGATAAGGACGGTGAAAATAGCTGATGACTGAGTATTTGAAATTAGCGGACTCGGGCATGGCATGTCAAGATAAAAGGCCTCCCGCGCAATTCTCGTTGAAGAGATGTATTTATGTAGATGTGGGAGGTACGTAGAGTAAAGAGTCGTTTTCAGTGGGGTGCAGAGAGGTAGAGTGGGGGTGTGGGAAGGTGGCATGAGGCATATAGAGAGTGGTTTAGTATGGGCAGGGTGGGGTTTTGGTGTAAGCAAGGCAAAGGAGAGCCTCGGCGATGGGGCATCGCAGGAGACAGAAGCGAGGGGAAGGCAAGGCGGTCGTGTGGCATTAGGGTGCCCTGACCGTAGGGGGAGCGAAGATGTAGTCGAGCAGGTGGTAATAATCTCGGAAGGGGATGATCCGGAAGGTGCAGCGCAACTGATTCCAGAATTCTTTTCGGGAGGTGAACTTACGGCGGCACTGTTGATAGGAGAGGTCGCACAGCTCAAGTATCTGGTGGACGTAGAAGGCCAGGAGATTGAGAACGAAAAAGTTCATGGAGATGTACTGCTTGCCGTGCCCGTAGTTATGCTCGATGTGGTAGCCTTGGTTCTTTAAGGTGTTGAAGGTCTCGTTTTCGATCTTCCAGCGGGCGCGGCCGGCCTTCACCAGCATCATGACATTGTTGTGATCGACAGGGATGTCCGTAACCCAACTGTTATGGTAGGTGGTCTTTTCCCCGCTTATGATCCAATACTGGAAGAAATTGACCTGCGGGGCGTTACTGTTGCCGTTCAGGGGGACATCATGAATCCACTGATACCTATGCCGCTTTCCCTTTTTATCTACCACTTCCCACTCATCTGTTGCGCCCATGGCCCTCAGTTCCTCGACCCACTCGAAGAGAATCTTGTGGTCCGAGTGCTTGGCCGTCAGGATAAAGGACATGCCGTTGCTTTTAAGGACATCGATGAAAGGCTGTCTGGAGTAGAGACCGTCGGCGGTGACGATGATGGGCAGGTGCGGATCGTGGCGATGATCCGTTTTCCCGCATTGACCTCGCAGTCCTGCCTCTCAGCGCAATCGCTCCCCTGGATAGGTTCCGGGAATAGCGGCAGCACCTGGCGTAGGTCCGGATGGACGATAACCGCCTGCAGAATCTGGTGATGATAGTGGATATCCCCCTTGGCCGATTCTGTCTTCAAACACCGGGGACAACTGATACTGTCGGAAGAGAAATATTGGGAACCGTCGATGGCCACGAGATACTTTCCGCCAAGAAGCCGATAGCGGGAAAGCTGCTGACCACGCTGCAATCGCTGAAGAAAGACCGAGAATATGCCGCTCAACTCCCGGGTGGGGATGAGACGCGATAACATCGCGCATCTGGGTCTCTTTGGGGATAGAGCCGATGTCAAAGACGGTGGTCAGGTTGTTGAACTGAGTACATTCCTGCAACCTTCGCTGAAAACTAAGAATCGAAGGGTCCTGAAAATACATCATGGCAAAACCGCTCATCAAGACGTCATGCAGGCAATAGCCCACTTTCCCCACCTGCCGACGGTCTTCTATCTGCCGGAAGCACTGGGCCATGGCAGCTCTTAAGGCAGTAAAGTTGAGATGCTTCTTGAGGTGCACCAGACTCTTCCTACTACTACCAAGTCGTAACCCACACAGATATATACTCTATCGGAAAGGAAAAGTCTAGAATTATTTATGATGTGATATTCAGTAGTTATACATTTTCGGGGATTACATACTCCACGAAAGATATCATTCCGATACACATATGTACCCCGCCCCGTGCACGAAAAATCTTCAGCGAGAATTGCTGGAAGCCAACCGACTCTTCCCTGCGATTATGTTAAAGAGCAATACCGCTTCGGCTATATAAGCCATACATACTTTGCCGATGGATACCGAAAATACGGACCGGCACTACCGCACAGCGCTATCTACAAAAAGCTGAAACCCTTCCGAACCGGCATCGAAAGAACCTTCGGCCTGGTTAAGGAAAACAGATACCGTATGGAACAGACTAACCTCTACAAAGGTATCGATAATGTGACTATCCATGCTGTCGAACATGATATCGTCCTCACCCAGGACATCATCTTCGACTACCTAACGACCGGAAAGAAAAGCCCGGTCCTAAAATTGAATTATTGAACAGGCTTAAATTGTCGTCTGCAATCCCCCGAAAGCCGCTAAAGCCGACCGCAGCTGGGTTCCGTTTTACGGCCGGTGATGCGCGGTGGTGACCGCTTCGATGAAGGCCCTGACCTTTTCCGGGACCTTCCTCCCGGAGGCATCCTCCACGCCGCTGATGACGTCGACGCCGTAGGGGAGGACCGCCCTGACGGCCTGCGCAACATTGCCGGCATTGAGCCCCCCCGCCAGGATGACCGGTATCCGCAGGCTATCGCGGATCTTCCGGGCAAGACTCCAGTCCACGCTGCTGCCCGTTCCCGCAGGCCGGGCCTCGCTGACCGAATCGAGCACCACGGCATCCGCCCCCGTCCTTTCTATCAGCCGAGCGGCCTCGACCGGGTCTTCGCATTCGGACCGGCACTTTCCGGTCTCGACGGAAAAGCGCAGGGGTTTGAGTACCTGGGCACCCAGCCTATTGACGGCGGCTACGAGCTCCGCCGTCACAGCTATGGGTTCGTCCCCGTGCAACTGAACGGCATGTGGTTTCAGGAGTTCCGTGCACTCGATGATCCTTTGCGGATCGTCCCCGACCACGATGACCCGCGAGACGAAGGGCGGGACCGCGGCCATCAGGTCTTTCGCCCGTTGCCTTTTGAGGTTCCAGGGGACATCGATGGGGTACTCCACCACGAAGCCCAGGGCATGGGCCCCGGCCGCCACGCAGACGCGGATTTCTTCTTCGCCGGTCACACCGCATATCTTGATGCGCGTCATACGGGCCACCCCACCGCGATCATCTCGCTCAAGAGTTCGACCGGACTGCCCGGTTTTAAGAGAGCGGTCCCGACGAGGACGGCGTCCGCGCCGCTCTTGCCCGCGCGCCGGACATCCGCGGCGGAGCCGATCGAGCTTTCGCTGATGAGGGGCCGCCCGCTCCGGCAGGCACGAGCCAGTGTTTCCGTCCGGCCCACATCGTCATCGTCGACCTCGAATATCGTGATGTCCCGGTTGTTGATCCCCATCAGGTCGAACTGGAGCCGGCTCACCCTTTCAATCTCCTCAAGGTTGTGCGCCTCGACGAGGCTTTCCAGTCCGAGCCCTCTGGCCTTCTCGATGAGGCGGATCATCCGGTCCGCCTCGAGCATGGCCGTGATCAGCAAGACCGCCGAGGCGCCGTAGGCGGCCGATTCCTCAACCTGCCGTTCCGTCGTGATGAAGTCCTTGTGGAGGATCGGGACGGAAACGGCACCGGCAACCGCCCTCAGGATGTCCATGCTGCCGCCGAAATGCTCGGGTTCGGTAACCACGCTGATCCCCGCGACCGGCTGCCCCGCCATTTGTCGCGCGAGCTGCGCCGGGTCGCGGCCGCGCAACAGGTCGCCCTCCTTCTCCGAGCGCACCTTGATCTCGGAGATCACCGGGAAGCGCCCCTCTTGCTGCCGTAGCCTGATCGACTCTGAGAGCGTCAACTTCACTCCATGTGCTTTCATCACTCAGAACCCTGAACTTTTATGCATTCGACCTCTCCACCAGTTCCTGGAGCTTGCGCTGCGCTGCGCCCGAATCGAGAAGCGAGCGGGACAGGGCGAGTCCGTCCTGAATGCTCTTGGCCTTGCCGCTCACATAAAGGGCGGCTGCATTGTTGAGTGTCAGGAAATCCCGCCGGGGCCCTTTTTCGGCACCGGAGAAGATATTACGGATGACCTCCGCATTGAATGCCGGAGGACCGCCGGCGATCTCGGCGAGGATGCAGCGCTTCAACCCGAAATCCTCGGGAGAGACTTCGTAGTATTTGACCTTCTTCCCCTTGACCTCCGCGATGGATGTCCTGCCGATCAGGGAGATTTCGTCGAGGCCGTCCAGGCCGTGGGCCACGATTACGTGGTTGAAATCCATCTCCGCGACGACATCGGCCATCATATGGACCAACTCAGGCTTGTAGACGCCGATCGTGTGGTTCCTGGCCCCGGCGGGGTTGATGAGCGGGCCGATGATCGTGAAGAAGATCGTCTTGATGCCGAGCTGGTTTTCTGGTCCAAAGACCTTGAGCATGACGGGATGGAAATTCGGCGCGTAGATAAAGCTGATGCCGATTTCTTCGATCATCCGGGCGGCTCGCTCCGGTGTCTGGTCGATATTGACGCCCAGGGCCTCCAGGACATCCGCACTTCCCGAGGGAGACGAGATCGAACGACTGCCGTGCTTGGCCACCGGGACACCAGCCGCGGCCGTCAGGATTGCGTTGGCGGTACTGACGTTGAAGGTCGTCAGACCTCCGCCGGTTCCGCAGGTGTCTGTCAGGTTCGATTTCAGAGAGACCTTGATAGGAATGCAGTTCCTTCGCATCGCCTGGGCTATGTAGGCTACTTCCTTGATGCTGGGACCTTTGCTGAGGAGGCCGACAAGGAAGCCCGCTATCTGCACATCGGAGAGGTCGCCGGCATTGATGGCGTCGATGAGGCTGTCGATTTCGCCCTTCTCCAGGTTGAAGTTTTCCGTCAGTTTGGTGAGGATCGGCTTGATCGTCCTTTTGCCACTTTCCAGGACCTCGGCCTCCTCCGCCGACGGCGGGACAACCATGGCCGAGGGGGCACCGACGGCGAGCTCATGAAATTTATAAGTCTTGAAGGCCATCATGGTCCGGGTGGATACGACTCCGTCGATGTTCTGCATCTTGTCGGTAACGATATCCGAGAGGCTCTCGTATTCCCGGACCTGGATCTTCGCCATGAGGTCATACTCGCCGGTCACCGACAGGACCTCCACGACGTCTTCGATCGCCCCTAACTGGTTGGCCAAGCCGGGGATCTTCCCCTTTTCCACCTTGAACAAAACGACCGCTGTAATCATGGGCCTTGCTCCTTTCCATATTGGTTTTTATGTTCCTCGCCGTCTCCTGTGGCCGGCCTGAAATCGAGCTTACCTCCGCTGAGACAGGTCATAGCAATCGGACTGTGTAAGATGTAGCATACGGGGGAGCGCATAAAAAATAAAGGGGTTAGGCAATTCGCCTAACCCCTTTATTTTTATTGGTAGCGGGGGGAGGATTTGAACCTCCGACCTTTGGGTTATGAGCCCAACGAGCTACCGGACTGCTCCACCCCGCGTCATCAGTAATCACATTCAACGTGACGTACATAATTAATTGATAAGCCCTGATATGTCAATGGGTATTTTCTGTCAATCCCTTGACCCTGAAAATGTCCATCTTCCTGTCGATCCCCCTGATACTGACCGACTCGATCTTCTCCGCCCTGATAATATCCCGGACTCGCTGATACGTATCCGGGCATATCAGGACCTCGTTCGGCCCGGCGAGCCGCTCCAGTCGGGCGGCCAGATTGACGGTAAAACCGTAAACCGTGTACTCCTTCTTCCGATTAGACCCGAAAATCCCGGCAATCGCCTCGCCGGTGCTGACCCCGATCCCCACGGAAAGCCCCTGTCCATCGAAAGGGACCCCCTGGCCGGTTCTAACCATCTCGTCCCTCATGCGGACGGCGCTCAGCACGGCCCTTTCTGCGTCGTCGCCGTAACTGACCGGCGCGCCGAAGACACCCATTATCCCGTCGCCGATGTGTTTGTCCAGCGTCCCGTTGTACTCGTGAATGATGTTGTCAAGGGGCGAAAAGTAGCTGTAGCTCAACAGCCGCGACACTTCCTCCGGGCTCAGCTTCTCATAAAGGCGTGAAAAGCCCCTGATGTCGACGAACACGATGCTGACCGGTTGACTCCGCGGAACGATGCTCCTACCGTTTTTGACCATTTCTGCAAGGACCTTTTCGGAAACGAACTGTTTCAAACGTTTGCGGAGATTGTACTCGCGGATCTTTTCTCTCAGCTCGAGATTCCCGAAGGGCTTCAGCACGAAGCCGTCTATACCCGAATTTACGGCCTCGACGGCATTTTCCATGGTGGCATATCCCGTCAGGATGATTCTCGTGATTTCCGGGTTGATTTTCCCTATTTCCGCGAGGGTCTCCAGGCCGTCGAGGCCGGGCATCCTGAAGTCGGACACGACAACCTCTATCTCATCCTTGTGGTCGCGGACTGTTGCGATAGCCTTTTCTCCGTCTTCGGCAAGGTAAACGGCGTAGCCGTCTTTCTCCAAGACCTTCTTCAGCGACCTCCTGACCCCTTCCTCGTCGTCAACAACCAATAAACCTACCATAGCACCCTCCAAAAACTTCCAACCTATCCCACTGTCCTTAAACGACCACGCCCCATGAATCAGGACACGAGACCTTTGAAAAACACCCATTCATGTCATTCCGACTCGTCACTCCGGTGAAAATCGGGGCAAAATCCAGAACAGATTAAAAACACCAGATTCCCCCGTATCGAGTACGGGGCAGGCTTAAGTCAAGCACGGAATGACCGTAAGGCGATTTAACCACAAATTCAAAGGTCTTGATACGTCATGCAGGCGAGCGGCGCTGTCGAGCGGGCAGCTCCACTCGGAAGACGCATCCTTCGTTCACCGTGCTGCAGACATCTATGCGACCCCCGTGCCTCCTCACGATCTCATTGGAGATGTAAAGGCCGAGACCAGTTCCTCTGCCCGCCTCTTTTGTCGTAAAAAAGGGGTCGAAGATCTGCCGAATGTTTTCCGGGGGTATCCCCATCCCGTTGTCACGACACTCAAAACACACTTTTCCGTTATCAAGGATCTTGGTCGTAACGCTGATTTTCCCTTCCTTTTTCGGCAAGGCCTGGATCGCATTCTTTATTATGTTGACCACGACCTGCCCCAGGTTGGCGTAATTGCCCTCTATCTCCGGGAGGTCTTCCTGGTAATCCCTGGCTATCACGACGTCAAGGCCCTTGTACTGATTACGAAGGACCATCAGGGCATCCTCGACAACTCTGTTCAGATTTACCGATTCCACCAAAGCCGTCGTCTGACGGGAAAGGCCGAGGAGGCTTCTGATTATGTCACGCACCCTTTCGAGTTCTCTGATGGTGAATTCCAGGTCATCGATGATCTCATCGCAGTCTTGTCCTTCTCCTCCCGGTGCGCCATCCCTTCTCATGGATTCAACGCTGGTCTGGACGAGGCTCAACGCGCTGGCAAGGGGGTTGTTGATTTCGTGGGCGACCCCCGCCGCCAGCTGCCCGATCGCCGCCAACCTCTCCGACTGGATGAGCCGGTTTTGGGCATTCTCTTTTTCCCGCAGGGCCCGCTCCAGCTCGGCCGTTCTTTCACGTACCTTCCCCTCGAGGTTCGCGTTCAATTCCTGGAGCTCTTCATAGGCCCTGGCGTTTTCCAGGGCCACCGCGCACTGATTGGCCACAGTGCTCAGAAGCTCCAGGTCTTCCTGCACAAAAAGCTCTCCCGACTTCTTCGGGCCGAGGGTGATGAGCCCGTTCAACCTGCCCCTGAAGATGACGGGAAAAAGAATCACGGCGCCACATACCTCGAACAGTCGCTCGAAAGCCTTCCTCTCTCCGTCGGCAAGGCGACTTATAACACTCGACCCCTTGCTGATAGGCGCCTTCTGTCTTTCCAGGACATCGACTATCACCCTGTTGCCCCAGACGGCCCGGGACCTTTCGTCGTCATCCCGTGGCACCACCAACCGGACGTCTTCGACCTGAACGGTATTTTCAATAGATGTAACGAGGAAGCGCCTGATGTCCTCATACCGCAACAGAAGGGTCATTTCTTCACTTATTTCCTTGAGGGTCCTGCGGTAATCGTACTTCCCCGAGAAAAAATGCTTGTCGGTAAACCTCTCGACACCCTTTCTCACCGGGTCGAAAAGAAAGATGACGGTCAGGGCAAGGACGAAGGGCGAAAATAGTATATGGCTCCTTGCGAATTCCCGGAAGAAGATGTCGAGGATGTAAAACAGAAATGCATAGATCACCATGATCGTCCCGGTGAGGAAGAAGTAGACCATCCCTTTACGGATCGCCGCGTCTACATCGAAAAGGTCGTACTTGAGGACGCCGAAGGCCATGATGACCGCCGGCACAAAGACAAAATTTCCCATCGGATAAATGCTGAAGCCGTTTATGGGCAGGTAGTTCAATAGGAGCAGGAAGGCGCTCATACCCATCCCGACGATGATAAACTTGAGCCGGTTCCTCTGCCTGCCTTCCTCGGTTTCCCTCAGGGCCTTGAAGAGCATGACCAAACAGTAGACCGACGCCATGGCGCCCGCGAAGCAGAAGGCATGGTACAGGGGTCCCGCCCTTGCGATCCTGCCGAAACTGTATTCGTTCAGGCCGCTGATGAAGTAATCGCTGCGGGTGAAGACGAGGAAGAGGATGCTGACCGCCAGGGCCGCTCCATCCAACCAAGGTCTCGATTCTCCTAAAAAAACATGGATGAAGCGGATGTAGAGGGGGATACTGAAGACGAAAAAAATGTAGATGGTCCTGTCCACCTGCAGCGCCGTCGCCTTGTCGGGGATGGCTGAGACAAGAATGATGTCGAGATTGATCAAGGCTCCCGAAAGACAGAACCCGGCGAATAGAAGTTCGGCGGGCCTTCGGCTTCCCTTGAAAAGGGCCGCCAGCACCAGACAGAGGAAGACCACGAATCCGAGGGCAGGGGGAACCAAATAGATGTTCATACATCCACTGCCTTCCAGCCTTGAGGCCGGATGATAATGACAGCAATGAAGAGCAGCTTACGGAGAGGCAGCGGGGCTTGTCGTTTTCTTCAGAAAACGAACACGGCGGCTGCGATGACCGTCGTATAACCGCCGTTTTTAACGATGGTGGACTGGGTTACGTTCCGGGTTCGGACGATCTTGCCGCTGATCTTGAAGATTTCCTTCTTCTCGTCCCAGCTTTCGTCCACGTTGAAGTCTATTCCAAGGGTTGACGCAAGCATAGCGGCCGCGAGGTCCTCGGCGTAATCCCCCGCCTGCTTCTCCGTTTGTCCGAAGGCATGGTGCTCACTTATATAACCATAGGCGTTCTTGTCCGCCGGAATGGCGCATCCCACGGACGCCGCTAAGAGCCGCTTCGGTTCATTGCTGCAGCAGCGGCTCATAACGCAATAGGTTATACCCCCCGGTACGAGTTCTTTCAATCCCTGAACCCTCGAGATCATCTTACACCCGGGAGGGAATATGCTCGAAACCTGTACAAGATTATATTTCTCGATGCCCGCATCTCTCAGGGCGCGCTCGAAGGAATGAAGTTCGTCCTTGTGGGTACCGACGCCTTTCGTAAAGAATATCTTTCTGGGCACGAACTCTCTCAATTTCATACTCCTGTCGCTTCGCTTCTTTGCTGTATCAAACAAGGTGGTCACCTAACCCTCTACCTTGATCATCCTCTTTCCAGAACATACCCCATCATCCGGTAAACGAGTTTCGCCGCGAGAAAATCAGGAGCGACGACACCAGGAATGGGCAAGAGCTCGACAACGTCGAAACCACGAACCCGGCGCCTCCCCGACACCGTTTTCAGTATCTTGATGATATCCCACCATTGAATACCGCCCGGCTCCGGGGTCCCCGTGGCCGGCATCACCGAAGGGTCCAGGACATCGAGGTCCAGGGTGATATAGACATCGTCGGATAAGCCACCACATATCTTTTCCACGACCTCCGGCATCCGCTCATTAACGGTTTCTGCCGAATAGGTCCTGATTCCGCTCTCCTTAAGGAAAAGGGCCTCTTCGAGGCTCAAGCTCCTGACCCCAGCCTGAACCAGGGGACATGTTTCCGCTATCCGCCGGGCGGCACAGGCGTGACTGAAGGGCGTTCCCTGATAGGAGTCCCGCATATCCGCATGGGCGTCGAGGTGCAACACGGAGAGCCCCGGGAACCGTTCTCTCGCCGCCCTGACAGCCCCGACAGATATGCTGTGCTCACCCCCAAGCATCACCGGAATCTTCCCGGCAGCAAAGATTTCCGCTATCTTTTTCTGAACGGAGGCCGTCATCCCCTCGGGTCCACTCGCCTCGATCTCCAGCGGTTCGAGGGTATGGATACCCGCCCGATAAGTCTCGCCGCCCAATTCTTCGTCGTACAACTCCATGTTGCCCGACGCTTCAAGAATGGCCTGGGGTCCCCGCCTCGACCCGCTCTGATAAGTCGTTGTCAGGTCGTACGGGACGGGCACCACGACGAAGGCAGCAGATTCGAAAGCGGCGTAACGGGCCTCGATCCCCCCGAAATTCATAACCCCGCTCCTTGAGATTTATCGGGCTATCTAACACATCAGCAGATACCTGTCCAATTTTTTTCAGGACAACGGCCGGTACGACCTGTATCGCGGTAACTCATTGTATATGCAAGAGAACAATCAAGACTCGGAGAAAGAAAGCTCGAATCTCCCCTCCTCGAAAACAAGGTAGGAAAAGTGCTCGACCCAGTCACCCAGGGTAACGAAGGTCTTCAGCCTTCCCTTCACTTCGTACTGTCTCAGGAGCGGTATGTGGCAGTGACCGAGGACTACCGCGTCGACCCCTTCCTCAAATTTTTCTCTCGCAAAGGCACCCATCTTCTCCGCCAGGACCTTCTGCGACTCAACGGTCAAACCCTTACTGACGATGGAGCTGGCTGAGGCCATCTGCCACAGGAGCGGTCTGGGCATCATTTCCTGGAGGCGGTAAAAGGCTCCCGTCCGGAGGATCTTACGCAAAGCGAGGTACCGATAGTTGGACCGGTCCACCGTGTCTCCATGGGAGACCAAAAAACGCTGCCCTTCCAACGTGAAGTCGGCCCATTCCGGGTACACTTCGATGCCCTTGCCGCCGAAATACGCCGCAAGCTCGAAGTCGTGGTTACCCTCGAAGATGCTGATTCTTACGCCTCTTTCCACCAGCTCCAGGATCTTATCGACCGGTTCTCGGAAGGGCGGATAGATGGAGCCGTTTCGACAAAACCAGAAATCGAAAAAGTCTCCCACGATAAAAATCCGTTCCACCTCATCTCTTATTCCGTCGAGGAAGTTCAGTATCCGCCGATACCCCCGGTCCCGTTCCGTCCTCAAGTGGACGTCGGATAAAAAAACGGACTTCATCACACGCACTTTTGCAAAAGGGCGGCGGAATTCTTGAACATCCGCTCGATTTCCTCGTCCGTCATCCCGGCCCCCGCGGCAATCACCCGCCCCATCGAGATGCCGACGATGTCCTGAGGCGCATGGCTGTCGGTGTTCAGCACCAGCTCGGCGCCGGTGAGACGGGCCGTCTTCAGGACGTGCCCGTTGGTCAAGCTGTGCCCTTTCCTTGTAGAAATTTCGAGATAGACGCCGTTCTTTGCCGCTATTTTCGCCTCCTCCTCTGTTATCAGTCCCGGGTGGGCCAGGATGTCGACGGACGAATTCAGAGCGGCGAGGTTTGTACCCGGTGCTACGGGCTCCACGATCGTCTCACCGTGCACGACGACGATTTTCGCCCCGAGCCGCCGGCACTCGACGGCCAGCTCCCCGATCACATCGGGAGGGATATGGGTCAGTTCGATTCCGGGAACGACCGTGATCGGCATCGCCCCCGATAACTTCCCGCAGACCTTGACTATCCTCGGGATGATGAAATCCACGTTCGAGTGGTCTCCGTGGTCCGTGATTGCTATCGCCCTGCATCCTTGGACGAAGGCCCTCCTGGCCAGTTCGGCCGGGATCAGTTCGCCGTCGCTGAATATCGAATGGGTGTGGAGGTCGATCATAGGTGCCCCAAAGAAAATCGTGTTTTTTTGCTTATGTAACAGAATTTGCAGTGCGATTCAACGTATAGATAGGATAATTTACACCGGCTTCTAAAGTGTGCTATAGAGAGGCAACTCGAAGAAGTGCCTATGCGTAAGATTTTGAACCGTTACATACTAAAGGAGATCACCCTCCCTTTCCTGATGACGCTCCTCGTCTTTACTTTCGTCCTGCTCATCGGAAAGATCCTTCAGATAATGGACCTGATGGTCAACAAGGGTGTCAATATCCTCGCGGTAGTGAAAATAGTCTTGTTCATCTTGCCCTCATTCCTGACCGTCACGATCCCCATATCGCTCCTGATCGCCGTGCTGATCGGCCTGGGAAGACTGTCCAGCGACAATGAAATCACGGCGATGAAGGCCTCGGGCATCAGCCTCTACCAGCTTTTGCTCCCCATCGTCACCCTCTGCGTCGTCGCGATGGTCGCGACAGCCGTCATCGGTTTCTTGGCTCCCCTCAGTAACTCGGCGACCAAGAGCCTCTTCTTCGACATCCTGAAGGAGAAGGCGAGCATAGGTATCAAGGAGAAGGTGTTCAACGATGATTTCAAGGGGTTGGTCCTTTACGCCGACAGGATACCTGTCGAGGGCAATTACATGGAAGGGGTCATGGTCTTTGACAACCGGCTCACAAAAGAACCCGCGACCATCATCGCCCCGCAAGGTTATCTCAGTTCTAACCCCGAGTCCATGACCGTGACGTTACGCCTGCTCCGGGGGAGCATCCATTCCGTCGATTCCGACTTGAAAACTTACAAGAAGACGGAGTTCTCCACCTACGACGTGAATCTCGACCTCCAAACGGCCCTGGCGGAAGCGAAAAAAGCATCAGTGAAGGGGAGCGCCGACATGACAGTCGGAGAGCTGTACCGGAACATCCGAAAAGCGGAGGTCAAAGACGACAAACTCAGGGATATGGTCATAGAACTCAACAAAAAATTCGCCGTCCCTCTTTCATGCCTCGTCTTCGGGATCGCCGCCATTCCCCTGGGGATCGTTTCCAGGAGGTCGGGAAAATCGAGAGGGTTTACGGTTGGCCTTTTCGTTGTCGCCGCCTACTACACCCTCCTCCTTGCCGGCGAGGCCTTCGGAGAGACGGGGAAAATCCCACCCACGGTCGCCGTGTGGTCTCCGAACATCATCATGGGAACCCTGGGAATATACCTCTTTGTCATGGCGGCAAACGAAAAACCGCTTCCCTTCTCCTCTCCGTCCGATTTCACAAAAAACCTCTACGAGCGTCTCAAGGGGAAGAAATGACGATCCTCGACCGTTACGTTTCGAAGGAGTTCCTGAAAATCTTCGTGCTGATGATGGCCTCCTTCACCCTCCTCTATCTCATCATCGACTTTTTCGGCAGGATCCGGATGTTCCTGAGCAACCACGCGACGGCCTACCAGATAGCCGCATATTTCATCTACATGATCCCCCAGATCGTTTCCCACACCCTGCCCGTTGCTGTCCTCCTCGCGACGCTGCTGACATTCGGGATGTTCTCCCGGAGCCACGAGATCGTTGCCATGAAGGCCAACGGATTGAGCCTCTACCGGATCGCCCTCCCCGTGTTCGTGATCGCCGCCCTCGTCTCGGCCGTATCCTTTCTTTTCAATGAATTCGTGACGCCCTACGCCAACCAGAGGGCAAAGTACATAAAATTCGTCGAGGTGCAGAGGACTCAAAAATTCGGCTTTTTCAAGCAGAACCAGATATGGTACCGGTCTAGGAACGCCATCTACAACTTCGGGATGTTCGACCCCGTCGCCGACACCCTAAAGGGGATCACAATCCATTACTTCGACCAGAACTTCAGTCTTGTCAAGAGGATCGACGCCCGGGAGGCCCGTTGGACGGATGGGCACTGGAGTTTCAAGAACGTCCTGACGACGAGCTTCCCCCAAGGCTCTATCCAGGTGCTGGAGAGGACCCCTTCCGCCGTGATCGACATCCCGGAAAAGCCATCGGACTTCAAGATAGTACAGAAGGAGACGGATGAAATGGGGTATGGGGAACTGAAAAACTATATCAAGAAACTACGGTCGGAGGGATACGACGTTTCCCGTTACCTCGTCGATATGCATGGGAAAATTTCTTTTTCCGTCGTCAGCGTAATCCTCGCCGTCATCGGTGTGGCATTCTCGTTGCGGTCGGAGCGAAGCGGAGGGCCAACAGCAAGCATAAGTGTCGGAATCGTCATCGGGTTTTCTTATTGGATAATATTCGCCCTTGCCCTCTCCCTCGGTCGTTCACTTACCTTGCCGCCGCTATTCGCGGCATGGCTTCCCAACATCCTCTTCGCCGTCGCAGCGGTCTTTATGCTTTCGAAGGTGAGGACATAAAGCAGGCACATGAAGAACGGACGCCCTCCCCTACGTCCCTATCTCCCAGGAGTTAAGGTATCTTTCCTGCTCCTCCGTCAACTTGTCGATACGGACTCCCATGCTCTCGAGCTTGAGACGGGCTATCTCCTTGTCGATATCGATAGGCACGGGATAGACCTTATTCTCCAGCTTTCCTCCGTTTTTCACTAGGTATTCGGCCGCAAGGGCCTGGTTGGCGAAACTCATGTCCATGACGCTCGACGGATGCCCTTCGGCGGCGGCGAGATTGACTAATCGCCCCTCGGCAAGGACGTATATCTTTCTGCCGTTCCCGAGGTCGTATTCGTCGATGTTGCTCCTCACCTTCCTGCGGGCCACCGCCATGGCGCCGAGGGCTTCCAGGTCGAGTTCGACGTTGAAGTGTCCCGAATTGGCCACGATGGCGCCGTCTTTCATTTTCAAAAAATGTTCCTTGCGGATGACATGGATGTTGCCCGTCAGGGTGCAGAAAAAGTCCCCCAGAGAAGCGGCCTCGTCGATGGTCATGACCCTGAAGCCGTCCATCACGGCCTCGAGGGCCTTGAGGGGGTCCACTTCCGTCACGATGACGTTGGCGCCCATCCCCTCGGCCCGCATCGCGAGCCCCTTCGAACACCACCCGTAACCGCAGACCACAAAAACCGACCCTGCGACCAGACGGTTTGTCGCCCGGATGATGCCGTCGAGGGTGCTCTGCCCTGTCCCATAACGGTTGTCGAACATGTGTTTCGTCAGGGCGTCGTTCACGGCAACCATGGGGAAACGCAGCACGCCCTTGGCCGCCATCGCCCTAAGCCGGACTACACCCGTGGTGGTTTCCTCCGTACCGCCGATGATCCTCGCTGTCAGGTCTTGTCGTTCAGCGTGGATCGTGGAGACAAGGTCGGCGCCGTCGTCCATGGTCAGAGTAGGCTCGATGTTGATGACTGCATGGATGTGACGGTAATAGGTGTCCGTGTCCTCTCCTTTTACGGCAAAGACAGGGATCCCCAGGTCTTTCACCAGGTAAGCCGCCACGTGATCCTGTGTGCTGAGCGGATTGGAGGCGCAAAGGGCAAGCTCGGCGCCCCCAGCCTTCAGCGTCTCCATGAGCGCCGCCGTCTCCGTCGTCACATGAAGGCACGCCCCGAGCCTGACCCCTTTCAGGGGTTTTTCTCTCTCAAACCTCTTTCTGGTCGTTTCCAGGACGGGCATGCTTTTCTTCGCCCATTCGACACTCAGCCTGCCCTCCTCTGCGAGTTTTATGTCTTTGATGTCGTAGTTCATCGTCCCAGTGCCTTTGCCGAATTCTTCAGTTCCTTGACGCGATCGGTCTTCTCCCAGGGGTAATTGTCCATGAACAGCGTCCTCGGGATCCTCCGGTAGACCTCGCTGTTGAGAAGGTCGAAGTGCTCGATCATCCCGCGCGGGGTCAGGTCGAAAACGTTGTTCACCAGCTCAGCTATCTTTTTATCGGGCAAGGCACCCGTCCCGAAGGTGTTGACATAGATGGACATGGGCCGCGCGACCCCGATCGCGTAGGAAAGTTGAATCGAACACTTCCTGGCCAGTTTGGCGGCGACGATGTTTTTCGCGGCGTAACGGGCGCCGAAAGCGGCGGAGCAATCCACCTTTTCCGGCGACTTGTTAACTACAGATCCGCCCCCGACCTGGGCACCAGGATAACCCCCGTAGAACTGAACGACGAGCTTGCGGCCCGTCACTCCGGAATCGGCCGAACTGCAGGAGTAGACGGCTCGCCATTCACCCGTGGGGTTGAAAAGGAATTGGGTCTTCTTGTCCACCCAGTCGCCGAGACTCTCGAAGGCGATCTTTTTGGCTTCCCCTTCGATGGCCTTGCGACCCCCTTTAGGGGCGAAACGGTAATCGACCGCGTTGGACATCAGGACCTTGGCCGTCCGCACAGGCATGCCGGTTTCGTCGTCATACTCGACGGAAACCTGGCCCTTACCGTCGGGGGCGAAGTAAGGAATCCCGCAATTTTCGAAGGCCCTCATCATCTTGTTGACGAGGACAAAGGGGAGGGGCAACAGCTCAGGGGTCTCGTCGCAGGCGTACCCGTACATGATCCCCTGGTCTCCCGCACCGATCTCCTTGAATTTCCCCAGGTCCGCCCTGGTCCCGATATTGATGTCAGGGGATTGGGGGATGATGGCGTTCAACACCCCCATAGACGCCCCGTCGAGGCCGACGGCGAAGTCGTCGTAGCCGAGGTCAAGCACGGTCCGACGGACGATCTTTTCCACGTCTACCCATACATTTGTCGTGACTTCCCCCCCGACAAGGCAAAAACCCTTACCCACAAAACACTCCAGCCCGCAATGGGGCATAGTGTCTATCGTCATCCCGTTTTTCTTCTCTTCGTCGATGATGGCGGCGATGATCCTCGCTGCTATGTAATCGGCGACCGTATCGGGATGCCCAACCTTGATCGACTCAGTCGTGATCAACATGTCTCGGTCCCTCCTGCTTCATCAATCATTCTATCGCTGTTATCCTACTCCTCCCTGACAGCCCTTCCTCGTTCAGGGACGACCAACCCCCCGGATATCAGCAGCTTCAAGGCATCTTCGACCTTCATGTCTAGGTCCACTGCTTCTTCCTCGGGGACTATCAGATAGTAGCCTGACGTCGGGTTGGGCGTCGTCGGCACAAATACGTTCAGACGCCCCTCGCCCGTCTTTTTCTGCGCCTCTCCGGTCGTCCGCCCCGTGACGAACGCCAATGTATACACCCCTCTGCGGGGGAACTCAATAAGAACCACCTTCCTGAAATCCCTGACCTTTCCGCCGAAAAGGGCGTCGACAAGCTGCTTGGTGGCCTGATAGATGTTCTTGACGACGGGAATCCTCGTGACAAGCCTCTCCCCCGCGCCGACGACCTTGTAGCCCAACCAGCTTCTTGTGATCAGGCCGGCCAAAAAAACGAGTAAAGCGGTGAAAATGACTCCCAGGCCCGGCACATGGAAACCAAGCATCCGGTCCGGATGGACCTTCCCGGGCAGCACCGCGAGGAAGCTATCCATCATGCCGACGATGAAGGCGAGGATGTAGACCGTCACACCGACGGGAATGACTACGGCAAGACCGGCGAGAAATATGTTTTTGACCTTCTTGCCCATTTGACTTCTTATCAGAGAGCTGTCTTTCCGGAAAAAGTGGCTGTAGCTTTAACAAAAAAGCCCACGGGTTTCAACGTTTATTTAATAAAAAGGCGAAGCTGTACTGTATTCGCCTCGCCTCAGTCATTACCTTTTTCTTACCCTCAGCCCTATTGACCCTTCCCCTTCTGCCTGTTTCTGCCGTCCACATAGACGCACTTGGGCGACCATTCTTTCGCAACTTCATCCGCCACCGGCACATAGCTCGCGATGATCACGATATCGCCCTTCGCCGCCTTCCGCGCGGCGGCACCGTTGAGACAGACGGTGCCGGAACCCCGTTCCCCTTTGATGACATAAGTGGAAAAACGTTCTCCGTTCGATATGTTATAAACATCCACCCGTTCATAGGGAATGATATCAGCGGCCTCGATCAGGTCCTCATCGATCGTTATGCTACCCTCGTAATCGAGGTTTGCCTCGGTGACCGTCACCCGGTGAATCTTCGATTTAAGCATAAACCGGTGCATCTGACCCCCTACCTTATTCTATTACTGATGCTTTCTCCTCATATCTCCAGAGGTTCTCCGAACACGTAATTATCTATCAGCCGCGCGACGCCTACCCTAACAGCAAGAGCTATAACGCACTCTCCCACTATACTGTCGACATCCTTCATGGTCGTGGTGTCGCAGACCTGGACATAGTCGATCTTCGCGTGGGGGTGGCTCGATATGAATCTCTTCACTTCCTCGATGATCCTTGCCGCACTCCTCTCCCCGGCATCGTACATCTTCTTCGCGAGTACGAGCGAACGGCTGAGGCTGAGCGCCGATTCCCGCTCCTCGGCCTTCAAATACGTATTCCGCGAACTCATAGCGAGGCCGTCTACTTCCCGCACGGTGGGCATACCTACGACGTCGAGGTCCATGTTTAGGTCCTTCACCATCCTCCGGATCACCACGAGTTGCTGAAAGTCCTTCTTCCCGAAGACGGCGACATGGGGCTTGACCATGTTGAACAGTTTTGCGCAGACCGTCGCCACCCCTCGGAAGTGACCGGGCCGGGAAAGGCCGCAGAGGTTCTGCGTCACCCCTTCGACCGTCACGTAAGTCTGATAATGCTCGGGGTACATCTCGTTGTTGGAAGGATAGAAGATGACGTCGACGCCCACTTCCTGACAGAGTTGCCTGTCTCTTTCGAAGTCACGGGGATACTTGTCTAAGTCTTCCGTGGGGCCGAATTGGGTGGGATTCACATAGATGCTGGTGACGACGCAGTCGCCGCGTCTTCTTGCCTCTTCCATCAGGCTGAGGTGCCCTCTGTGCAGAAAGCCCATGGTGGGGACGAAAGCGACCCGCTTTCCCTGAAGTCTTAGTGCCTCCGAATGCCGTTGCATCTCCCGCACGGATTCGATTATCTTCATGCTTCCTCCACAAAAAAGCCTGCCGCTTGAGACGGCAGGCTTAAGGCACCCAATCTTAGATGGATGATTGGCTCTATCTCTCCCTCCGTCCCAGTCCCCTGGGGATCCAGGCGGTCGATTTTCCCTACCAAAAGGGACTCAGTCTGTCAAGGAAATTGTGAGCGGCAGAAGGGCGTTGCTCAGCCGTCCGAATTCCTCGACCGTCAGGGTTTCTCCCCTCCTGCGCCCCTCGATACCTAGGTCTTGCAGAATGCGGAGTATGTCCCCCTCCGAAGAGGGACGAAAGAGGGGCGAGCGTCTCAAGGTGTTCATCAGCGTTTTTCTTCTTTGTCCCAAAGCGGTCTTGACAAGACGCCGGAAGAAGTCGTCGCTCGCCAGGGGGAAGACGGGATTTTCCCGGACGACCATCCTGAGGACGACGGAATCGACCTTCGGCCTCGGGTAGAAGCAGTCCGCCGAAACTGTGAATTCCCGCGATACCTCGAAGTACATAGAGAGGACTACCGACAGGATCCCGTAGGCCTTGCTCCCCGGCGAGGCGGCGATCCTGTCGCCGACTTCTTTTTGCAGCATGACCGTTATCGAGTCGATGCGGTTTCTGAACTCCAGGAGGCGGAAGAGGATCGGTGTGGATATGTTGTAAGGAATGTTACCGATTACCTTCAGCCTTGGGGACAGCGACGGAAAATCGAACAGGAGGACATCGGCTTCAACGGCCTCGACGTTCTCGACATCCCTCAGCTCTTCCTTGAGAACGGCCGCAACTTTCCTGTCGACCTCCAGGGCGATAACCTTCCCTGCCTTGCGGGCTACCATCGCGGTCATGACGCCAAGTCCGGCGCCTATTTCCACGACGGTGTCGCCGGGCTTGACGCCTGCCGTCCTCACGACCTTCTCGATAACGTTGGAGTCGATGAGGAAAGACTGGCCCAGCCTCTTAAGCGGGCGAATTCCATGTCTCCGGAGTAGGTCTCTTGGACTCGCCGTCTCTATCATGATTACGCCTTCGCAAAACCAGGACCATTTTGTGGGTGATGAAATAGGCAGGAACTGCAAAGAAAGGGGCCAGGACGAGTCCGCCGACCTGTAACGGGTAGAATAACGACCATCCGGCCGCGATGATCTCTCTTATGCTGTACTCCTGCACGGCGACGTTGCACGGTCCCATGCCCAGCAGGAACCTCCCCAGTTCATATTCTGTAAAATAAAAAAAGGGGATGGTCACCGGGTTGGTGATCCATGCCCCTAAGAGCGCCGCCGTCAGGTTCTGGCGGGAAATCAAGATGAGAAACAGGATGATGACGGTATGGAAGGGGATTGTCGGCGTCACCCCCACGAAGACACCTATGGCCATGCCCATCGCAATACTGCGGGGGTTCCCCTTCAGGCTGATGAATCGGTCATAGAATTCCCGGGCCTTTTTTTTGAGTAGTCCGATCATTCGTCCTTGGCTGTCGCCCGGGAGACTCCGGCTTTGAGGTCCAGGGGCCATCTCGACAGGGCATTCAGGTCGAAACTGTCTCTTTCCCCCCTGCTCATCCGATAGTCTCCCACTACCGCGATCATGGCGGCGTTGTCCGTACACAGTTTGATGTCGGGGATGAAGACCGCGATCCCCCGCTCCCTCGCGTCGGCCGTAAACCGTTGCCGGAGGCGGCTGTTTGCGGCCACGCCGCCAACGACGGCCACCTGTTTCACCCCGTTTTCCTCGGCCGCTTTCAACGTCTTCTCGACGAGGACATCGACTATCGCCTCCTGATAGCTCGCCACGATAGCGGGGACTTCCTCTTCGGTAACAGGCCGCTCCCTCTTCTTCAGGTAAGCAAGCAACGAGGTCTTCAAACCGCTGAAGCTGAAGTCAGCGCTGCCCTTCATGGACCTGGGAAACCGGATCCGTTCATAATCGGCACCCCGCGACAGCCTGTCGATGACGACTCCTCCGGGATAGCCGATACCCAGAAGCTTGGCCGCCTTGTCGAAGGCCTCGCCAGCCGCATCATCCCTCGTCTGCCCGATGGTCTTGAAGCTGTCGAAACCGTCTACCCTGTAAGTGTTCGTATGGCCGCCCGAAACCACCAGGGCGACGAAAGGAAAGTTCGGGGCCTGCGGGCCGAGGAATACCGCCGCTACATGGCCTTCCAGATGGTTCACGCCGACAAAGGGTCTGTCCGTGGCATAGGCAATGGCCTTTGCCACCTGAAGCCCCACCAGAAGAGACCCCACGAGTCCCGGCCCGCGGGTCACGGCTATCCCTTCTATTTCCCGCAGCTCGACTCCGGCATCATCCAGGGCCTGCATGACGACGGGTACGACGGCCTCCATGTGCTTACGGGAGGCGATCTCCGGAACCACACCGCCGTATCGGCTGTGGACGTCTATCTGCGAGGCGATCACGTTCGAAAGCACCCTTCTGCCGTCGAGAACTACGCTCGCCGCCGTTTCGTCACAGGATGTCTCTATGGCCAAGACCAGCATGGGTCTCCCTTAACATGTTTTTCCTTCCCAAAAAAGGGGGTCGAGCCGAAGGGTCAGCGGTTCGAACCGGTCGACACCCGGGAGGCGGAATGATAGACGTCCAGGATAAGCCTTTCCGACAGGTTCGCCACCGCCCTGCTCATCCCCTGGGCAACCCCCCGGGCGTTCCGTTCACAAGGTTCACGGAACCGGTAACTCCTTTGCAAAAGGGGGCTCGCGTCTTTGCCGCCCTTCCGGTCAAAAACCACCGCATCCAGCCGGATGACCGCCGCCGGGCCGCCCGTGTCGTCCTCGAAGAATTCCACGATTTCCCCGTCGAGATGGAAACGGGCGTTATCGTAGTCCTGCCGGGCGAATACCGCCTTGAAAAGCCCGGATACCCTTAGGTCGCGGGCCAACAAGTCCCTGACCATATCCGCCGGGGCCGCGGCCCAGTAATCATAGGGATAAGCGGCAAGCGAGAAAGGTTCCGGCCGGTAAAGTATGGCCCGGCCGCTGAAAACCCGCGACGACGACAGCCTTCCCACCCTCACTGCCTCATTCACCGGAGGAAGTCCTTTGAAGGCGGGTTCCGGGTATTCAACCGCGTACATCCTCGCCTGGGGCGACGGCCTTCCCAGGCCGACACACCCGGTGATAAAGACAACGATCAGAATAAAGAAAGCGACTCCGGGCCTAATCCTAACCATGTTTACCACTCACCTTTTTTATTGTTCACCGCTGCCTCTACCCTTCGGCGGCCTGCTGAAGAGTATGTCCGATGGGTTGGTCTTCAAGCGCTCCATCAGCATCTCCATGTTTTCCGACGCCCGCTGGAGGCTCTCGCCGGCCGCTGTTATCTCCTCGGCGATCGTCGCCGTCTTTCGGTCAAGGTTGTCTATCGTGCGGTTCATCTTCCCCGCCACATCCGGCAAACGGAGGGCTTCGATGCTCGCCCGTAACTGCGTTGCGAGTCCCTTCAATTCTCGGGTGGTATCCTTTGCATCGGAAAGGATGACCTCGATGTCCCCCTTTCCCACGGCCCTGTCCATCCTTGCGGTGACGCTGTCGAAGTGCGCGGTGATGGACTCCAGGTTCTTCAGAACTCGGTCGATTTCCGGCCTTTTCATAAGTTTCTCGCCGGCAACCGCGGCCGCCTCCACCCGGGAGATCATCCTCCCCACGTCCAGTTCTTTCATCTCATTGACTACTTGCTCGATGTTCGAGATTAACATACGCACATCCGAAGGCCGGGACCTTATCACAGGGTATTTGGGGACGAAAGAGAGTTTCGGGGACATATCCGGTTTACTCGGATCCATCGGCTCGAGGTCGAGGAACGCTATACCGGTAATCCCCACCGGTCGCAAGCGGGCCGTAGCCTTATTCTCCCAGTCTTCTCCGAGCTCTATCCTCATCACTACCTGGATCAATACATTGTCCGGGGCCACTTCGATCGACTCCACTCTTCCGATGACTACCCCCCGGTACTTTACGGTCGAATCCCGCTGAAGCCCCTGCACGGATTCGTCAAAAAAGGTCACATAGGTCTTTCCGCCTTCGAAGTACCTCGTCGCGCCGAGCCATATGATGACGACCGCCGTCAGGAGCAAACCGGCTATCACAAAAACCCCGATCAAAAACCGCGGCACTTTCCTTGCCATGTCCGCTTCTCTCTTTCTACGCCGCCCGCCTGTTGAAGAAATTGACGACCCGGGGGTCTGCGGATTCCTCACGCAGCACGATGGGGTCCCCCTCCGCGATGATGCCCTTGGCTTCCTTGTCCAACATTATCACCCGCTGGCCGACAGCGAATATCGACGCTAGCTCCTGCGTGACGATCACCATGGTGGCGCCGATCCCCGTGTTGATGCTCCTGACCAGGATGTCTAATTCCGCGGCCGTGATGGGATCCAACCCGGCCCAGGGCTCGTCGAGAAAAAGCATCTGGGGGTCGAGGGCCAGCGCTCTCGCGATCCCCGCCCTCTTCCGCATCCCCCCCGACAACTCCGAGGGGAAGTGATTCTCGTACCCGCCGAGACGGACGAGATCCAACTTCATCCGGACGATCTGCTCGATGACGCCCTCCGGCAGGTCGGTGTATTCCTGCAGAGGAAGGGCCACGTTCTCGGAAAGGGTCATGGAGCCGAAAAGGGCATCGTTCTGGAAAAGTACCCCGATGTTCATCCTCACTTTTCCTAAATTCTCTTCATCGTGGGACGCGATGTCTATGCCGTTGACCAATATATGCCCGGAGTAAGGCCGGTAGAGGCCGATGAGGTGTTTGAGGAGCGTCGATTTGCCGCAACCGCTCCCACCGAGGATGATAAACCTCTCCCCCTGAAAGACCCGGAAACTCACGTTTTCCAGGATGCTTCTCTCGTCATAACGGGCGGTCAATCCCTCGACGACGATCACCGGCGTTGCCTGTTCGGTCATGACGGCGCCTCACTTTCTTTCGAGATAATGGAGTACTATCGCAAAAATCGAATCGGCCAGGATGATCAGGAAGATGGCAGAAACCACGGCGGATGTCGTGGCCCTGCCGACAGATTCTGGGCCGCCCCTGACTTGAAATCCCCTCTGACAACCGATCCCTCCGACGAGTAACGCAAAGAACAGGGACTTCACAAACCCCGTCATCACATCGTAGTTGTCTATCGTGATCCTTATCTGTTGCATGTACGTGTATACAGTCAAATCAAGGCCCAGGACGCCGACGACCAAGCTGCCGAGGATGGCGAACGCGTCGGCATAGAGGGTCAATAGAGGAACCACGACGGCGGCGGCGATGATCCGGGGCACGACTAGAAACCGAAGAGGGTCGAATCCCATGGTCACCAGGGCATTGACCTCGTCGTTGACCACCATCGTGCCGATCTCGGCGGCGAAGGCCGACCCCGACCGCCCCGCCACGAGAATGGCCGTCATGATCGGCCCCAGTTCCTTGACCATGGCTATCGAAACGAGCGAGGCCACGTAGATGTTCGCCCCGAACTGTTTCAGCTGTAAGGAAGACATAAACGCCATGATGAGGCCGAGGAGCACGCTTATGAGCGTGACGATCGGAAAACCGTCGACACCCACCTGCCTCATGTTGCGCAAGACATCGTCCCACCGTACGGACCGGGGGTGAGCAATCGAGTACAGGAGGGTCGTCACCAGGGCTCCCGTGAAGGACATGAGGGTCACAAAATCCTGCGCGACCTTCATTCCGGCCTCGCCGACCTGTTCGATGAGGCTCGGAGGCTTCCTTTCCGGCGCGGTTGACGCGGCCCCGATGGCTACGGGATGGAGAAGGTCCATTATGCCCTTCACCCGGCTGTTCATCCCGATAAATTCGAAGGGGATGGACCGGGCCTCAGCCTCGTGTTTGAGATGCAGAAGGGCAAGGGCACCGGAACTGTCCAGGTATTCGAAGCCGGACAGGTCGACCGTCAAGCTCGAAGGGGCCGATTCCGCCGGAATGGCCCGTAAATCGTCGATCACCTGGTGAAGATTACCGAGGACGATCCTGCCGGTGATGACAAGGAGAACATCCCCCCCCTTCGGCCCCCGGATTTCAAGGGTGTAATCTTTTCTATTTTCACTTTTCATCATTCGGAAGTACCGGGGAAAACATGATGAATTATCAATCAATGCAGCGCAAAAAGCAAACCAAAACCACAATCGCTTCCCGGATTTATCGCCGCCTTCCTTTTTGCACGGTTTCACCTTGCCAAGAGGAAGACGGACGGGGCATCAGGCATTACAGACGCCCGCGAAGTAGGACTACGGCGAGGCACGGAAAGGGCTTGTTAACCTACGAACTTTCTGTTAGAAATTTCTCGTCCTTGATTCAGTCGGACTCAAGGCCGTTCGAAGTTCGGGCTGATAGGTCATAACAAATGGAAATTGAATCGGATTTTCTCGTCATCGGCAGTGGGATCGCAGGGCTGAGCTTCGCCATTAAAGCAGCCAAGCTGGGGACGGTCGCCATCATCACGAAGAAAGAAGAGGTGGAATCGGCCACCAACCTGGCCCAGGGTGGTATCGCGGCGGTCACCGACAAGACCGACAGTTTCGAATCGCACATCGCGGATACGCTCGAATGCGGCGCCGGACTCTGCAAAGAAGATGTGGTCCGTTTCGTTGTGACCGAAGGCCCGGAGAGAATCAAGGAATTGATCGAATGGGGGGTCGAGTTTACTAGGGTGGAAGACGCAAGCAGGAGTATCTTCGACCTTGGCAGGGAAGGCGGCCATTCCCGCCGGCGCGTCCTGCACGCCAAGGACCGCACGGGTCAGGAGATCGAACGGGCCCTCATCGAAAAAGCCGCTTCCGAGAAGAACATACGGGTCTATGAGAATTTTATCGGCATCGACCTGATCATGGCCTCCCAGGTCCTTGGCCGGAGGACGGGAACCGACAGATGCCTGGGGGTTTACGCCTACGACATCGTTCACGGCGAGGTCCACACCTTCCGGGCAAAGTTCACCCTCCTCGCCACCGGCGGGGCCGGTAAGGTCTATCTTGTCACATCCAACCCGGACATCGCGACGGGCGACGGCATCGCCATGGCGTACCGTGCCGGGGCCCTCATCGCCAACATGGAGTTCATCCAGTTCCATCCCACCTGCCTCTACCACCCGGAAGCGAAGTCCTTCCTCATAAGCGAGGCCCTCAGGGGTGAAGGAGGGGTCCTGCGCCTGAAGAACGGCACGGCTTTCATGGAAAAGTATCATCCCCTCAAGGATCTCGCCCCCCGGGACGTGGTGGCGCGGGCGATCGACGCGGAACTGAAAAAGTCCGGCGATGAGTTCGTCTTGCTCGACATCACCCACCGCGGCAGAGAATTCATCAGGCGCCGCTTCCCCAACATCTACAATGAATGTCTCAAGTACGGCATCGATATGGCCAAGGAGCCGATCCCCGTCGTCCCGGCCGCGCACTACCTCTGTGGAGGCGCTATGGTGGATGCCTACGGCAAGACCAGCATCGACAGGCTCTTCGCCTGCGGCGAGGTTTCCTGCACGGGCCTGCACGGAGCGAATCGACTGGCTAGCAACTCCCTCCTCGAGGCCGTCGTCTTCGCCCACCGCTCATTTCTCAAGGTCTTGGAATTATTGAAGGAAGTGAAGGACGACCACCTTCCTATACCTCCCTGGGACATGAGGGGAGTCCGGGAGAGCGACGAATCCGTCGTCGTCACCAACGACTGGGACGAAATACGGCGGTGTATGTGGAATTACGTCGGCATCGTCAGGTCAAACAAGAGACTGGAGCGCGCGAAAAGACGCATTGACCTCATCTGTGAAGAAATCCACGAATACTACTGGAACTACACGGTCACGCGCGACCTGCTGGAACTGCGGAACATCGCGACCGTGGCCAAACTGATCATCTGCAGCGCCCTTATGAGGAAGGAAAGCCGCGGCCTCCACTACAACGTTGATTACCCGGAAAGAGACGACGTCCACTGGCTGAGGGACACGATCATTTCCCGGTACGACGGGGAGAAAATGAAGGATGCGTAGATTCACTCCATTGGGTTGGAACAACCATGCCGCTCTATGAATTCAACGGAAAGAGGCCTGTGGTTTCCGCCGACGCCTTCGTCCACCCCGAGGCCGTCGTCATCGGAGACGTTTCCGTCGGCGCAGACAGTATGATAGCGCCGGGTGCCGTCGTCAGGGGTGACTTCGGGCCGATCACAATCGGTGAAGGAACGAGCATACAGGACGGTGCGACGGTCCACGTGACGCCCGGCGACAGGGTTCTGATAGGAAACGACATAATCGTGGCCCACAATGCCTCTCTCCATGACGTGACTATCGCTCAAAGGTGCATCGTCGGGATAGGCGCCGTTCTCCTCCAGGGAGTCGTCTGTGAAGAAGGGGTCGTGGTCGCTGCCGGCTCCGTTGTTTCACAGGGGATGCGTATACCGGCGGGAAAACTCGTTGCTGGCAACCCCGCGAGGGTCATCAAAGACGTCCCGCCGGAGATAGCGGCATACGTGGAAGAAGGAATCGAGGAGTACCGCAAGCTTACGCGACTCTACCGCCTCACGATGAAAAGACTTTAGCCTTCCCTCCTCTATTGACCCCTGGGATTATCCTCCCGGTCCTGAACTATTCGTCGTCCCCCTCGAATACCCTGTCGAATATCGTGTCCAGACGGCCGAGAAAATTATCCACCCGGAATATCCGGTCTAATTCCTCACTGCTGAGGCAGGCCATGACCTCACCGTCTCCAAGGAGAAGCGACTTGAAGTCGCCGCCTTCCATCCATGTCTTCATCGCGTTTTTCTGTACGACAGCGTAGGCGTCTTCCCGTGACATGCCCTTTTCCACCAGCTTCAGGAGGACCATCTGCGAGAAGATCAGCCCCCGAGTCATATTGAGGTTCGCGAGCATCCTTTCCGGGTAGACGATGAGATTTTCCATCATGGCCTCGAACCGCGCCAGCATGAAATCGAGGAGAATCGTGGCGTCGGGTGCGATCACCCTCTCTACCGACGAATGGCTGATATCCCGCTCGTGCCAAAGCGCGACATCTTCCATGGCCGCGACGGCGTACGACCTCATCAGGCGGGCGAGCCCGGAGAGGTTTTCCGCGAGGACCGGATTCCTCTTATGGGGCATGGCCGAGGAACCCTTCTGGCCCGGTGAAAAGTACTCTTCCGCTTCGCGCACCTCCGTCCTTTGCAGGTGCCGTATCTCCGTCGCAAATTTCTCGATAGAGGCGGCGACGACCGCCAGTTGGGCGAAGTACTCGGCGTGCCTGTCCCGTTGAACGATCTGGGACGAGACCGGGGCCGGCTTCAGGCCGAGCTTCCCGCACACGTAAGATTCGACGGAGGGGTCGATGAAGGCGTAGGTCCCGACCGCCCCGGAAAGCTTGCCGTAACCGATGACCTCGCCTGCCCGGAGGACGCGGCCCTTGTTTCTTTTCATCTCCTGGTACCACAGGGCCATCTTAAGCCCGAAAGTGATCGGCTCGGCGTGTACGCCGTGCGACCTCCCGATCATCACGGTTTTCTTGTGCTCCAGCGCCCTCCTCTTCAGGACCGAGAGGAGCCGGTCGATGTCTTCGACCAAGAGGGCTGCCGCGTCTCTGAGCAAGAGGGCAAGCGACGTGTCCAGTATATCCGATGAGGTCAATCCCATGTGGATGTACCGGGAATCCTCTCCCACGTACTCGCCGACCGACGTAAGGAAGGCGATAACGTCATGCTTGACGGTCTTTTCGACCTCCTCCACCCTCGCAACGTCGAAACGGGCCTTCTCCTTGATGTTCTTCAAGGCCTTCTCCGGGATGACACCTTTGGCCGCCAGCGCCTCACAGGCCAGAATCTCTATATCGAGCCAGCGCCTGTACCTTTCTTCAGCGCTCCACAGGCTCGCCATCTTCGGCCTCGAATACCGTGGGATCATGCCGACCTCCCTTTTTAAAAGATAAACCTCATGAATGTCCGTGCCTTGTTTTTCTATTATGACGGTGGGTGGTAGTCAAGTTTTTATTCCTGATTTTCGTTGACAGCGGATGTTTGATATGCCAAATATGTGTCTACCAAACATCGGGGACGGTCTTTCCATGCAGACAGACGACAGGCTCATCTACCTTCTTTTCACGGCAGGCCAGAAACTGCGGAATTACTTGAACAGCGCTCTGTCCGCCGAGGGCGCGAAGGTGACCGTCGCCCAATCAGGCATCCTCTTCCTGCTCAAGCAGCAAAACGGCCGCTCGATGACGGAATTGAGCCAGTTGATGGAGCTGGACAATTCGTCGATCACCGGCCTGATCGACCGCCTCGAAAGGGCTGGCTTCGTGTCCCGCAATTCAGACCCCGCCGACAGGCGTCTATCCAACGTCTACATCACTCCGAGGGGGCTCGAAGAGGTCAACAAGGCGAAGGTCGTCATCCGGAAAGTGAACGAAGAGATAAAAGAGGGATTCACGGCGGAACAGGTCGACACATTCAAGAGCGTCTTGAAGAGCTTTTCACCGAAGTTCAACAGTAAATTGCCATCACGTTAGACCGACGGCCAAAGAAGGTTTGCTAAGGCAGCCCGCCGGGACATCACTATGGCCATGACCGGACATACCAGAGACTATCAGAAAGAGTTTTCCCGGTTTGCGGAAAAAGAGATCGCCTCTCGCCGGGACCTCCATACCGAAGACGACTTTCCCTTAGGCATATGGCGTAAGATGGCGTCCGCGGGGATGCTTGGGGTATCCATCCCCCGTGCGTACGGCGGTCTGGGCGGTGGTTATGCCGCCGTCGTCGCGGCCGGAGAGGGCTTCGTCGAAAGCGGGCACAACATGGGTCTCGCCCTCTCCTGGGTAATCCACCAGGTTGCCTCCCGTTTCTTCATCCACGGTTTCGGCACGGAAAGCCAGCGCGAACGTTACCTCCCGGCCCTGGCCGAAGGCACTGCGACGGCGAGCATCGCCATATCGGAACCGGGTGTGGGCGCTAATCCCAAGAATCTGAAGACCTCCGCCGTACCCGAAGGAGGGGGGTACTTAGTCCAAGGGGAAAAATCGTACCTCACCAACGGACCCATCGCCGACCTCTTCATCGTCTTCGCCGTGACCAGCGAATCCGACGGCAGGAAGGAATACACGGCCTTTTTGGTGCCGAAAGACACGCCGGGACTTTCCCTGACGGAGCCGTTGAAACTGGACTACCTTCGCCCCTCTCCCCATTGCGGCATCACTGTCGACTCCTGCCGTGTTCGGGCCACCGACGTCCTGGGGGAGGTCGGCTCCGCCTACCGAAAGATGGTCATCCCTTTCCGCGACCTGGAGGATGCCCTCCTGATGGGTCCCGTGATCGGGGGGATGAAGGCCCAGATAGATTTCTTGGTCACCGCCTACATGGAAGCCACAGTTCCCGCGACTGACGGAATCAAAACGGAGTTGGGTGCCCTCGACTTCTTGGCCCGAACGATGAGAGTTTGCTCCTATCAAGTGGCCCGCATGATCGACAGCGGCATGGATACGGAGGCGTACCAGCCCTTGTTGCTCTCCCTGAGATACCTTGCCAAGGACTTCCAGTCCCGCGTGGAACGGCTCGCCGGAGTCACAGGCCTGAGCAATCAAGGGGAATTCAAGGCATTGACGACCGACATTGGTAAGATCATCAACATTGCCGGTAACGTCGCTCTCATCAAACAGAAAAAACTCGGAGAAAGACTCCTCTCCCAGAAGGGTGAAGCATGAAACAGAAAAAGGATGAAAAATTTACCTCCATAAGACACATCCAGGAGGGTTTCAAAAAAGTGGGTTACATCACCAGCCGGCAGACGGCGACGACAGTCTATCTCGCCCACCACCTCGAAAAGCCCATCCTCGTCGAGGGACCCGCAGGCGTTGGGAAGACGGAACTTGCAAAGACTATCGCGGCCTATCTCGACCTGCCGATGATCAGGCTCCAGTGTTACGAAGGCCTGGACGAGTCGAAGGCCCTCTACGAATGGAAATACGGCAAGCAGCTTCTCTACACCCAGCTCCTCCGGGACAAACTCGACAGTCTCGTCGACCGCGAGGACAGCTTCTCCCAGTCGATCAACAAACTCCACGCCTACGACGACATCTTCTTTTCCTGGCACTTTCTCGAACCCCGGCCGCTTCTAAAGGCACTGCAGGAAAAAGACGGGACCGTCCTTCTCATCGACGAAGTGGACAAGGCGGACGATGAATTCGAGGCATTCCTGCTCGAGGTCCTGTCTGATTTTCAGGTCTCCATCCCGGAGATCGGCACGGTCCACGCGGTGACAAAACCCCTTGTCGTCTTGACGAGCAACAACACCCGGGAATTGAGCGAGGCGCTGAAGAGACGCTGCCTCCATCTTTTTATCCCTTTCCCGGAGCCGGCGTTGGAACGCGAGATAATCCGGGTGCGCGTCCCGGAGATACCGAGCAATCTTGCCGCCCAGTTGGTGTCTTTCATCCAGGCCGTCAGGAAGATGGACATAAAGAAAGTGCCCTCGATCAGCGAGACCATCGACTGGGCCCGCGTGCTCCTCATCCTCCACGCGGACAGCCTGAGCCCGGACCTCGTTCGCGACACACTCCACATTTTTATCAAGTACGAGGAAGACATCCGGGTCGTGGAAGACCAGCTCCATCAGTTGACCGCAAACGCCGCCCGGGCGTTCTGAGGGTTAAAAGAGGAAGGGATGGACAGGGTCCTGGAAGATTTCATCACCACGCTGAGGCGCTCGGGCGTAAGGATATCCGTCTCGGAGAGCCTGGACGCTGCCCGGGCTCTCCAGCTCGTGAGCTACGACGACAGAAGCCTCCTGAAAGACTCCCTTTACGTCGCCCTGGCGAAATCGGTGCAGGAAAAGGAGATTTTTTCCGACTGCTTCGACCGTTTCTTCTCTTTCGATTTCTTTTCTGAGCCACCCCCCAACGAGGGGTCGCACAAAGGATCGACTGAGGGATTGTCAGACCTCTCCCGGATGCTCATGACCGGTGACCAGCCCGGCCTCGTCACTTACATGAAAGAGGCCGCCCGCGCGGAAAACCTCTCCGATATCCGGTACCAGACGCAAAAGAGCCTTTACGCCATGCGGATTCTCGAACGTATGGGCCTGAGCGGTCTCGACGCCGATATCCGGGACCTTTATCAGGCTGGTGCTCCTTCTTCAGCGGCGACGGCGGCCAGGTTGGAGGAAGCGAGGAGTTATCTTGTCGAAAATGTCCGCTCCTATGTCGAGGAACAGCTTCTCCTCTTCTCAGGATACGAGTACGACAAGATGATCGAAGATTACTTGAGGAACATCAAGCTTTCGAACCTGGAGCAGCGTTACTACCACCAGATGCAGGGCATCATCCAGCGGATGGTCAAGAGACTGAACGACCTCTATTCCCGCAAGCGGAAGCCGGCGAGGAGGGGGCATCTCGACTTCAAACAGACGATTCGCGATAACGTCGCTTACCAGGGGTTTCTCTTCAACCCGAGGTGGAAAAAGGTGAAGATCGAAAAGCCGAACGTCGTGGCCATCTGCGACATCAGCCGTTCCGTATCCCGTCTCGTCCGGTTCTTCCTGCTCTTCCTTTACGGCCTCAACAAGGAGATCATCCAGGTCAGGTCTTTCATCTTTTGCTCCAACCTCGCTGAAGTTACCGGCATCTTTGAACAATATCCTATCGAGGAAGCCGTCGCACGGATCCAGGCGGGGACGGATATTCCTGTTCTCCTGGCCCGGACGGATTACGACCGCACCCTCCGCGATTTCAAGGAACGTTACCTGGACGCCGTCACCCACAAGACCACCGTTCTTTTCCTGGGTGACGCGCGCAACAACTACAACAACCCTCAGACGCAAATCCTCAAACTGCTCTCCGAAAGATGCAAGAAACTCATCTGGCTGAACCCGGAGACGAAGCCTTTCTGGGGCACGGGGGATTCGGAGATGCTCCGTTACGCACCCTATTGTCACGTCCTCAAAGAGTGCAACACCCTGAATCATCTTGAAAGGGTTGTGCAGTCGCTCCTCAAGAGATAACGGACAGTCAAAGGGCCTTTCCGGCAACCAAAATTTCCCCGTCGAAGAGCAACCTCGAGGCTTTATTGAAAAATGAGCCGCTCTCCTGCTATATAGGGAATGTAAGCACAAAGAGGGGGGAAAGAAGTGTTTATGGATACGGACAAAGAATTTTTCGACCCGCGCTATCGGGAATTCAAAGAGCTTACCGATAGAATCGCCGCCGAAGTAGGGCTTCCTCTATTCTATTCCGAAGAAAAGGACGCAGTCGAGAGGTCCCGGCGAATTTTTTCCTCCCATCCCGCGGCAGAGGAGCTCCTGGCCTACCTCGGGAATAATGAAGAATATCCGGGCCACGGCCTTTATCACGTAAAAAAGGTCGCCCTCGACGCCGGCGCCCTCATCCTCATCGACGGAGCCGACGCCGTTGGTGTCGACCGGGTGGACCGCCTCGTCTTTCTGTCCCATCTGGCCGGACTCCTCCACGACATCAGGCGCTCCGAACCGAACCACGCCCGCCGCAGCGCCGAGGAAGCGGGCAGGATACTCAAGACCTTCGACATCGAAACCCTGGAAAGAGATTTCATCATCCAGGCAATAGCCAACCATGAGGCCTTCCAGCCCGTTCAGCCCCTCGATGACCCTTCCGCACAGATGCTCTCCAACGCCCTGTACGACGCCGATAAATTCCGCTGGGGTCCCGATAACTTTACCGAAACCCTCTGGGCGATCATCATGTCCCGTCGTTTGAAACTCGAAGACCTTGCCGAGAATTTCCCCGGCGGGCTTGCGGCGACCGAGCGAATCCGGGGCACCTTCAGGACCCGGACAGGGAAGAAATACGGGCCCGACTTCATCGACCGCGCCCTCGAGATAGGTAACCGCCTCTTCGCCTTCCTCTCATCCCATGCCTGAATTAACCGGGGACTTTTTGCGGAAGATAGGGCAAACGAAAATGGACTCGGAATGCACTTCCAAGTCCATTGGAATAATGGTGGCGGTGCAGGGACTTGAACCCCGGACACTACGGATATGAGCCGTATGCTCTAACCCGCTGAGCTACACCGCCACACTATATCGGCATCAAAATCGAAGAAAAATCTATCCGAACCGATAAAAAAAGTCAACTCCCTTGCGGCTAACTCAGGGCGTAAGCGACCACAACGCTCCTCCTGGTTATCCCCATGTCGTAGGACAGCACAAGGGAGAGGACCACATCGAGTTTTCCGTCGTTATCGATGTCTTTGATCTGATAATCCGCGACGTACCCTTGTATCTTCTTCGTCCTCCAGTTTTCCGCAAACCCGAGACCGTTCCACTCGAGGTCATAAATTTCACTGGAGGAAAAAATCTTCATGTTCTGAAATAGCCTCCCCACGGTCGATATGTTCTTCACTACTAGCAGATCTTTCTTTCCGTTCTTGTTGATGTCATACGCCAGGAGGCGGATGTTGACGTAGGGGCGCGCCTTTTCTTCTGTGGCGGCTATGTTCTTGGATATCTGCGCATCCGAGGGTAAATCAAAGAAATTATTGCTCCCCCCGAAGGCCTCGTCGCTCTTCCAGATCATCTCCTTGCTCCCGCCGAAGGTAAGGATTTTATCGATGCTCTTTACCGTCGGTTCGAAGACCCGCAGATAGTCGAGGTTGTCGAGGGCAATTATCTTGTTGGGTCCGTCTTTTTCGAGGGGTTCGATGGCCAACCCATAAACAGACAGACCCTGTGGTATCTCCATCCTCTTGCCTTCCTTGAGTCTCCCTTTGCTCCACACGATTTCGTAAATAGGATTTTCGAACGGTTTCTCCGACCCCATCCTTTGCCCCAACAACGTAGGGGTGTCGGAGATGTTGATGACCCTCATAAACCATCTCAGATCCTTGGCAATCGTCGTATACTTACCGTTCTTGTACTGGAGGACGAAAGAATCAAGGATACCCCGGTTGACGCTGGTGACGATGATCTCTTTCTTGCCGCTGCCCGTCACATCAGCCACATCCACCGACAGATACTGGTCATAAGACTTACCCGCGATTTTCTGCAGAAGCGTGAGCGTCTTTCCCGACTTCCGGTAAACGTAGACATTATAGGCATCGACGGTGACCACCTCGTTCTTCCCGTCCCCGTCCACATCACCGACATCCATCCCCTTGAATTCGGTCTCGAACCGCTGGCTCATCCAGAAACCTTTCTTGTCGATGGCCGTCTGGGGGGCGTTGATGAATTCGGGGTTGATCACCGCCGTGAACGTGCCCTGCGGAGTTCTCACGGCGCCGATCGCTTCATCCGTAGGAGCCTGACCGGCTGGCGGCGGCTGAGGCGAAGCGACGGCCAAACTGTCGACGGGTGAGGGAGGAGGAGCTCCGAACGTTGCCGGCACTTGCCCGAGGATGTGGTAATCGATGCGCTTCGCAAAATCACCGATCTTCGGGATGACGTCGTCCATGCCCTGGCTTTGAGCGAAAACATCGACCGCCGATCTATTGGCTGCAACATCCAGGAGTTTTCCGTCCAGACTCACGCTGTTGCCTATTTTTGTGATGCTGCCGTGCACGACGTAGTCGGCACCCATCTTCTTGCCCAGTTCGTACACGTCGGCAACGGTCAGGTTGCCCTTCCCTTTCCGTTTAGCAAGGACATTCTGGACGTCGTTTTTTGAGACCACTTCTATCTTCCCGGCAAGGGATATCCTCGAAATCAGCATATCCCAGACGCCGTTGCGGATGTAATCTATGTCCTCCGAGCTGTGCACGTCAAAAGGAAGAACGGCTACCCTCTTGACCTTCGTGTCGTCTGCTGCCGACACGATGCACTCCCTGGCCACCAGGAAGACTCCGACCATGAGCGTAAGGCAGACCAGAGAGATTAAAATTCTTCGCATGTTCCTGCTCCTTTTTTAAAACGACCGCGCTTCTGATAAAGCGCTCGGCGATTTTTAACACCTCTTTCCACAGAACACAAGTCATATTCCAAGAAATTTAACGGCTTGAAGTCAATAAGCTTTCAGAATATAATGTGTCGCTATTGATAGTGTTGTCTTTCCGCCGCGTTCAACGTTGATTTCTTATAAAGCCTTCTTGGTCTTCTTCCCCCGTCTCCCGGGTCGGGAGTATTAGTTGTGATTTAGGAGACATGCATGC
>CAZRAC010000020.1:0-39451 GCA_964597995.1 uncultured Syntrophaceae bacterium | reverse complement strand
TGAGGAACAGCGGGTGCAGGGACGGGACAAGGTCGTCCTGAGCACGATCCACCAGGCGAAGGGGCTGGAGTGGTCGGTCGTCTTCCTCGTCTCCTGCGCCGACGGACAGATCCCGCTCGCCAAGGCCCTGAAAGAGCCGGGCGGGGAGGAAGAGGAGAGGAGGCTTTTCTACGTGGCTTCAACCAGGGCCAAGGACCAGCTTTACATCTGCTACCCGATGCTGAACTACAGCCGGGCGGCGGACGACTGCAACCCCGGCCCTTCACGCTTCATCAGAGAACTCACCGAGTCGACCCGGGGCCGGAAGGACTGTCCTTTCGATTACCTGACCGTCCGTTGACGGTCTCACGACCGATAAAGAATTACCCCGTTTCAGGTTACGACCTTCAACGAAAGCTCGAGGAGCTGTTCGACGCTGACCCTCGACGGCGCGTCCGTGAGGAGGCACGCGGCCTTCTGTGTCTTGGGGAAGGCGATGACGTCGCGGATCGATTCGGCGCCCGTCATCATCATGATCAGCCGGTCGAACCCCAGGGCGATCCCGCCGTGGGGCGGTGCCCCGAATTCCAGGGCGTCGAGGAGAAAGCCGAATTTCGACCTGGCCTCCTCGTCTTTCAGTCCCAGCGCCTGGAATACCCTGGCCTGGACGTCTTTCCGGTGTATCCTGATGCTGCCGCCGCCGATCTCGACGCCGTTCAGGACGACGTCGTAGGCCCTCGCCCGGACCCTGGCCGGGTCCGTCTCCAGGAAGGGGAGGTCCTCCATGACCGGAGAGGTGAAGGGATGGTGGGTGGAGACGAACCTCTTTTCCGTGTCGCTGTACTCAAGCAGAGGGAAGTCAGTGACCCACAGGAAAGAAAAATCGTCGGGGGCCGCCAGGGAGAGTTTCTTGGCAATGTGGAGTCTCAGGTTGCCTAAGACCTCCAGGGCGATCTTCCGAGAATCGGCGACGAAGAGAAGCAGGTCCCCCTCCTGGGCCGCCATCGCCTCGTTCACCCCGGCTGTTTCGCCCTCCTTCAAGAATTTTGCTATCGGGGAGGTCCATCCTTCGGGCGTCACCCTCGCCCAGGCGAGTCCCTTCGCGCCGCTGTCGACTACGAAGTTCACCAGTTCGTCGATGTCTTTCCGGGAGATGCCCTTCCCGTTCTCTACCTTGATAGCCTTGATAACGCCGCCGGCCGCCGCGGCCTCGCGGAAGACGTTGAAGTCCGACTCCTTCAGGATGCCCGTCAGGTCCCTCAATTCCAGGGCAAACCGCGTATCCGGGTTGTCCCTGCCGTAACGTTCGACGGCGTCCCCGTAAGTTATCCTGGGGAAGGGGATCGGCAGGTTCCTGTCGAGGCAGCGCTTGAAGACCCGGGCGAGGAGGCCTTCGATCACGCCGATGATGTCGTTTTCGGTGATGAAGGACATCTCCACGTCGACCTGCGTGAATTCCGGCTGGCGGTCGGCCCTGAGGTCCTCGTCGCGGAAGCACTTGACGATCTGGTAGTAGCGGTCGAAGCCCGAGACCATCAGGAGTTGCTTGAAGAGCTGGGGTGACTGGGGCAGGGCGTAGAACATACCGGGGTTGAGCCTGCTCGGAACGAGGAAGTCCCGGGCGCCTTCCGGCGTGCTCTTCGTCAACACCGGCGTTTCCACTTCGATAAAACCGAGGCCGTCCATGTAGTTTCTGGCCTCGGCGGCGGCACGGCTCCTCATGAAGAGGTTGCGTTGGATGGGGGTCCGTCTCAGGTCGAGGTAGCGGTACTTGAGCCGCACGTTTTCGGATATGTCGCTCTCGTCGAGGACGAAGGGCGGCGTCTTTGCCTCGCTCAGTATCTCCAACTCCGAGACGAGGACCTCGACCTCGCCCGTCTTGAGGGCCGGGTTGAACATCCCGTCGGGCCTTATGCGGACGTCGCCCCGGACGGCGAGCACGAACTCCGCCCTGATCCGGTGCGCTTCCCGGTGCGCCTCGGGGCTCGTTTCCGGGTTGAAGACGACCTGGACAAGGCCTTCCCTGTCCCGCAGGTCGACAAAGATAACCCCCCCGTGGTCTCGACGGCGGTGCGCCCATCCCATGAGGATGACTTCCTTCCCCGCGTCGGTGGCCCGGAGGTCGCCGCAGTAGTGGGTTCTTTTATCGGTCGTGATGAAATCAGCCAATTTCCTCTTTCCTTCCTGCTATCTTGATCGATATGGTCTTTGCGATACCGTCGATGCTCTCGAGGCTGACGGCCTCTTGCGTCGCCTTCTTCATGTCTCTCAGGTAGGCCCTTTTTTCTTCGACCTCCCGGTCGCCGATTATCAGCGTAAAGGAGCAGCGGAGCTTATCGGAACGTTTCATCTGACTTTTCAGACTCTTCCCCTCGTAGCCCATCTCGGCCCGGATGCCGGCCAGGCGCAGGTGATTGCATATCTCGAAGGCCCGGAGCCGCGGCGTCTCACCTACGGCGGCGATGAAGAGGTCCGGATGGCGGACGAAGGAGTCGGCCCTCGCCGGGACCAGGGAGACGAGCCTTTCCATACCGATCGCGAACCCCACTCCGGGGATGTCGGGGCCTCCGAGTTCTGCGATCAAGCGGTCATACCGGCCGCCGCCGGCGACGGCGTTCTGGGCACCCTCGGATTCCGTCGTGACCTCGAATGCCGTTCTCGTGTAGTAATCGAGGCCGCGGACCATCTGCGCCCTGACCTCGAAGGGGATGCCGAACATCCTGATGCACTCTCCGACCGTCTCGAAGTGGCTGCGGCAATCGTCGCAGAGGAAGTCGGGGAGCCGCGGCGCTTCCGCCATGACTTCCCGGCACCCTTCCACCTTACAGTCGAAGACCCGCAGGGGGTTCACCTCCGACCTCCGCAGGCAGTCTTCACAGAGGCCCTCTTTCCTGCCTTCCAGGAACTCCTTGATCGCCTCCCGGAACGAGGGTCTGCAGGCATCGCAGCCGAGGGAATTGAGCTCCAGGTGCAGCCCTTCGACGCCGAGGCTTTTCAGCAGGTGCATCAGCAGGATGATTATCTCGCCGTCGATGAGGGCGTCGCTCACGCCGATGAACTCGACGTTTATCTGGTGGAACTGGCGGAGTCTGCCCTTCTGCGGGCGCTCCCGCCGGAACATCGGGCCGATCGTGAAGAGCTTGGCCACCGGGTCCCGGGCGTCGAGGGAATGCTGGAGGTAGGCGCGGATGACCGAGGCCGTCGCCTCCGGGCGGAGCGTGAGGGACTCCCGCCCTTTGTCCACGAAGGTGTACATCTCCTTTTCGACGATGTCTGTCGCCTCCCCGATCCCGCGCTGAAAAAGCTCCGTCTTCTCGAGGATCGGGACCCTTATCTCGCGGACCCCGAAATTTTCCAGGACCTCACGGGCCTTTTCCTCGACGAACCGCCACTTTTCCACTTCGCCGGGCAGGATGTCTTTGAACCCCCGGACAGATTGGATGGTACCGGCCATGGTTGGTGATTGAAACTCCTGATTTTTTTGAACTTTGCTGCATACCACGGAAAGAGGCCAAAGGCAATATAAATATCGCCCTGTCAGAGACCCCGGAAAGGCCGGGCGGTGATATTTTGCCCATCGGTTTGAAAGGTTACGGCCCCGTTCAGGTCCGTGCGGAAGATGCGACAACCGATACGGCTGTACCTTGCCAGGGCATCGGGATGGGGTAGGCGGAAGACGTTGCCGGCCCCGCAGGAAAAGACGGCAGTCTCGGGCCTGACGGCCTTGAGGAATGGCTGGGAGCTCGACCTTGCGCTGCCGTGGTGGGGCGCAACGATGACTTGACTCCGCAGCAATGGGCCGTTCCGCCTGACGAGCTCCTCCTCGGCGGCCTCGGAGATGTCGCCGGGGAGGAGAAAGCTCGTCTTTCCGTAGGTCACCTTGAGGACGAGGGAGCGGTCATTCAGGTCGAAGGTGTCGCTTTCTTCGGGACAGTTGCGGAGGTTCAGGACATGCACGTCGGAATCGCCGACCTTGAAGTGTCTCCGTGACCTTCCCTTCAGCACCCGGTGGCGGATGTTCTCCTCCGCTATTATCCGTTTGAACTCTTCGTAGGTGTCCGGGTCCCCCTCGTCGCCGTTCGTCCACACCTCTTTTACCCGGAAATTCCTCAGGATGTACAGGAGGCCGTTCAGATGGTCGGGATGGGGGTGGGAAAGGACGGCGATGTCCACCCGGCCGACCCTCTCGTGCCAGAGCATGGGTGCCAGGACATAGCGGCCGACGTCGAAGTTTCCGTCGTAGAACCCGCCGCCGTCGATCAGCATCTTCGTCCCCCCGGGGAAATCGACGAGGGTGGAGGTTCCCTGGCCCACGTCGATCACCGTGACCCTGAGCGTGTCGGGGTGGCGGTCCCTGTTGTGGAAGTAGATAAAGTCGGCTGCATAAAAGAGCAGGATGAGGCTCAGGGAAGCGCTCAGAAGCGCCGCAGACACCCGGCGCGTCTCCTTCACGGTGGCCTCGTCCTTTCCATGCCTTTCTTTGAGCAACTGCACGGCGCAGAAAAGGAGGACGTAGTAGGCGCCGAGTTCGAGGACGGTCGGCGTCGGGACGAAGGTGAAGGCCCAGGGAAGGTTGGTCAGCCGGTCCGCGAGCCAGACCGACAGGGCCGTCAGGGAGGAAGCGAGCTTGACCACCGAGGTCGTCAGGAAAGAAGAGAGGGGCGTGGAGACGATGATTACCATCCCGAGGACAATCACGAGATAGCCCATGATCGGGACGATGACGGCATTGGCGATGAGGGTGATCAGCGAAAGGAGGTTGAAATGGTAGATTATGAAGGGCGCCGTGCCGAGGGTCGCGCTCAAAGTAGCCGCGAGGAAAAGGCCGGCCGCTGCCGTCGCCTTCACAAGCCACGGATACCGGCTCTCCTCGATTCTCTTTCCGTCGGGAAGGTACAGGGAAAAGACGGGAACCATGAAGAGGATGGATGCGACGGCGACGAAAGAGAGCTGGAAGGAGACGTCGAAGAGGGCAAGCGGCGAGACGGTGAGGATGAGGATCGCGGTCAGGGCCAGGATGTTGAATGAATCGCGCCCCCGTCCGAAACAGGCCGCGACGAGGAAGGCGAGGACCATCAGGGATGCCCTCAAGACGGAGATTCCGAGGCCGGAGATGAAGGCGAAGAGGATGACGGGGAGAAACGAAAAGACCGCCGAGACCTTGAGGATGTTGAGCCTCAGCAGTAGGTACTCCGATTGCCTCATGATGAGTCGCGCAAGGAAGAAGGAAACGGCCGCGATTATCCCGATGTTGAACCCCGATATGGCGATGACATGAGACGTCCCCGTCCGGTTGAATTTGTCCATCACTTCGCGGGGTATCTCGCTCTGCTCGCCGAGGACCATGGCCTGGATGATCTCACCCTCGGGGGAAGAGGCATTTTCTCTGATTGCCTGGCGCAAGCTGTTCCTGTAGCTTTCGAGGCGTGCCTTCAGTACATTTCCGCCCCCCGACCTGATCATGACGAAACCGGACTTGTCCAGGTAACCCCTCGCCCGGATACCCTTACCCAAAAGGTAACGCCGATAATCGAAACCACCGGGGTTGTTGAAGTTGCGGGGTTCCTTGAGCTTTGCCTTGAAGCGGATGTAATCGCCGTAGTCCGGGAGGTTGGCGGTGTCCCTCGTGGAAAGGAGGATCAGGCCTTCGACCGGCTCGGTAGCGTTCTCCTCGACCTTCGAATAGACGCGGACCGTGATGTCCGCCCTGTCGGGAAGCATCCGGGGGTTCTCGACGACCAGCCCTTCCAGGGTCAAAAGCTCCCCGCCGGAAAAACGGGAGACGTCCCGGGAGCCGGGGGGTTTATGGACTTCATGGCCGGTGATGAGAAAGGCGAAGGAGAAGAAGGCGACGAGCAGGCACAGGTCGGCATACACACGCCGTCGTTTGACAGCCGGAACGAGAAAAAGTATAAGTGAGCCGACGAAAGCAGCGATTACTGGGGGGCCGGGCGGGGCGGAAGCAGCGCCTGCTGTAATCCCCGCTATGAAGGCAAGCAGGATCGGGAGCAGGGGCCGTTGCATGGTTGACCGGGGCGATTGATCGATTAATCTATGACGTACTAGTAAAAAGTCCGAAAACGTCATGCCGGACCAGATCCGGCATCCAGAACATATTGAATATACTGGATTCCGACTTTCGTCGGAATGACGAAACGGGTAATTCTCGACTTTTTACGGGACTGTCATCTATGAGACCTTTGCATTTGAAATTAAATCACCTTGTTGTCATCCCGTGCTTGACATAAGCCTGCCCCGTACTCGATACGGGGGAATCCAGTGTTTTCAATCTGTTCTGGATTCCGCCCCGATTTTCATCGGGGTGACGCGTCGGAATGACATGAAGAGACGTTTTTCGAAGGTCTCTCTCGAACAGAATACAGAAACCAGTTATCGAAGCTGAGACATTGCCCGCGGGCAATGTCCTTGAGCACACAGACGCACGATGAGCGACCGCACGTTTCCTGAAGAGAGTCAGAAGAAGACGTTGCACCGGCTGATATTATTCAGGGTCGCCATCGTTACCTTTCTTCTCGGCATCACGGCCTTCGTCCAGATAGAGGAGACGGGGCCGCTGCCGCCGTCGGCCCTCCGTTCGGTCTACTGGGTCGTCAGCATAACCTATTTACTGAGCTTTTTCTACGCAATTCTGCCGCGGGCCGTCGGCGACTTCAAGGTAAATGTCTACATCCAAGCCCTGGGCGACGTCGTCCTGGTCACGACGCTCGTGTGCCTGACGGGCGGCAGCGAGAGCAGCTACTCCGTCCTGTATCCGCTCATCGTCATCTATTCCGCCCTGTTTCTCGAACGGCGCGGTGGCTATACGTTGGCCCTGGCGTGCAGCCTCGCTTACGGCCTCTCACTCTACGGCGAATACTACGGCGTCTTTTACGGAATATCGACAGGCCGGAGGTACATGGCCCTTTACGTCTTTTTGCGAGTTTTCGTCAACGCCGCGTCTTTCTTCGTCGTCGCCCTCCTGACGAGTTTCGTGGTCGAGAGAGAAAAGAAGCTCAGGGTCATGTTGGAAGAGAGAGAGGATGCCTTCAATCAACTCGACGTCCTCCACCGGAGCATCATCGAGTCTGTGGATACTGGCATCCTGACCTTGAACCTCCGGGGGGAGATCAAATCTTTCAACCGGGCAGCAGAAGAGATCACCGGGTACAGGTTCAGAGAGGTGAGGAATAGACCCGTCGAGGACATATTCCCGGGGGTCTCGGTGTTCCTCGGGGAGGAGAGGGACGGGGCCGGCAAAAGAGGAATGGCAGACAGGCTGGAGTTGGAATTCGATAGAGGCCAGGAAAGGAAGACCATCGGGTTCGCCTCATCCGCCCTGAGAGACGGGAAAGGAGACAGGATAGGCCGGATACTCATCTTCCAGGACCTGACCGCCCGCAAGGAGATGGAAAAGGAAGTCGAGCGGAGCAAGAGGCTCGCGCTCCTCGGGGAAATGACAGCCTGCTTTGCCCACGAGATGAGAAACCCCCTGGCGTCGATCAGCGGCTCGGTGCAGATGCTGCGGCGTGAACTCGACCTCGGCGAAACCGAAGAAAGGCTCATGAAGATCATCCTGCGGGGCAGGGACCAGCTCGAGTCGCTCCTGAAGGATTTTCTGCTCCTGGCGAGGCCGGGCGGCGAGCGGCGCGAAAAGGTGGACGTACCAGAGGTTATCCGGGATGTCTTGGAATCCATTCGCTTCAGCTCCGAGTGGAATGAAGCGATAACCGTCGTGAACGAGGCGAGGGAGGCGGTCCCCGTGTTGGGAAACAGGCAGGAGATAAGACAGGTCATCTGGAACCTCGTCCTGAATGCGGTGCAAGCGATGCCGGAGGGTGGGTGCGTAGGGGTCAGGACCTCGACGGTGCAGAAAAACGGTATGATTTACCTCGCCGTAGAGGTAAGCGACCAGGGCGACGGCGTTCAAGCCGAAGACCCCATGCGGGTATTCGAGCCCTTCTTTACGACGAGGGAAAAGGGGACCGGCCTCGGCCTTACCGTCGTCAAACGGATCACGGAGAGTCACGGCGGGGCGGTCGGCGTGGAAAGCAGGCCCGGCCGGGGGAGCACGTTCACCCTGCTCTTCCCGGGATACGAAGGCTGAGGGCCGGGTTGACATGAAGATACTATTGGAGAATGGCCTCCTACGTCATACCGACGAAAGTCGGTATCCAGAACCAATTGAAAACGCTGGATTCCCCCCGTATCGAGTACTGGGCAGGCTCAGTCAAGCACAGGATGACATAAATGCGATCTGACTATAAACTCAGAGGTCTTACGGGGTGCCGAAAGAGGTAGTGAACATGGCGAAGATACTCGTCGTTGACGACGACCGGGGGATGAAGGAATTCCTCCAGATCATGTTGGAGAAGGACGGTCATGCCGTCTCGTGCGCCGGCGGCGGTACGGAGGCGCTGAACCTCTGCCGGAAAAATCGCTTCGACCTCGTCCTGACGGACCTGAAGATGCCGAAGGTTGACGGCATAGACCTCCTCAGGGAGATCAAGGCGATCTCGCCGGAGACGGCCGTCATCCTGATCACGGCCTTCGCCTCGGGTGAGACGGCCCTCGCGGCGATGCGCGAGGGCGCCTTCGACTACCTGGAGAAGGATTTCGACATCGATGAACTGAAGGCCGTCGTGCGGGACGCCCTAAGCAAAAAGGACGCCGCCCAGGGAGGCGACCCTTCTTTTTCTACAAGTACGGGAGACGGCGCCGTCTTCTTCGGGAACATGGTGGCCGGGAGCAGGGAGATGCTGAAGGTCTTCGCTCTCGTGAAAAAGGTCGCCGCCACCCCGGCCAATGTCCTCATCCTCGGTGAGAGCGGGACGGGGAAGGAGCTGGTGGCGAGGGCGATCCACGAGAACAGCCCCCGGAAGGACGGTCAGTTCATTGCCATCAACTGCGGTGGGCTCCCCGAGGCGCTGCTTGAGAGCGAGCTCTTCGGCCACATGAAGGGCTCCTTCACGGGCGCCCATGCCGACAAGATGGGCCTTCTGGAGCACGCCCGGGGCGGTACAGTCTTCTTCGACGAGATAGCGGAGCTGCCCCCGGTCCTCCAGGTGAAGCTCCTCCGGGCGGTGCAGGGAAAGACATTCCGGCGGGTGGGAGGATCCGAGGACATCAATGTCGATTTTCGGATCATTTCCGCGACCAACCAGGACCTCCGAGAAAAGGTGAAGGAGGGGAAGTTCCGGGAAGACCTCTACTACCGCCTGAACGTCATACCCATATGGATACCTCCCCTGAGGAAGAGAAAAGAAGACATCCCGCTCCTCGTCAGATATTTCAGCGAAAAGTATTCCCGTGAATTCGGCAAGGACGTCAAGAAGATATCGGCCTACGCGCTGGAGCTTTTGCTGGAATACGAATTCCCGGGAAACGTCAGGGAGTTGGAGAACATAATCGAAAGAAGCGTCGCCCTGGAGACGTCGAACATCATCCTTCCCGAGAATCTTGTCATATCGAAGCAGGGGGAGGGAGAAAAGAAGGGCCTTCCCGCCATGGGGATAGAGCTGCCGGAAGAGGGCGTAATGCTGAACGAGACGATGAACGAGGTCGAAAGGTCGCTCATCACGAAGGCCCTGGACAGGGCCCGGGGGTCGAAGAAGAAGGCGGCCGAGCTTCTCCACATAAGCTACGATTCTCTGAAACACCGACTCGAAAAATTCGGCATCACTTGATGCCGTTATCGGTTCTTGGAGAAAGGCACGGAACTTCCTCAGGCTGCTCCGGCGTGGCAGGGTTCGATTTGCCGCGGCGACAGACTAAACCTTGGATAAATAAGCGGTGAGGATGACCCAGAGATGGGTGAAAAGCGCCGGTTTTTTTATTATTGGGAGAGTCGGCGGATGAACGAGGAGGCGGTGGTCGCCCATGTATCTTATTGATTCAAGATCGTTGAAAAATGGCCCCTCATGTCATTCCGACCGACGCGTCACCCCGATGAAAATCGGGGCGGAATCCAGAACTTGTTGAAAACACTGGATTCCGTGTCAAGCACGGAATGACGGCAAGGTGATTTGATCACAAATTCAAAGGTCTTGATTCTGCAAAGAATAGACGGAGTTTTCCGGTTGAGAGGACTGCACGCAGCTCTTGGCGTGAGACTTGCTAAAATGGCAAACGGCAATAACGTGATTTTCAGTGGAAAACGGAAAAGAAAGGAGGGGGATGAGAAGAAGGTTTTTGTTTGAATCAAAGACTTAAAAAAACTGACCTAAGGAGGAAAGAATGATGAAAGTAATGAAAGTAAGGACGAAAGGACAGAAAGGTTTCACCCTGGTAGAGTTGATGATCGTCGTCGCGATCATCGGTATCCTGGCGGCCATCGCCATCCCGCAGTTCGCGGCGTACAGAGAAAGGGGCTACATTGCTTCGATGCAGGCGGACCTGAACAGCGTTAGGTTGGCAGAGGAGGCCTACTACGCACAGAACAACACCTATGTGGAGGGTACGGCGACAGATCAGGCTGCTATTGACGCCCTTAAAGACTTCGGTGGTGTGAAAGCTTCGGCTGGCAATACCGTTACAGTTACCCCTTATACTGAAGACGGTAAGAGTTATTTTAAAGTCGAAGTGACTAGTACTAAGGCTGGCAGTAAGGTGACTTACGACAGCAAGACCGGCGAGACAAAAACCGAAAAAACAGGATAACCCTCTTCTCTTGCGGCCGGGGAACAACAGAAAAGGGGGCTCTCGCCCCCTTTTCTGTTACGTACTCTCCTGGTTCCCCCCTATAAGACTGACCGACATCCATTTATCTCCTCTTCCTGCGAAATATCAGCCGAAGGGGCGTGTACTGAAAACCGAGGGCGTCGCGGAGCTGGTTGGCGAGGTAGCGCTCGTAGGAAGGGAGGACGGCCTTCGGCTCCCGGACGAAGAAGACGAAGGTCGGGGGTTTGACGGAGGTCTGCGTCACGTAGCTCACCGAGTTCGGCCTCCCCAGGTGCCGGGAAGGGGGATTCTTCTCGACGATTCCGCGGACCGTCACGTTCAGCTCGGCCGTCTGTACCCGCCGGGTGTACTGTACGTAGGCCGTCTCGATTGCCTCGAATATCTTCATTACGCGCTGGCCGGTCAGGGCGGAGACGAAGACAAGGGGTGCAAAATCCAGGTGCCTCATGTCTTCCCTTATCTTTTTTACATAAGTCCCCATAGTGCTTCCGTCTTTTTCGACCAGGTCCCATTTGTTGATGACAAGGATGCAGAGGGCGCCGCGGTCCAGGGCCAGGCCGGCTATCCGGGCGTCCTGGTCGGTGACGCCTTCCACTGCGTCGATGACGACGATGGCGACGTCGCAGCGGTCGATGGTCTTGATGACCTCGGCGACGCTGTCTTTCTCTATCCGGAGGTTGATGCGGCTCTTCCTGCGGATACCCGCCGTGTCGATGAGGAGGTATTTCCGGCCCTCAAGTTCGAAGGGCGTGTCGATGGCGTCCCTCGTCGTCCCCGGCACGGGGTTGACGATCGTGCGCTCGCAGCCGAGGATTGCGTTCACGAGGGAGGACTTCCCCACGTTCGGGCGGCCGACGACGGCGATGCGAACCCGCTCCGATTCCTCCGCTGAGAGCCCTTCAAAAGACGGCAGGGCAGCCGCCACCGCATCCATCAGTTCGTAGAGCCCTGGGCCGTGTTCCGCCGAGACAGGATAGAGTCGGTCGACGCCGAGGCGGTGGAACTCGTGGACGACGCCATCCTGCTTCGGCCCGTCTATCTTGTTGACGACGTAGAAGACTGTCTTACCCGCCTTTCTCAGGACGGCCGCGATCTCTTCGTCTGCCGGCGTCAGGCCCTCCCTGCCGTCCATCAGAAAGAGGACGACGTCGGCCTCTTCGACGGCGAGCATCGTCTGCTCCCGCATCTGGACGAGGATGGTCTCGTCGGCGACCGGCTCGAAGCCGCCGGTGTCGACGACGACGAAGGGGCGCCCGTTCCAGGAGGCGTCTGCGTAGTTGCGGTCCCGCGTGGCGCCCGGCTCGTTGATGACGATGGCCTTCTTGCGTTCCGACAGACGGTTGAAAAGCGTCGATTTACCCACGTTCGGCCTGCCGATGATGGCGACCCTCGGTTTCATCTCACCCACGTCTCGTCTCAGTCCTTTGCATAGCCGTATTCCCTCAGACGCCCTGTGTCGCGCGTCCAGCCGGGGCTTACCTTGACGAAGAGCTCTAAGTATACCGCGGCGTTGAAGAATCTCTCCAATTCTTCCCTAGCCCTCGTCCCGATCTCCTTTAGCATGGAGCCCTTCTTGCCGATGAGGATGCCCTTCTGGGACTCCTTCTCGACGGTGATCGTCGCCTGGATGACGATCAGGTTTTTCTGTTCCACTTCCCGGAAGGTATCGACGGTTACGGCAGTCACGTAGGGTATCTCCTCGCGGGTCAGGAGGATCACCTTTTCCCGAATCATCTCGGCCGCGAGAAACCTCTCGGGGAGGTCGGTGAAGATGTCGTCGGGAAAGTACTTCGGGCCTTCGGGGAGAAGGTCGAGGACCAGTCTCTCCAGGCGGTCGACGCTGAACCCCTTGAGCGCCGAGATCGGCACCACCTCCCGGAAGTCGCGCCGCCTGCGGTAATCGTCGATCAGGGAGAGCAGTTTTTCCCGCTTGACGAGGTCGATCTTGTTTATCACGAGGATGACCGGGACTTCAACGGGCCGGAGCGTCGTAAGGATGAACTCGTCGTCGCTCCCCGGTTCCTTCTCCGCACTGACGACGAAGAGGACGACGTCGGCGTCGCTCAGTGCCCCCCTTGCCGTATCGACGAGGCGGCGGTTGAGGAGGGTCTTCGCCTTGTGGATGCCCGGCGTGTCGATGAAGATCATCTGGCCCTCCGCCGTGGTCTTGATCCCGGTGATGCGGTTCCTTGTCGTCTGCGGTTTCGGGGTGATTATGGCTACCTTCTCGCCGACGATGCTGTTGATTAAGGTAGACTTTCCGACGTTCGGCCTGCCGACGATGGCGATGAATCCTGATTTGAACATAGGCATCAGATGGAATTTCCGGTTGTATAGTTTGAAACCCTGTCCGCCGAGTAAAGCACCCCGCCCGCCTGGAGTTTCAGGGACCCTTTTCTCTGCCCGGGTTCTTCTTTTAATACTACTTTCGCGGGGGAGGCAAGGGCCTGGAGTCTCGCGATGTTTCGGTTGTTGAGGCCGCGGAAAAAGGAACCGTCCCGCGGGGAGACGAGAAAGACCGCCTCGCCGCCGGACGGCGCCGCCGAAGTCAGGAGCCGTGAGGCCAGGGAGAGAAAGACCTCCCCTTCCACGAGGGACCGGAAGGCCGGGTGGTAAGGGCCGGCGACCAACGACGTTTCCACGACGGTGCTCGGCTGGAGGCCGAGCCTGACGACGGGGATGCCCGCCTTTTCGAACCGGGTGAGCGCCTCAGTGCAGGTAGCTACGGCCTCGTCCAGGGAAAGGGGGCGGTAGGCGCCGTGCCGGTAGAGTTCGGCTAGCTCCGTGTCGCGGAAGACTAGCGTCGGATGGATCCTGACCGTGTCGGGCCGCAGCTCAATGACTCGGTCGACACTCTCGAGGAAACTCTCGCGGCTTTCGCCCGGCAGTCCCGCCATCAGGTGAAGGCCGACCGCGAAACCGTTTTCTTTGAGTACGGCCACGGCCCGCCTCACGTCGTCGGCCGTGTGCCCCCTCCGGGACCGGGTGAGGACCTCCTCCGACATCGACTGGACGCCGATTTCGACGGTGCGCACGGGAAAACCCCGCAAGAACTCGACCTCCTCCCGGCCGAGGGCGTCCGGCCTCGTCGATATCCGGAGCGATTGCACGAGGCCGGCATCCACGTATTTGGCGGCGATGGTAAGGAGCTCATACTGCTTCGCCCGGTCGAGGCCCGTAAAATTACCGCCGTAAAAAGCGATCTGGACGCAGGACTTCTTCCTCGGCCCCGCAGCCCCGAGATAGGCGCGAACGATCTCCCCGATGGCGTCTCCTGGGTTCTTGCCGGTCAGTGAATCCTCGTCGCTATTATCACGGCAGAAGACGCACCGCTGCGGACAGCCGCGATTGCTGATGAAGACAGGGATTATGAGCAGCCCCGGTTTACGTCCATCCTTGCTCATGGGTGCCTCGCTGTGGTTTCGACCGCGCCCTCGATCTCCTCGAGGGCCTTCCTGGCCGCCTGTTGCTCCGCCTCTTTCTTGCTCTTTCCGACTCCGGTCTTCGAGACGATGTCGGAGACGGAGACCTCGACCTTGAAGACCTTGTCGTGCTCGGGACCGGATTCGTCGATCAGCCGGTACTGGGGAATGACCTTGAACTTCGCCTGGCTTGTCTCCTGTAGGCCGGTTTTGTAATCGCGGCGGGGGAGCGCTTCGCCGCAGGAATCGATGAGAGGGGAGAAGAGCCGCGCGATGAAGGCGTAGGTCTCGTCGAAACCGCAGTCGAGATAGACGGCGGCGAAGACCGCCTCGAGGGTGTCGGAAAGGATGGAATTCTTCGTCCGTCCACCCGAGGCCTCTTCCCCTTTCCCGAGCCGGAGGTACCGTCCGACACTCAGATGCTTGGCCATCCGGGCAAGGGAACGCTCATTCACTATCGACGCCCTCATGCGGGAAAGCAGGCCCTCCGGCGCGTCGTGGAACTTTTTCATCAGGAGGTGGCTGACGCAAAGTTCGAGAACGGCGTCACCGAGGAACTCGAGCCGCTCGTTGTCCCGGACGGAATCGGCCGGGCACTCGTTCATGAACGACCGGTGGGTCAGCGCCCTGTCCAGCAGGTCCTTATTCTTAAAGGTATAGTTGAGAGTTCGCTCAAACTCCCCGATTTTATCGAGCCTTTCCTTATCCATCATCCATGGCTTTCCATGCGGGCCGACAGCTTTCCCTCACGCGCCCCCGTCGGACGGACAGTGACTATTTGATTGACTAGATCTGGGTCCCCATCCTCTATCAGCACCGGGATGTAGTTGTCGGTGAATCCCTTCATCAGGCCCGTCTGCCGGTCCGCCTTTCCCTCGACGAGGACGGAGACCTCTTTTCCGATGAACCGGCGCGCAAAGGACGCCCTTTTTTTTGCCCCCAGGGAACGCAGGAGCGCCGCGCGCCGTTTCTTGGCCTCTTCCGGGACCTGATGGGGAAAGTCGGCCGCGGGTGTTCCCGGGCGCCGTGAGTAAGGGAAGACGTGGAGATAGGCGAGGGGAAGCTCTTCGATGAGAGCCGCCGTCCGACGAAACTCCTCTTCGCCTTCGCCGGGAAAACCGGTCATCACGTCTACACCGACGGCGATGTCCGGGACCGCCTCCGTGAGTCCCTTGACCAACAGCCGAAACTGATCCCCGGTGTAGTTTCTGCCCATAAGTTTCAGTATGCGGTCGTCGCCGCTCTGAAGGGGGACGTGGAGATGGCGGCAAAGCTTTTCTGAAGAGGCCATCCGGGAAATCAGCTCCGGCGTGACCTCCATCGGCTCTATGGAGCTCAATCTGACCCTTTCGACCCCATCGATGTCGTCGAAACCCGCCAGCAGTCCGGCGAGACTGGCGGGGGGTTCGAGGTCGGAGCCGTAACTGCCCAGGTGGATGCCCGTAAGGACGACTTCCCTGTAGCCCGATTCGGCGAACCGGGCGGCCTGGCGGAGGACGTCGGACGGGGGGAGGCTCCTGCTCCGTCCCCGGGAGAAGGGCACGATACAGTACGTGCAGAAGGCGTCGCAGCCGTCCTGGACCTTCAAGATGGCCCGGGTCCGCCCGGGGAACACATCGGCCGTCCCGGATGGTAGGCTGTCGCAACGGCGGATGTCGCCTACGATGATTTTGCCCCTTTCGTCGAGTATCCTGTCCAAAAACCCAGGAAGGGCGTCTTTCTCGGCGTTTCCAACGACGGCCGCCACGCCGGGCATCTCCGCCAGCTCGGCGGGGGCGACCTGCGCGTAACAACCCGTCACGACGATCCCGGCGTAGGGACAGTACCTTCTCGCCCTTCGCACGAGTTGCCTGGACTGGTAATCCGTGCGCGCCGTCACGGTGCAGGTATTGATGATGCATACGTCGGCCCCTTCCCCGAAGGGGACCACGGTAAAGCCCTCCGAACGGAGCCTCTCAGCCAGAAGCGCCGAGTCGAACTGATTCACCTTGCATCCGAGTGTCGCTACCGCCACCTTCATCCGTGTTACTCTCTCCCTATGTTTATCCCGCCCCGCGTATCCGGCGTCGTCAATTAATTTCCCCGGGGACAGCCGGGCAAAGGATGTAGAAATTGAAGGTCAATTCTGGTAACATGATGCCCACTACAAGAGGCGGTGACTACGTATGGGCGATACGGTCAGCCACATCTTTTCGAATCCCCTTCTGATGACCATCCTTGCCGTTGCCGGGCTTGTCGTCGTCTTTTTTATCGTCAAGAAGCTCTTCAAGGCAGCCCTGATCCTCGCCCTCCTTCTCCTCATAGGCGTGTTCCTCTACCACGGTTTCTCGACGCCCGGAGATGTCGAACAGAAGATGAAGGGCGCCTATGAAAAGACGAAAGCTCAGAGCGAAGAAGTCCTGAAGCAGGGTAAGGAAAAGGTCGCGAAAGAAGGCAAGAAACTGACGAAAGAGCTGGGCAGGACAGCGGCTAAAAAAGCAAAAGTCTTTGACGACGGCGGTCAGGCCGACGAATAAACCTTACAGCAGATCTACCTCCATCGCCCTTGGCGGGCAGGCGGATACGCAGATCTCGCAACCGTTGCATCTCTCAGCGTCAAACACGACCTTCGCCGAGGAGCCGTTTTCGAAGTGCAATGCCTCTGTGGGACAGAAGGCAGTGCAGGCCCCGCAATGGACGCACTTATCTTCCTTGCGCTTGACGCTCTTGGAGAGCGCTTCGACCCTGAGCCCTTGTTCTTTCAGGTAACGGATGCCCCGGTCGAAATTCTCCTTTGTTCCGCGAAGTTCCAGTACCAACAACCCTTCCCGTCTTGGAAACACCCGCGCCTTCAGGATGTTGAACACCAGGTCATAATCCTTGACCAACCGATAGACGATCGGCTGGTCAACGACGTCGGGTGGATACCTTAAGACGACCTTTTTCGTATACATTCCTGCTTCCTCGGTCGAGGATTCTCTCATAGGGAGCCCATCCTGTCAAGGTCTGAGCAATTCCTCCCAGTCATAAGTGGTGAACGTCTTTCTCAGCGGATGGTCGTCGTCGACGAGGTGGTATTCGAGGTTGGAGAAGACCCGGGCGGCCCTGTTCTTTACCTCGGCCACGGGCACGACGTCGTCGTTTTTCCCGTGGAAGATGACAACGGGGATGTCCAGGCGGTCACTTAGACATGGGTCGAAATCCTCGAGGTCGAGCGCCGGAGCCAGGAGGATGAGCTTGCGGACCTTCGCCCTGTTACGGAAGGCATACAGGGCGGCCATCAGCCCGCCGAAACTCGAGCCGACGATGATTAAGTCTTCTTTGTCCTTGAGGATGTCGTTCAGCTTGTCCATGCGTTGTTCCAAAGGTCCCTCGAAGTCCTCGATGATCATGTCGGGATACCTCTCGCGGAAGAAAACGCCCTTGTTCCCTTGGCTGCTGCTCTCGAGGCCGTGGATGAAAACTCTGACGGGCATAACAAAACCTCCCTGTGGTGTTAAGACGCCCTGCTCCATATAACGGATGCCTCAGTTTTGCAAGGGCCGCCTTGCCGGCGGTGCGATGGCACACCTCGCCGCAAAGATGTTGATTTTGCATCATTCCGTGTGTTAGACAAGCTCCCACAAAAAGGAGATTTTATGGCCCTAATCCTACCCTTCAGAGCCGTGAGGCCCCGCCGGGAGTTCGTGGCGGAAGTCGCCTCCTATCCCTATGACGTGATCTCCTCGGAAGAGGCGAGAGAGATAGTGAAAGGCAACCCCCTCAGTTTTCTCCATGTCACGAAGGCCGAGGTCGACCTGCCGGCGGACATAGACCCTTATGACGCCCGGGTCTACGAGAGGGCGAGGCAGAACTTCGAGGAGATGCTGAAAAAGGGTGTTCTCTTCCAGGATGAAACGCCCTGTTTCTATGTGTACCGCTTGCGGAGAGGGGAACATGAGCAGCGTGGGGTCGGCGCCTGTGTCCACATCAAAGATTTCGAGGAGGGGAGAGTAAAGAAGCACGAGATGACCCTTCCCGATAAGCGGGAGGACAGGAGGAGGCACATCGACGTAGTCGATGCCCAGACCGGGCCCATCTTTTTGACGTACCGGCGCCGGGAAGAGGTCAGCCGGGTCGTTGAGGAGATCATGAAGGAAAAAGAGCCGGAATACGATTTCGTCTCCCGTGACGGCGTCTCCCATACCCTGTGGGTGGTGAAAGACGGCGAGGACGTGGGTATGTTGGCGCGGGCCTTGAAGGACATAGACGCGATGTACATCGCCGACGGCCATCACCGGGCAGCCTCGGGAGTGGCGGTTGCGCAGATGCGGAGGCGGGACGGTCAGAGCCGCGGACTTTACCTGCCGCACAACCTCATCCTTGCCGTCCTGTTTCCCGACGACGAACTGCAAGTGAAGGGCTACAACCGTGTCGTAAAAGACCTTTGCGGGATGGACGAGGGTGAATTCATCGCAAGATTGGAGAAGGGATTCCTGGTCGAGCCGGACTACCGCGAGAGGACGCCGAAGAAACCCCACGAGTACGGCATGTACCTGAAGGGGAGGTGGTACAGACTCAGGGTGAAGGAAGGTACGTACCCCGCCGATGACGACATGGAGTCCCTCGACGTTTCGATCCTCCAGAAGAACGTCCTGAGCCCGATCCTCGGCATTCATGACCCGAGCGGCGACCCGCGGATTACCTTCGTCGGGGCGGCAAAAGGCGTCGAAGAACTCGAGAGACTCGTGGACAGCGGGCAGTACGCGGTCGCCTTTGCCCTGTGCCCGCCGACGGTGGAAGAGATGATGCGGGTCGCCGACACCGGCCGGGTAATGCCGCCGAAGTCCACCTGGTTCGAGCCGAAATTGAGGGACGGCATCCTGGTCCATCTCCTCGCAGAAGACCGCAAATAGAGAAGAGATGGAAACCCTGTCACCGAGACCCGGAGAGACCGTCGACGTCCTTTTCGGGGGATTGATACGGGTCATACAGAAAAAAAGGGGCTACCGTTTTTCCCTTGATTCCCTCCTCCTCGCCCATTTCCTTCGTCTGAGAAAGAACGACAGGGCGGTCGAGTTCGGGACGGGCAGCGCCGTCATCGCGCTGATCCTCGGGCGGAGGTTCGCCTGCGAAAAGATAATCGGCCTCGAGTTTCAGGAGGAATTGGCGGACATCGCCCGCCGGAACGTCCTTTTGAACGGCATGGAGGATAAGATAGAGATCGTCCGGGGCGACGTCCGGGATGCCAGAATGCTCTTTCCCCCCGAGAGCGGGGACGTCGTCTTTTTCAACCCCCCTTACAGGAAGAGTAAGTCCGGCAGGGTAAACCCGGACAGGGAACGGGCGCTCGCACGGCACGAGATCGCCGGGTCGGTCGGGGACTTCGTGGGCGCCGCCGCCTATGTACTGAAGGCGAAAGGGTCTGTCTACGCTATCTATCCGGCGAGCCGGCTGGTGGAACTCATAACGAGGCTGCGTCTGGGAGGCCTGGAGCCCAAGCGGCTGCGGCTCGTCCACAGCAAGAAGGACTCGCGGGCGGAGTTCGCCCTCGTCGAGGCGATCAAAGGCGGGAGAGAAGAGCTGGCCGTTCTGCCTCCTCTGTGCGTCTATGACGACGACGGGGAGTACACGGAGGAGATGGAAGACGTCTTCAACGAGCTTTCTTCTGTTCGTCCATCTTCCGGCGGATGAAGTTCCGCGTCATCGCCCTCCTCAGGATTTCTCCCAGCTCACCGTCCGAGACAACCGACAGGCACTTATCGATCTGTCTCTTCTCTCTTTCACTGAGCGAAAGGTTCGTCGGCGGAGTGTAAGTTTCTTTCGCGGCTGCTCCCGTCCCGGCGATATAACCGACAGAGAAATAGATGTCTTTGACGAGGTCCCGGCCGAGTATTTCGTTCACCCGTGCCTTGACCTCGGACTTCATGAACTGAAGCTGCTGCATCCAGGCGGGACCCGACACCTTGACGAAGAGGGTCTGCCTCTCGAAACGGTCGACGGCGGTCTGGGCGTCTATCAGCGGACCCACGGCCTTCTTCCAGGCACCCCAGATACGGTCGTCCTTGACGTTCAAGGAGACATTTCGCCGTTTCAGAGCGGCCTGGAGTATATTGCCGAGCTTCTCTAACTGTGCGTCCCCGTATTCGCGCCTTCTTCTCCTCACGGACAGCCCCGCCTTTGATACGTCGTTCATCGACATCTGTAACCGGCCGGCCCGGGATTGTCAAACCCTGGGGATCGCTTCAGTACGAGTGTTCTTTCCCGGGGAAGGCGCCCGTTCGCACCTCCTCAATGTACTGCCTGACGGCATCCTTGATCTGGCCGTTCAGGTTGGCGTACTTCTTGACGAACTTAGGGGTGAACCTCTCGAACATCCCCAGCATGTCGTGGACCACCAGGACCTGGCCGTCGCAGTGCACACCGCCGCCGATGCCGATCGTCGGTATGGAGAGGGATTTCGTGATCGCCTCCGCCAGTGATGCGGGTACGCACTCGAGGACGACGGAGAAGGCCCCCGCTTCTTCCAGTATCTTAGCGTCTTCCATGATCCTCCGTGCCGTCGTGTCCTCTTTTCCCTGGACCTTGTACCCGCCGAATTGATGGATCGATTGGGGGGTGAGGCCGAGATGGGCCATGACGGGGATGCCGGCGGCGACGATCCTGCGTGTCGCCTCGGCGACTTCCCGGCCGCCTTCGAGCTTGACGCCGTGGGCCCCCGCCTCCTGGAGCAGGCGTCCGGCATTGCGGACGGCCTCTTCTACGGAGGCCTGATAGGACATGAAGGGCAGGTCGCTGATGACCAAGGCCCGCTTTGTGCCCCTCACGACGGCCTTCGTGTGGTGGACCATGACGTCCATGGTCACCGGCAGGGTGCTGTCGTAGCCGAGGACCACCATGCCGAGGGAATCCCCGACGAGGAGGATGTCCACCCCCGCCTCATCCAGGGCGGCGGCCATGGGGTAATCGTAGGCCGTCAACATGGTGATCTTTTCACCTTTACGTTTCATGGCCTGCAGGACCGCGGTTGTCACTTTGTTCAATTTAATTTCCGTGCTCATACTGTTTCTCCTCTCAGCAGCGATTTTATTCCTTCCGCCCTTTCCCGGGAAATCGTTCCCTTTTCGAGGGCGATGTCAACCGTCAGGAGCCCCATCGCGCGGTAGGTCTCGAGAAGTATCGGCAGTCGTGCCTTAAGCGCCGCGATGTGTCTCGCCACAGTCCCGAGATCGCCCCTGGCGATCGGCCCCGTCAGGGCCTGCGCGGTTCCGCGGGCCTCGATGTTGCGGATCGTCCCCTTGACAAGGGGCCAGAAGGCGCGGATCGCATCCTCGCGGGCGAGGCCGAGGCTGCGGTAGATGTCCTCTGCGGTGTGCATCAAGGCCACCAGGTAATTGGAGGCCACGCAGGCCGCGGCATGGTACAGGGGCCTATCCTCTTCCGCGACGAAGAAGGGCAGGCCACCTAGGTCTCTCACGAAGGTCTCCGCCCACTCCCTGACCTCAGGGTCGGCCGTGACGCCGAAGGTGCTCCCGGGGATGTTTTCGATAGCCCCCTGTACGTCGGCGAAGGACTGGATGGGATGGATGGAGGCAACATGGGCACCGGCACGTCTCGCCGATTCGAGGAGGTCGAGACCTCCCGCACCGCTCATGTGGACGACGACCTTGCCCCCGAGGGAATTCCCCTCCGCGATCCGCTCACAGACGCCCCTGATGGCGTCGTCGCTCACCGTGATGAGGACGAATTCCGCCGCGGCCGCGGCCTCCGCGAGGTCCGGGAATACCTTGCCTCCCGTATACGCGGCGGCCTTCCGGCACGATTCCGCCGATCGTCCAGCGACGGCGGTGATCTCGTACCCGGCGGCACGGAGAAGGTGGCCTACGGCCGTTCCGACTTTACCGGGGCCGAGGACGGCGACGGAGCCTTTTCCTGCCTTGTTCACGGCGGTGTCTCCCGAAAAAAAGCCCCCCGGACTCAGTCCGGAGGGCAGGAATAGGCCTTTAAAGCCTGCTGTGAATCACCCCTTCCGTCTCAGTCCATCAATATGGATCCAAGCGGTTTCCCTTCCCTTACCATAGGCCGTTAAACCAGTCAAACTATAATGAGTTTGCCCCCTAACGGCTGCTGCAAGGTGCGGGGAAGTCTTTTTGCCCTTGATATTCGGGCGGTTAATTTTTAGAATTTAGTCATGAAACCCGTAGACCTCATGATCTTCGATTTCGACGGCACCCTCGTCGACACGGGCGAGGATATAGTAAGGGCGGTGAATCACACGTTGCGCTCCCTGGGCATCGGAGAAAAATCCCGCGAGGAAATAATATCTTACGTCGGTGACGGGCTGCAGGTCTTGCTCGAAAAAGCGCTCGGCCCGGAAATCGGTCGCTATGAAGAGGCGAAAGAAATCTTCACCTCCTTCTACAGAGACCATCTCCTGGATAACACGAGGCTCTACCCCGGCGTCGCCGAGGTGCTGGGGCATTTCGGGGCGAAGAAAAAGTGGATAGTCACCAATAAACAGTACGATTATACGACCGCCATCGCCGAGGGGCTCGGAATCAGCACTTACTTCGACGGCATCGTCGGTCGTGACAACGGCCCTTACGCGAAGCCCGACCCGCGTGTCTTGCAGGAGATACTGGAAGGACAGGGTGTAGAAAAGGGTAGGGCCGTGGTCATCGGTGACGGCGTCCAGGACGTCAAGATGGCGCGCAACGCCGGCATAGAGGTTTGTGCCTTTATCAACGGGCTCGGAGACAGGGAGAAACTCCTCCGACAACGGCCCGACTATTCCTGCGAAAACATCATCGAGCTGAAAGCTCTTTTTTGCTGAGAACATATCGATCAGCTCACGTTGTACGAGGTATCCGCGATGGCAGAAACGAAGAGTATCGGAATCTGTATCGGAGCAGCAACCCTTTCAGCGGTCGAAGTCCGCCGCGATGAGAACAATCGTCTGACCGTCAACCCGGTTTACGTAGAACCCCACCAGGGAAACCCGCGGGAGGCGCTGAGGAGCGTCCTCGCAAAGCTCGGCCCCAACGGGGGTTACAAGGTCGCCGTCACGGGGAGAAAGTTTCGCCACGCCGTCAATCTCTCCTCGATCTCGGAACCCGAGGCCGTGGAGTCGGCGCTCTCCTACCTCAACGGCAAGGGCAGGCATTACGACGCCGTCATCAGCGCCGGGGGGGAGACCTTCCTCGTCTATGTCCTGACGGAGGACGGCAAGATCTCCTCCATCCAGACGGGAAACAAATGCGCCTCCGGGACGGGCGAGTTTTTCATCCAGCAACTGCGGCGGATCGGGTTGACCCCGGAGGACGCCGTGCGTTTCGCCGTGGCGGAAAAGCCTTACCGGGTGTCGGGACGGTGCAGCGTCTTCTGCAAGAGCGATTGCACCCATGCGACGAACAAGGGTGTGCCGAAGGGGAGGGTCGCGGCGGGCCTTTGCGAAATGATGGCCGGGAAGATCATCGAGATCGCCGGGCAGATCCCGAAGAACGACGTGATGCTCGTCGGCGGGACGGCACGCAACAGCGTGATGGTAGAGTACCTGAAGAAGGAATTCGGAAGGCTGACGATCCCGAAGGAGGCGACATACTTCGAGGCGCTGGGTGCCGCCCTGTGGGCGCTCGACAACGAGACGGCGCCTCTGCCGGAGGCTGAGCGGCTCTTCCGGAGGCGCGGGGGTTCTTTCTCGACGCTGGAGCCCATCGGAAAGTACCGGGACCTGGTCGAGTTCAAGGAGGCGACGAAGGGTACAGCCCGGCCGGGCGACCGGTGTATCATCGGCCTGGACGTGGGGTCCACGACGACGAAGGCCGTCCTCCTCCGGTGTGAAGATTGCAAGGTCCTTGCGTCGGTGTACCTGCGGACGCAGGGAAACCCCGTGCAGGCATCCCGGGAATGCTACGCCGCTCTGGCGGAGCAACTGGGGACGCTTGCGGAGAAGGTTGAGGTCGTCGGCCTCGGTGTGACCGGTTCGGGGAGGCAGATCGCGGGCCTCCACGCGATGACCGAGGGGATCGTCAACGAGATCATCGCCCACGCCGCGGCGGCCCTCTTCTACGACCGGGAAGTCGACACTATCTTCGAGATTGGCGGCCAGGACGCCAAGTACACCTTCATCAGGAAGGGCGTACCTTCAGACTATGCGATGAACGACGCCTGCAGCGCCGGCACGGGTTCTTTTTTGGAGGAAGCGGCGAAAGAGACGATGGGCCTGGAAATGGAGCAGATAGGAGAGATTGCCCTGAAGGGGCAGAACCCGCCGAACTTCAACGACCAGTGCGCCGCCTTCATCAGCAGCGACATCAAGACCGCCTTCCACGAGGGGGCGCAGACGGAGGACATCGTGGCGGGGCTGGTCTATTCGGTCTGCATGAATTACAGCAACCGCGTCAAGGGCAACAGGTCGGTGGGGAACAAGGTTTTCATGCAGGGCGGCGTCTGTTACAACCGTGCCGTCCCCATGGCCATGGCCGCCCTGACGGGGAAACGGATCATCGTGCCGCCTGAGCCCGGATTGATGGGCGCCTTCGGCGTCGCCCTCGAGGTCAAGCGGAAGATAGAACTCGGCCTTATCGGGGAAAGACCGTATTCCTTGAAGGCGTTGAAGGAGCGCACGCTGGCTTACGAAACGCCCTTCATCTGTCGCGGGGGGAAAGAGGGCTGTGACCGCAAGTGTGAGATTTCGAGGATCCGGATCGAGGGGAAGATATACCCCTTCGGGGGTGCCTGCAACCTCTGGTATAACCGGCGTTTCAAGGTCGCCGTCGATACGGAGGGGCTGAACCTGGTGCGGCGGCACGAGCAGCTTACCTTCTCCGAGCCGCAAACGGCCGCCGCAGTAAACGAGGGCACCGGCACCGGAAAGACCGTCGGCATCAACAAGTCCTTCACGACCGATTTCTACTTCCCCCTTTACCGGCAGTTCTTCCTCGACCTCGGGCTCCGGGTCGTGATCCCCGAATCCCCCCTCCAGGCGGGCGTGGACCGCAGGCAGGCACCTTTCTGCTACCCGGCGGAGATAGCCCACGGCTTCTTTCTCGACCTGCTGGAACGGGAAACGGACTACCTTTTTATCCCCCACGTCAAAGGCCTGTACGTAGGGGAAGGTTGTGGGAACAGCCAGACCTGTCCGATCTGCCAGGCGGAGCCTTACTACCTGTCCGTGGCTTTCAAGGACCACGAGACTTTCCGACGGTTGAAGGAAGGTAAACGGGTCCTTTCGCCGGTTGTCGATTTTTCCGGGGGGCTGGACGGCGCCGAAAAGGCCTTTCTCGAAATGGCGAAGTCCCTGGGGTTGGGCCGCGACAGGGCACGCCGGGCCTTTCTCCATGCCCTGGAGGTCCAGAAGAAGGTCATCGAGGAAAAGAAAGAGGCCGGCCGCCGCCTGTTACAGGAGCTGCAGGATGACCGGGGGAAGTACGGGGTCGTCATCTTCGGGAGGGCGTACAACGCCTTTGCGTCGGAGGCCAACATGGGGATACCGCACAAGTTCGCTTCCCGGGGAATCCCGGTCGTGCCCGTCGATTTTCTCCCCGCTGAGGGTGAGGAAGTCAGGGACAGGATGTACTGGTCGACGGGGCGGATGATCCTGAGGGGGGCCTCCTTCGTCAAGAAACATCCCCAGCTCTTCGGCTGTTACATAACGAACTTTTCCTGCGGCCCCGATTCCTTCCTTCTCGAGTATTTCAAAGACATCATGGGGACGAAACCCTTCTTGATCCTCGAGCTCGACAGCCACGTCGCCGACGCCGGGCTGGAGACGAGGATAGAGGCGTTCCTCGACGTGGTCCGCAATTACCGTGAGATAGAGAAGGAAGGGGTAGGGGAAGTGTCTAAGCCGGCGGTGCGTCAGGCCGTCTATGTCAGCGCCAGGAAGAGCGTCGTCGATTCCCGGGGCCGTGAGTTTCCCCTCGACCACCCCCGAGTCCATCTCGTCTTTCCCTCCATGGGGCATTTTCTCCTGCGGACCGCCTCGGCCGTGTTCCGCTCCCTCGGCATCAGGGCGACGGCACTGCCTCCGGCCGACGAGGAGGTCCTGCGGCTCGGCCGGGGCAACACGAGCTGTAAGGAATGCCTACCCCTCCTCCTGACGGTCGGGACCCTCTTGAAATACCTGGAAGAGAGAGAGGCGAAGGATGAGCTCCTGGTCTATTTCATGCCCACTGCGTCGGGGCCCTGCCGGTTCGGCCAGTATTCGCCTTACATCAGCCAGTTACTCGCCCGCCGCGGCATCGAAGACGTGGCGCTTTTCTCGATGCAGGCGGAGAAGAGCTACACCGGGGAATGGGGGAACGACGTGACGTTGCGGCTCTGGGCGGGCATCGTGGTCGCCGACATCATGAATGACATCTACTCCGTCCTCCTCACCAACGCCAGGGACAAGGCTTCGGCGCTCGCGGTCTTCAACGCCCAGTGCGACCGGATCGTCGAGGCGATGGAAAGGTTGCGAGAATTCCGGGACCTCAAGACCTTCCTTTCTGACGTGGCGGAGAGGCTAAGAGAGATTCCTCTGGTGAGACGACCCGAGGAGACGCCCTCGGTGCTCATCACCGGCGAGATTTACGTCCGTAGCGACAACCTCTCCCGGCAGTTCCTCGTCGAGAGGCTCGCCGAGCACGGCTTCACGGCTAAGGTGTCCAGTGTCCTCGAATGGGTGTACTACACGGACTGGTGCTACAGGAAGGGTCTGTCGGCGGAAAGGCCGGGGCTCAAGGGGAAGGCGCGCCTCTTCTTGAGACATACCTGGATGAGGGGGTATGAAAGGACCTTGAAGAAGATCATGTCCCGTTCGGGCCTGATCCCCTATCGGGTCGAGGACCTGGATGAGGTCATCGCCCGGGCCTCCTGCTTCATCAGGCCCGACCTCACCGGCGAGGCCATCCTTACGGTAGGCGCGTCGCTGTCGGAGGTGCTGAAGCACTACTGCGGCGTTATCGCCATCGGGCCCTTCGGCTGTATGCCGAACCGTGTGGCGGAGTCGATATTGACCAGGGAAATGGGCCGTGACAGGGAGAGGCCGTCCGGGAGGATGAGCGCAAGCGTGAGGCAACTTCACGATAAGGTCCTGGAGCTCCCCTTCCTTGCCGTCGAGAGTGACGGAAACCCCTTCCCACAGGTCATCAACGCCAAGCTCGAGGTCTTTATGTTGCAAGCGGCGCGGGTCCATGACCTGATGTCGGGGAACGGAGAAGGGAAATCGCAGGCTCGGTGATCCGTCGTAAAGTCGAAAAGGCGATCCGCAGGCATCGTCTCCTTAGTGAAGGGGACGGGGTCGTCGTTGCGGTGTCCGGAGGACCGGATTCCGTTGCCCTCCTGAAAATCCTCCAGGAATTATCCCCCCGTTACCGGTTGGCACTGAAGGTGGCGCATCTCAACCACGGCCTGAGGGGGGCGGACTCCGACAGGGAGGAGTCCTTCGTCCGGGAACTCTGCCTTTCCCTGGGCCTTCCTTTTGTCTCCCGGAAGGTCGATGTCCGAAATGTCCTTTCGAAAAGCGGGACCTCTCTCGAGGACGCCTGCCGGAGAGAACGCTACGATTTCCTCGAAGAAGTGAGGCTGGAGGAGGGGTTCCAGAAGACGGCCCTCGGTCACCACCGGGACGATCAGGCGGAGACCGTCCTGATGCGCCTGTTGCGGGGAAGCGGGCCGGAAGGCCTGCGGGGGATGCTCCCCTTGAGGAACGGGATATTTATCAGGCCGATGTTGGACGTGTCCCGGGAGGAAATCATCTCCTTTCTCGCCGAGCGGGGCCTCGCCTACGTGGAGGACAGCTCGAACGAGGAGGAATTCTGCCTGAGGAACAGGATCCGGCACGGGTTGATCCCCGACCTCTCCGCCCGGTACAACCCCGGACTGGTCGAGAACCTCGCCCACACCGCGGAGATCCTCCGGCTGGAAAATGACTACATGGAAGGAGAGGTGCGCCGCCTCCTGGAGAGATGGCGATGCACCGGGGCGCAAGGGAGGATGGAGATACCCCTCCGGGAATTCCTTGACCTCCATGAGGCGATCCGGAATAGGGTAGTAAAGGCGGCGCTGCTCGGCTTTTCTCCGGAGAAGAAGGGGGCCGGTTTCCGCCATGTCCGGGCGGTTACGTCTCTCGCCGAAATGGGGCGGACGGGCGACCGCCTCGACATGCCTTTCGGTGTGCGCGTGAAGAAGGGCTACGGTTGTTTGATCTTCGAAACATGCGAAACCGCGGGCAAGGTCTCCGGGATGACCCGTTCCCGTGGGGAGGCGGGCGGTGACACGCCGGCCTACAGGTACGACGTCGTCGTCCCCGGGGAAGTGAAGATAGCGGAGACGGGGCGGCGGATGGCATTCCGGTATGTGGACAGAAAAGATGTCTTCCCAGCAACCGGGAACACGGCCTTCATGGACTGCGAAGGCATCAGTTTCCCCCTGACGGTCAGGTCCTGGCAGCCGGGAGACCGGATAGAGCCGCTGGGCATGGAGGGGAGTAAGAAGGTGCAAGACATCTTCGTCGACCGCAAGGTCTCGCGGGAAGACCGGAGGAGAATCCCCCTATTGACCGACTGCGCCTCCGTTCTCTGGGTGGCCGGGCTGCGGTTGAACCGCCGGGTAGCGATAACGGAGCGGACGACAGGGGTATTGAAAATAGAATTTTATTGATATAATCACAAAATTATTATATTTCCCTCAGTCCTGTGCCTCCTTCCTGCGGCGTGCGGGCTGCGGGAAAGAGGTCAATCACCGGGAGTAAGAATTGAGTCCTTTACAGAAAAACATAGCCCTCTGGCTGGTCATCAGCCTGGTCTTCATCATGCTGTACCATTTCTTCAATCAGCCCAGGACGGCCCGCGAGGAGGTAATCTTCAGCGATTTTATCGAGCTCGTGAACAAAGGGCAGGTCGCCGAAGTGACGATCCAGGGCGAAAGCGTCTACGGGAGCCTCACCAACGGCAAGGGTTTCAAGACCTACATGCCGAAAGAGTCCGGCCTGGTGCCGGTCCTCAGGGATAAGGGGGTCAGGATTGCGGCGAAACCGGCGGAGGAATCTCCCTGGTACATGACGGTGCTCGTGACATGGTTTCCCACCCTCCTCCTCATCGGGGTGTGGATCTTCTTCATGAGGCAGATGCAGTCCGGCGGCGGGAAGGCCATGGCCTTCGGGAAGAGCAGGGCGAGGATGATGACCGACCGGGCGAGGAAGGTGACCTTCGACGACGTGGCGGGTATCGACGAGGCAAAGGCCGAGCTCCAGGAGGTCGTCGAGTTTCTCAAAGACCCAAAGAAATTCACGCGATTGGGCGGGAGAATCCCCAAGGGTGTCCTCCTCGTGGGTCCCCCGGGGACGGGAAAGACCCTGCTGGCGAGGGCGATCGCGGGCGAGGCCGGGGTGGCGTTTTTCAGCATCAGCGGCTCCGATTTCGTCGAGATGTTCGTGGGCGTCGGTGCATCGCGGGTCCGGGATCTCTTCAACCAGGGAAAACGCAACGCGCCGTGCATCATCTTCATCGATGAAATCGACGCTGTCGGGCGACACCGCGGGGCCGGCCTCGGCGGCGGCCATGACGAGCGGGAGCAGACGCTGAACCAGCTTCTCGTGGAGATGGACGGGTTCGAATCGAACGAAGGCGTGATCCTGGTCTCGGCGACAAACAGGCCCGACGTCCTGGACCCGGCGCTTCTGCGTCCTGGCCGGTTCGACCGGCAGGTGGTGGTGCCCCTTCCTGACATGAAGGGGCGGGAGAAGATCTTCGAGGTCCACACGCGGAAGATCCCCCTCGCCGACGACGTGGACTTCGCCGTCCTTGCCCGGGGGACTCCGGGGTTTTCGGGGGCCGATATCGAGAACCTCGTGAACGAGGCGGCCCTGGCGGCGGCGCGGGCGAACCAGGAGCGCGTTCGGATGTGCGACTTCGAGTTTGCGAAGGACAAGGTGCTCATGGGCACCGAGCGGAAGAGCATGATCATAAGCGAGGAAGAGAAGAGGACGACGGCCTACCACGAATCGGGGCATGCCTTCGTGGCGCGGCTCCTGCCCGGGACGGACCCGATCCACAAGGTGACGATCATCCCCCGCGGCCGGGCGCTCGGGATAACACAGCAGTTGCCGGTGGACGAGCGCCATACCTATCCGAAGCAGTACCTGATGAACGCCCTCACGATCCTCCTCGGCGGACGGGCGGCGGAAGAGCTGGTCCTCAACGACTTTACGACAGGTTCGGGTAACGACATCGAGAGGGCGACGAACCTGGCGAGAAAGATGGTCTGCGAGTGGGGGATGAGCGAGAACATGGGCCCGCTGAGTTACGGCAAGAAGGAGGAGCAGATATTCCTCGGCCGAGAGTTCGCCACCCATAAAGACTACAGCGAGGAGACGGCGGAAAAGATCGACCGGGAGATATCGCGGCTCGTGTCCGAGAGTTACGAGAAGGCGAAGAAGCTCCTCGCCGACAACCTGGATAAACTCCACAGGCTCGCCGCCGCCCTGCTGGAAAAGGAAGTGCTGACGGCGGAGGAGATCGACAGGATCATCGGCGACGGCAAGGTCGCAGACGGCCAGGTTCATTAGGTGTATGCCGGGCGGATCGTGGGACCGATAAGGTGCTTGGTGCTCAACACGGAAGCGGAGGCCGCAGAAGTCCTCGAGTCGATCGGGGCGGATGCCTACGGTGTCCGGGCGATGGCGCCGAAGATGGGCCATCTGAACCTCCTCATCAAAGACCTGCCTTGCCCGACGGCGAACATAATGAAACAGGAGATGCTGTCCCTCGGCGGCGACGTGGCCGTGGCAAGGGGGACTGTAGCCTGCAGCATCGAAAAGACCGACGCCCTCGTGATGGGGACGAGGAAGCAGGTCGGGCGGTTCGCGGAGAAGATAGAGAAACAGCCCTTCGGGTTGAGCGCCATAGCGAAGGAGATCGCGAGGGTTCTCGAAAACATAGGGAAGGACGCTTTCCGCCTGGAGACGCCGCGGAGGACTATTGAGCTGGGCAAGCGCACCCTGGTCATGGGGATTATCAACGTGACGCCCGATTCTTTCTCTGACGGAGGAAAATTGGTCGACGCCGGGGCGGCGGTAAGGCGGGGTGTCGAGATGGAGGAAGAAGGGGCCGACATCCTCGATGTGGGGGGAGAGTCGTCGCGTCCCGGCGCCATGACGGTGTCCGAGGAAGAGGAGCTCAGGCGGGTAATCCCGGTCGTCGAGGGGCTCGCGGCCAGGGTCGGTATTCCCATCTCGGTCGATACGGCGAAGGCGAAAGTCGCGAAGGCCGCGCTGGAGGCCGGGGCGGAGCTCGTCAACGACATCACGGCCCTAAACGGCGACGACCGGATGGCCGAGGTCGCGGCGGAGCTCAAGGCGTCCGTCGTCCTGATGCACATGAGGGGCACGCCCCGCACGATGCAGGAAGGCGACCTTTCTTACGGCGACCTTTTCTCCGAGGTCATCGATTATCTCGCGGGCAGCATCCGGCTTGCCCTTGACGCGGGGATAGACCCCGAAAGAATCGTAGTGGACCCGGGCATCGGGTTCGGAAAGGGCCTGCGGGATAACATCCGCCTCCTCAGGGGCCTCGGCGAATTCAAGGTGCTGGGTAGGCCCATTTTGGTAGGTACGTCCCGCAAGGCGTTCATCGGGGCGGTCACCGGGAAAGATGCGGCGGAGAGGCTGGAGGGAACAGCGGCCACGGTGACGGCGGCGATCCTTAACGGCGCCCACATAGTCAGGGTGCACGACGTCGGTTTCATGAAACGGGTTGCGGCGATGGCGGACGCAATCGCCCGGGGATCGGTATGATCGTCGGCGTGGGGATCGACCTCGTCGATGTGGGGCGGGTCGAAAAGGCGATAATCAGGTGGGATGACAGATTCCTGGTGAAGGTCTTCCTGCCCGGGGAGGTCGAGTACTGTAAACGACGTCCTTTCCCGCCCAGGCACTTCGCGTCGCGGTTCGCGGCGAAGGAGGCCTTCCTGAAGGCCTTGGGGTACGGCCTTTTCGCCGGGATAGCCCTGACGGATGTCGAGGTCTTCGTCCGCGAAGGCGGTCGCCCAGAACTGAGATTCTACGGAAGGGCCGCCGAGGTTGTCGAGGAAAGACGGGTCGGCGCGGCGAACCTGAGCCTGTCGCACGACGGCAACTACGCCGCGGCATTGGTGGTTCTGGAGGGACGGCCGGTGTAAGGGGCGATGGGAGAAGATAGGCGTTCGTTCAGTCTGGTATCAAAGAGTCCCGACGAGACGCTCCGGATAGGGAAGGTCATCGGGGCGCGGCTCGGACCGGGAGACGTAGTTGCGCTGGTGGGGGAACTGGGGTCGGGGAAGACGGTGCTTACGCAGGGAATCGCGCAGGGAATCCCCGTCGACGAGGGTTACGTCATCGCAAGTCCCACCTTCACGCTCATCAACGAGTACCCGGGGAGGTACAGGCTTTACCACTTAGACATATACAGGTTGGAGGGGTCGGAGGACCTCTTGCCGCTGGGATACGAGGATTATTTCTACGGCGACGGTATCGTGGTCATCGAATGGGCCGAAAAGATACTCGACATCCTGCCGGAAGAAACCCTCTTCGTCCGCTTGCGCTATCTTGATGAAGAGAGGCGGGAAATAGAGATAGAGGGGTTCCGGCGAAGGGTCGACGGGATCGAGGATGCACTGAAAGAAGGAGGATTTTTCTGATGGCGCTTGTGGTTCAAAAATACGGCGGCACCTCTGTCGCCGACATAGAAAGGATAGAAAACGTCGCCAGGAAGGTCATCAAGGCGAGGGAGGCGAAGAACGACCTCGTTGTCGTGGTGTCGGCCATGGCGGGTGAGACAGACAGGTTGATCCGGCTGGCCCACAGCGCGGCCCCCGACCCAATCGAACGCGAATACGACGTCCTCATAGCCTCAGGTGAACAGGTCAGCGTTGCTCTCCTTTCTATCGTCCTGAACAGGATGGGATGCAAGGCCAAATCCTACCTGGCCTACCAGGTGAAGATCATCACGGACGGGGATTTCACGCGGGCGCGGATACTTAAGATCGACCGGTCCCTGATTCAAGAGGACCTCAGACAGGGATACGTTGCCGTCGTCGCCGGCTTCCAGGGTATCGACCGGAAGAACAACGTGACTACGCTGGGGCGGGGGGGGTCGGACACGAGCGCCGTCGCGCTGGCGGCGGCCCTCGGGGCGGACGTTTGCGAGATATATACGGACGTAGACGGCGTCTACACGGCGGACCCGAACATCTGCGACAACGCGAGACTGCTGAAAAAAATCTGCTACGAGGAGATGCTCGAGCTCGCAAGCGCCGGGGCGAAGGTGTTGCACCCACGTTCGGTGGAATTGGCGAAAAAATACGAGGTCCCCGTCTATGTGCGGTCCTCGTTCAACGACGGAGCCGGGACTTTGGTTACGAAGGAGGATAAGGATATGGAGAAAGGAGTCGTTTCGGGCGTCACTTACGATAGAGATCAGGCGAAGATCACGGTCATTCACGTTCCGGACCGTCCCGGTGTCGCCGCCCGCCTGTTCACGCCGCTGTCCGACGAGAACATACCTGTAGATATGATCATCCAGAATGCGAGTATAGACGGCTTCACAGACCTCACCTTCACCGTCTCGCGAAAAGACATCGGTGCCGTGAGGAGGCTGCTCGAAATATCGGCGAAAGAAGTGGGAGCCCAAGGGCTCCAGTTCGACGAGCACATCGCCAAGGTGTCGATCGTCGGTGTCGGGATGAGGAGTCACGCCGGCGTCGCCTCGAAGATGTTCGCCACCCTGGCGAAAGAAGGGATCAACATCCTGATGATCAGCACGTCGGAGATCAAGATTTCCTGCGCCATCGAGGCGAAGTACACCGAGTTGGCCGTCAGGGTCCTCCATGATGCCTTCGGGCTCGAACAGGAAAGTTAGGGAAACATGTCGGGTGACTACGGGGAACTGAGAGAAGGACAGCGCCGGGGTGCGCTGCTTCTCATCCTTTCGGTCGCCATACTCTATGCTGGGAAGACGTCGGGCCTGGGGGACGCCCTCTCTCCGATGACCTTCTTGCACCACAACAGCCCCTCCTGGGGCGAGACCGTAGTCGAATTGACGGGAGACATGCCGGGCCGGGGTATCTATTTCCTCCCCCGGGGGTCGAAGGTTGCCGACCTCCTGAGGATAGCGGGGGTGACGGAAGATGAGCTGCAGAACATGGAGGTCCCCGGCCGTGTCCTGAAGGCGGGCGCCTCCGTTACCTTGAAAGAGGGGGCCGACGGGGGGAAACAGATCAAAGTAGGCAGGATGGCGAATGCCCGCAGGTACGCCCTAGGTATGCCGATAGGCCTTAATTCGGCGACCGCCGCCGACCTGATGATGGTGCAGGGGATAGGTGAGAAGACGGCGGAAAGGATACTGGAAACGAGGGCCGAGTTGGGGCGTTTCAAGGCCGTGGACGACCTCTTGGAGGTCAAGGGGATAGGCGAGAAGAAACTCGAGAAGTTCAGGCGTAGCTTTTACGTCGATTGAGAAGGGGGCCGTCTTTATGCCCAAGCCCTGGGAGTTGGTGTCGAGCGCAATAGACAGGTCTTACCGCGTTTTCGGCCTGCGGACGGACAAGGCCCGGTCGCCCCGTACCGGGGAGGTCCATGAATTCTTCGTGCTGGAGGCGCCGTCCTGGGTGAACGTCATCCCTTTGACGGCGGACGACAGGGTGGTCCTCGTCAGGCAGTACCGCCACGGCATCCGCGCGGTGACTCTCGAAATCCCCGGGGGCCTCATCGACGACGGCGATACGCCGGAAGAAGCCGCCCGTCGCGAATTGAGGGAAGAGACGGGTTATGAAGGTACGGAGTTGACCTTACTTGGCGCCGTCCATCCCAACCCGGCGATCCAGAACAACCTCTGCTACACCTACCTTGCGGAGGACGTCCGTCCCGTCGGTGACCTGAGACAGGACGACGGGGAAGACATAGAGGTCGTGTTGCACCCCCTTTCGGACATCCCCGCGCTCATCCGAAAAAAAGAGATCACCCACGCCCTCGTCATCGCCGCCTTTTACCATTACTTCGCGCAAAGAATGACGCCCTCGTAAAAAGTCCAAAAACGTCATGCCGGACTCGATCCGGCATCCAGAACATATTGAAAAAACTGGATTCCCCCGTATCGGAGTACGGGGCAGGCTTATGTCAAGCACGGAATGACGAAAGAGGTATTTCCGACTTTTTACGAACTAATCAAGAAAAGACCTTTCGAAAAAGTGAAAAGGTTTGTGAACGCAAGCGACTTCAAGAACCGGGTGGAAGAACTGCGACTGCGGGTCCGCGCCGCCCGCGGCGAGGTAGTCCCCGACCTGGTGCTGAAAGGAGGCCGGGTCGTCGACGTCTTCGCGGGTGAGATTCTTGATGCCGATGTAGCCGTTTTAGGCGGCCATATCGTCGGCGTGGGGAATGACTACTCCGGGCCATGCGTTATCGACTGTCGCGGAAAGTTCATCACGCCCGGCTTCATCGACGGCCACATCCACATCGAAAGCACGCTGCTTTCGCCGCGGGAGCTGGCGACGGCCCTCGTTCCCCACGGCACGACCGCCGTCGTCTGCGACCCCCACGAGATTGCGAACGTCCTCGGCGCCGGGGGCGTCGAGTACATCCTCGACGAGGGCGCCGGCCTGCCGCTCGACGTCTTCGTAATGCTGCCTTCCTGCGTCCCGGCGACCCACCTCGAGACGGCGGGCGCCGAGCTTTCGACGGAAGAACTCTTAAAATTAGCCGGTCGGGAACGCGTCCTGGGGCTCGCCGAGATGATGAATTATCCCGGCGTCCTTTCCGGCAGGGAAGAGGTCCTGGAGAAGATAGCGGCCTTCTGCGAACTGCCGAAAGACGGCCATGCACCTCTTCTGTCGGGCAAGGACCTCAATGCCTACATCGGCGCCGGGATACATTCCGACCACGAGTGCACGCGGGAGAGCGAGGCGAGGGAGAAGCTCCGCCTGGGGATGCACGTCATGATCCGGGAAGGGACGCAGGCGAAGAATCTGCGGGCGCTCCTGCCCGTCGTGACGCCCCGGACGGTCGCCCGCTGTTCCCTCATCACCGACGACCTCCATCCCCACGACATCCTGGAGAGAGGGCACCTAAACTATCTGATGGAAAGGGCCGTGGAAGAAGGTCTCGACCCGGTGCTCGCCGTCACGATGACCACCCTCAGCCCGGCGCTGTACTTCGGCCTTGAAGACCGGGGGGCCGTAGCCCCGGGATACCGCGCCGACATCGTAGTCCTCTCTTCGCTCAGGCCAATCCGCATCGAAACGGTTGTCAAGGACGGGAAGGTCGTCTGCAACGAAGGTTCCCTGACGGTAGACGTCCCTTCAAGGGAACTTCTTACTGGGTTATCGCCGATGAACATCAAGCCCTACACGGCAAGGTCGTTCGCAATACGAGGGGAGGCGAGGCGTATCCGCGTCATCGGCCTTGTCCGCGGCCAGATCCTCACCACTCTCCTCAAGGAGGAGGCCGCCTTCCGGGACGGCCTTGCCGTCGCGGACACGGCGCGGGACATCATCAAGGTCGCCGTGGTGGAAAGACACCGGGGGACGGGAAACGTCGGCCTCGGTTTCGTGAGGGGTTTCGGGCTGAAGAAAGGGGCCCTCGCGTCTTCCGTCGCCCACGATTCCCACAACATAATCTGCGTCGGCTGCGAGGACGGCGATATGTTTGCCGCCGTGAAGGCCGTCGAGCTGATGGGAGGGGGGCTCGCAGCGGCCTGCGACGGCGAGGTCACCTGCCGGTTGCCGCTACCGATCGCCGGACTCATGTCGGATAGACCCCTCGGAGAGGTTGCCGAAGGTTGGTGTCGGATGAGGGAAGCGGCCGCGCGACTCGGCTCTACCCTCGAAGAGCCCTTCATGGCCCTCTCGTTCCTCGCCCTGCCCGTCATCCCGGAACTCAGGCTGACCGACCTCGGCCTCGTCGACGTCAATGCCTTCACCCACGTTCCGCTGTTCGTCGGATAATGTCTATCTCATTTTCCGTCTTTCTGCGCGAGAATTGACCTATCTCTTCTTTGCCGGCGGCACATAACCCTTCAGTGTCAGCGACAGGGTGACGACGGTCACGGAACTCAAGGCCATGGCGAGTCCCGCCCATTGCGGCCTCAGGGTGATGCCGAAGAAGGGGTGCAGGACGCCGGCCGCCACAGGGATGAGGGCCCCGTTGTATGCGAAGGCCCAGAAGAGGTTCTGCTTTATCCTCGACATGACCTTCTTGCTCAGTTGAACGGCGGCGACGGCGTCGAGGAGGTCGTCCTTGACAAGGACGATGTCGCCGCTCTCGATGGCGATGTCCGTCCCACTCCCGATGGCGACCCCGACGTCGGCCTGGGCAAGGGCAGGGGCGTCGTTTATCCCGTCGCCGACGAACCCCACGACCTCACCGGCCTCCTGAAGCCTTTGAACCTCCCGCGCCTTATCCTGGGGAAGCACCTCCGCGAGGACCCGGTCGATGCCGACACTGCGGGCGACTGCCGCTGCCGTCCTGGCGTTGTCCCCGGTGATCATGGCGACCTTCAGCCTCATCTTTTCGAAGGCCTTGACGGCGTCGGCGGCACCCGGTTTCATGGGGTCGGCTACGGCGATGACGCCTCCCAGCCGGCCGCCGACGGCGACGAAGACGACGGTCTTCGCCTCGGCCTCGAGCCGCTCGACCTCGCTTTCGACGGCGCCGTACGCCACGCCGTTATCTTCAAGGAATATTCTATTTCCGATGACGACTTCCTTGCCGTCCACGACGGCCCTCACGCCCTTGCCCTCGAAGGTGTCGAATCTTTCGACCTTCGGCAGTTCGAGCCCCTGTTCGAGCGCCTTCCTCTCGACGGCCTCAGCGAGGGGATGAGAGGCGTTCTTTTCCACGGCGGCGGCAACCCGGAGGAGTTCGCGCTCCGCGACGGCGGCGCTCACGACATCCGTCACCTCCGGCCTTCCCTTCGTCAAGGTACCCGTCTTGTCGAGGAGGACGGTCGAGAGCCTCTGCGACGTCTCGAGCGCCTCGCCGTTCTTGATGAGGATGCCGAGCTCGGCGCCGCGGCCTATTCCCACCGTCACGGCCGTCGGTGTAGCGAGGCCGAGGGCGCAGGGGCAGGCGATGACGAGGACGGAGATCAGCGCCGTCAGTGAGAAGAGGAGCGTCTGGCCCAGGAGCAGGTACCAGGCCGAGAAGGTGAGGAGGGCGACGACGAGGACGAAGGGGATGAAGTAGCTTACCACCCTGTCGGCAAGGCCCTGGACGGGCGGTTTCGACCCCTGCGCCTCCTCCACGAGGCGGATTATCTGGGCGAGGACGGTGTCCTTGCCTACCTTTTCGGCGCGGAAGAAAAGGATGCTGTTCTTGTTGATCGTCCCGGCGATGACGGGCATCCCGCGTCTCTTCAGGACGGGAACCGACTCGCCCGTCACCATCGACTCGTCGACGTAGCTTTCGCCTTCCGTCACCTCTCCGTCCACGGGGATCCTGTCTCCCGGTTTCACGACGACTATGTCGCCGGGACGGACCTCGTCGGCGGGCACTTCCAGTTCACGGTCGTCCCTGAAGACGGTCGCCGTCCGCGGCTGGAGTCGGATGAGCTTGTAGACCGCCTCCGACGTCTTCCCCTTCGCCCTTGCCTCGAGATAGCGGCCGAAGGTCAGGAAGGCGGCCAGGAGCACCGTTGTGTCGTAGAAGAGAAAATCCCTGGTCAGGACGACCTCGAAAGTCCCCAGGACGCTGGCGCCATACGCCACGAGGATGCCCATGCTGTACATGACGTCCATGTTGAGGACCCGGTTGCGCAAGGCCCGGCGGGCTGCCTGGAGGATGGGGAGGCTGACGTAAAGGAAGGCCGGGGTCGAAACGACGAACATCAGGTAGGCCATGGAGAAAGGCGGACGGAAAGGGAGGAGGTCGACGAACATGAGCGGGACGCCGACCAGGAACCCCACGAGGAAGCGGTTTCTCCGAAGCCGCAGGTCTTTCTCCCGGACGGCCTTTTCGCTGTCGAGCCCCTCCTCGCCTTCGAGCCCGAGGTACCGGTAGCCGGCCTCCTCTATGGCCTGCCGCATCTGCTCCAGGGAGGTCATGCCGGGGTTGTAAGAAACGTAAGCCTTCTCGGCCGCCAGATTGACGGTCACACTGCCGACACCCGGAAGCTCCGCCAGCGCCCTCTCTATGGCACCGGCGCACATGGCGCAGGTCATCCCCCCGATCTTCAACACGGCGCGCTCGTCTATCACGCCGTACCCGGCTTCTGTTATGGTCTTCTTCGTCATATCCACCCCGTCGTCGGGAATATTGCGGGAATATAGAATAAAAATCCCGCATAAAACAAGCGGTTTCGAAGCCCATTGTCCTTGACATAGAAATTGTATGATGATAGTTATTGACCGTCGGGGCGTGGCGCAGTCTGGTAGCGTATCTGAATGGGGTTCAGAGGGTCGGA
>CAZRAC010000019.1:0-40947 GCA_964597995.1 uncultured Syntrophaceae bacterium | reverse complement strand
GTCTTGCGTTAAACAAGAACCGCTGAAATCAGCGGATTGAATTTTGGCTCCCCGGCGCGGACTCGAACCACGGACCCGCTGGTTAACAGCCAGCTGCTCTACCGACTGAGCTACCGAGGAGCATTTCCGGACCGCCCTTTTCTCGTCAAGACCGAGGGCGGTTTTAGTCTTCTGGTGCCGCTATTTACAGCTAGGGCAAGTCATCAGTTTCTTCAAAGGCGTCTTGGTCGTCTTACTGATCCACTTCAGTTGGTCAAGGGGTGCGAAGTACCGACCACAAACCTTGCATGCCGCCATCTTGAATTCCTTACCCCAGATTTTCCGCCTCTTACCCCCACGGGTTTCCTCCATCTTCACGAAACCCGTCGGGCAGATAAAGGCACAGGAACCGCAGGCGATGCAGGCTGTAGGCAAGTAATCGACCTTCGGCTCATCCACGTCACGGTCGAGCCCACGGTCCAGGAACGTGAGGGCGCTCACGCCGACGACTTCATGGCAAGCCCTGATGCAGAGTCCGCAGAGGATACAGTCATTGCCTTCAACTTTCACAGGCTCGACCTCGATTCCAAGGCCGACCGCGATATCGCGAACGGCTTTCGTCGTGGGATAGCGGTAGTAGAGAAGTTCCGCCGCCAGTTTCCGGCTCTCTTTCACCTTTTTCGAGTCTGTCCTGATTTCCATGTCGGGGACGACGGGGGTGTTGCAGGAGGAAGCAAGCTGCCACTTCCCGTCGGTCTTTACCTCCACAGTGCAAAGACGGCAGGCCCCGAAGGGGAGAAGGTCCTTGTGAAAACACAGGGTCGGAACTTCTATCTTCTGATCCTGGAGATTTTTGAGGACCGTCGAATGTTCAGCGGCCTTAACCTTGCGTCCGTCTATCATGATATTTATCATTTACAGAACCCCTTGCTGATATAGCTCAAAGTTTGAAGTCCAGGGTGTAAAGAAGACAATCCCGGCCTTTTGAACTTTGAATCGTTCCTTATTCCCACACAAGCAGCCGGTAGCAGCGAAGGCAGCGCCTGGCCTCGTCTATCGCCTCTGCCGCGCTGAATCCGCCCTCCACTTCGTCGAAATTATTGAGGCGTTTGCTCACTTCGAGAAACACTGGTTTCTTTGCCGGCATCGCGGGAACGAACCCGATATCCCGCTGTTCGCCCGTCTTGATGTCGTTGAATTCGAATTCCTTCCGAAAATCTCTGCCCTGGATGAAGGCGTCGATGCTCCGGGCAACCTTGTTGCCCGCGTCCAGCGCCTCGATCAACGTAGCCGGTCCGGTCACACAGTCGCCGCCGGCAAAGATTCCGGGGATGTTGGTACCATAACCCACGGGGTCCACCTGGATGGTCCCCCAATTCGTCACGTTGATAGCGTTCTTCTCCAGGAGTTTGAGGTCCGGCACTTGACCAGTAGCCGCGATGACCATGTCGGTCTTCATGACGAACTCCGACCCGGGTATCTCGACCGGCCTTCTACGGCCGCTCTCGTCAGGCTCGCCGAGTCTCATCTTGATGCACTCGACCTCCACGACCTTCCCTTCTTTCATGATAACACTGACCGGGGCCTTGAGGAAGTTGAACTTAACTCCCTCCTCCTCGGCCTCCCGAATCTCTTCCGGACGCGCCGGCATTTCCTTCCGCGAACGACGGTAGAGAATCTCCACGTCCTTGAACCCCAGCCTCAGACAGCTACGGGCACAATCAAGGGCCACGTTTCCGCCGCCGATGATAACGACCTTGTTCCGGGGCTGCACCTTGCCGCCGAGGGCGATTTTCCTCAGAAATTCGGCGCCCTGGACGAAATCTTCCGACCCGGCGTCTTCTCCCGAGCACCCGACCCGGGTTCCTACATGGGCACCGACGGCGAGGAACAGGGCCTTGTAGCCCTGCTGCTGCAAACCGTCCCAGTCGAGTTGTGTCACCTTGCTGTTCAGCCGGATGTCCACACCCATCTTCTCGATCAACTCGACCTCGTGATTGAGGACGTTTCTGGGCAACCGGTAAGCAGGTATCCCGACCATCGCCATTCCACCGGCCACGGGCAGGGCCTCGAAGACCGTGACCTGATACCCCATAAGGCGCAGATGGTAAGCCGCGGCCAATCCTGCCGGACCGGCTCCGACAATAGCTACTCTTTCCTCCCTTTCCGCCGCCGGTTTGCCGAGGGCGCTCCCGTCCCGGCCAAGGTCGTAGTCCGCCGCCGCGCGCTTCAGGAGTCGGATCGCGAGGGTCTCGTCGATGTCGTTGCGGACGCAGGCGCTCTCACAGGGATGGGTGCAGGCACGTCCGAGCACCCCGGGGAGGATACACCGCTTGCGGATAAGGTTGAGCGAATCGCCGAACCGGTTATTCCGGATAAGCTCGATGTAGCCCGGGATGTCGAGCTTCGCAGGACAGGCTTCCATGCATGGAGCAGTCACGGCGGATGAGTACGCCTTTTCCGAGACCTTCTTTTCACCATTTGCCAGGGCGAGGAAATCATCCCTAAAATAGCGGACGGCGTCGAGAACGGGTGTGAGCGCCGTGGTGCGGCCGTAGTTACATTTGCTGTTGGCGGCCACGCCTCTGGCGATTTCCTCTATCTCCTCCACATTCTCCGCAGACCCCTGCCCTTCCATCATGGCCTTCATGATGCCGATGACCTTGTCGATACCGATCATGCACACTGAGCACTCACCGCAGGAGAGTTTTCTTGCTTCCTTGAGATAAGCGAGGGTCAGGGACAAGAGGTCCGCCTGGGCATCACGGACGACGATGCCGTCCCAGCCCATGACAGCCGCCGGTTCCTGCCCGTCGAGTTTTTCAGGAAAGTTCACTTCCGCGAGCTTCGACGCAGGGACCTGGCCATTCCTGTTATCGACGATCTTGCCGTTCCAACTGCTAAACGAAACTGTATTCATTCTTATGTACCCTACCGTTTTTATTTTGACGTCGGTGATAAAAGCGTTACCAGGGTCTAAGACATTCGACCTTATTCATCAATTTCCGCCACTCTCTGTCCACCCTGGCCTGAACCAGTGCCATGTCATCAGGCGTAAGATGCCTGAACCGCCCCTGGAGTTCCAGATAATCTTTTACGGGGCGAAGTTTTTTCGGTATCTCTTGGGTGATCCGGTATTTGCCGTTCTCCACTTCATAGAGAGGAAAGACGCCCGTCTCCACGGCAAGGCGCCCCAGCTTGATCACGGTCTCCGAGGAGCTCCGCCAGCCCGTGGGGCACATCGAAAAGACGTGGAGGTAAGCGGGGCCTTTCAGGTCCCTCGCCTTCTTCACCTTGTTCACCAGGTCGATGGGATAACTCGGACAGGCCGTCGCGACATAGGGAACGTTGTGGGCTACCATGATCTCAGGCAAGTTCTTTTTCCCCGTCCGCTGCCCCTTGATGGCCTTGCCCGCGGGCGACGTCGTCGTCGCCGCCATGAAAGGCGTCGCGCTCGACCGCTGGATGCCGGTGTTCATGTAAGCCTCGTTGTCGAGACAGACGAACAAAAGGTCGTGGCCGCGCTCCATCGCACCGGAAAGTGCCTGGAGGCCGATGTCACACGTCCCGCCGTCGCCGGCGACGGCCACTGATTTTACGTAACGGTCGGCGATCTTGCCTTTCCTTCGCAATGCCTTCAGGGCTGCCTCCACGCCGGAGCCCACCGCGGCGGCGTTCTCAAAAGCCACATGGATGTAAGGCACTTCCCAGGCCGTCTGGGGGTAAGCGGAAGAGATTATCTCCATGCAGCCGGTGGCGTTGGAAACTATGATATCGCTTCCCAGGGCCTTCAAGATGAGGCGCAGCGCCAGTGCCTCTCCGCATCCCTGACAGGCGCGATGTCCGGCACTGAAGTATTCCTCCCGGTCAAGAAGCTTGGGGACGTATATCTCGAAGTTCTGCACGATGTTGTTCATTCTCTCACCCCGTAATATTCATAACCTTCGTCTTTCTTCTTTTGTGCCCTCTCCACCATGGCGATGAAGTCATCTACGGATACGTCGCGGCCGCCGAGGCCCATGATGAAATCGACGACCCGCGGGCGCTTTCCGTCATGGTACAAGTGTGATTTAATCTCCGTAGCCACCGGACCGCCGGCACCGCCGAAGGAGATTGCGCGGTCCATCACGATCAAGGTCTTGGCACCCTTGACGGCAGCCCGAAGCTCCTCGACCGGAAAAGGTCTCCAGAGCCGCAGCTTCACGAGACCCACCGGTACCCCTTTCTTCCTCAGGGCGTCAACGGCGAGAGATGCCGTCTCACCCATCGACCCCATCGTGAGGATCAGGGTGTCGGCTCCCTTCGTCTTGTACGTCTCGACCGGTCTGTAATAGCGGCCGAACTGCTTGCCCCATTCATCCCAGATTTTTACTATCGTCTTTTTCGAATTCCAGAGGGCGACGTCCTTGGCCTTCATCGTCTCGGTGAAGATGTCCGGCATATTGAAACACCCCATGGAAACGGGGTTGTCCGGGTGCAGGGTCGCAAGCGGTTTCCTCGGCGGGAGGAACCTATCGACCTCCTTCTGACTTGGAAGCTCCAGGGGTTCGATCATGTGCGTAAGCTGGAAACCGTCGATGTTCAAGACCGTCGGGAGCATGATGTCCGGGTGCTCGGCGATCCTGAAGGACTGGATCGTCATGTCCACAACCTCTTGGCCGTTTTCGGCGAACATGCTGACCCAGCCGCTGTCGCGCTGGGGCATGATGTCGGTGTGGTCGTTCCAGATGTTCAAGGGACCGGAAACCGCACGGTTGGCGTTCCCCATGACGACGGGAAGACGCATCGCCGAAACTATGGGCAGTATCTCGTGCATCAGCATCAGCCCCTGAGAACTTGTGGCGGTGTATACCCGCGCACCCGCCCCGGATGCGCCGGCACAGGCACTGATGGACGAGTGCTCCGACTCGACGGTGATGAACTCGGCGTCGATCCTGCCGTCGTGGACTATATCCGCAAGGTGCTCGGCCATGTGGGACTGAGGAGTGATCGGATAGACCGCCGCCACGTCGATGTTACAGAGGGCGACGGCTTCCGCGGCCGCGATGGCTACTTCCATTCCAACTCGTTTTCCCATCTTATTCCCCCTCCTCCTGCATGGTGATCGCGCCGGGCCAGCATTCATGAGCGCAGATCCCGCATCCCTTGCAGTAGTCCAGGTCGGCCGCGAAATACCCATCTTCCGTCTCCCGGACGCAACCTTCCGGACAGAAGATGTAACAGATGCCGCACTTGATGCACTTCTTGTTATCCCACAGCGGCCGCTGAGACCTCCAAGTCCCGGTTTTGTACTCGCGGGCATTGCCGGGAACGAAAACTATGCAGCCTGGGTTCACTTCATACCACTTTTCCGGCCAGGCCTTGCTCTTCATCTTTTTCTTTTCCATACCTAAAACCCCTGAATGATTTCCCGAATGTCACCTAAGCAGCCTTTACGGCCTCCGCCATCCTCACTTCGTTGTAAGCCCTCTTCAACGCCGCCATATTCCTCCCGGCCAGCTTGCCGAAACGATGCGCCAGCGGGTTCTTCAGGGCATCGAGCCTGAGGACCCCCGTGACCTTGAGCACCGCGCCCAGCATGGTCGTGTTGGTGATAGGCACCCCTAGCTCCTCCCTTGCGATATGCGTCGCATCGACCGTATAGAGAGTCCCCCGGTAGTTCAAGATCCTCCGAATATCTTCCGCCGGCTTCGAGGTATTGACGATGAGAACACCCTCCGGCTTCAACCCGTCGGTCACGGGAACCAGATTCACAAGACTAGGGTCGAGCACGACTACCACATCCGGGTGGTAGATTCCCGACCGAATCTTGATCGGCGTGTCGGATATTCGGTTGAACGCCATGACGGGGGCACCGCGGCGTTCCGGTCCGAAGGCAGGAAATCCCTGGGCGTATTTTCCTTCTTCTATCGCGGCAAGCGCCAACATCTCTACCGACGTGACCGCCCCTTGACCACCCCTCCCATGCCACCTGCTTTCTATCATGTTAGCTTCTCCATGAACCGTGAATTACAGAAAAACGAATCAAGCAGCTTCTACTATCAGAAATGCCGAGAAAGTCAACATTTATTTAAACATTTTTATCGATGCCGAACACGGTACCATAGAGGTCCCTGCCGTGGCTGTCTATGAGCACCACGAGGGGCATATCCGAGACCTCGAGCTTAAGGATGGCTTCCGGGCCGAGCTCTTCATAAGCCACAACCTGAGTCTTTTTCACGTGCCGGGAGAGGAGTGCGGCCACACCTCCCGGCGCCCCGAAGTAAACGGCTCGGCACTCCCGGATCGCTTCGATAACTTCCGGTGACCGCCTTCCTTTTCCGATCATGCCCTTGAGTCCCATTTTTAGTAATTCCAGAGTGCACGAATCCATCCGGTAACTTGTCGTGGGCCCGACGGAGCCGATTACGCGGCCGGGAGACGCCGGGGTGGGTGCGGCGTAGAAGATCGTCGCGCCCTGGAGAGGTATGGGGAGATTCTCGCCTTTTCGGGCTGCATCGCACAGTCTTCTGTGCGCCATGTCCCTCCCTGTATAGACTTCACCGCTCAGAAGGACCTTGTCACCGGCCTTCAGACAGCGACAGATTTCATCGGTGAGGGGCGTTTCGATACGAACGGCATCCTTCATCTTTCATGCAGCCCTTCGCCGTTTTCTCAAATGACGGCTTCTTTGTGCCTTGACGCATGGCACTGAATACTGACGGCTACGGGGAGGCTCGCGATATGACACGGCTCCATCTCGATACTGACTGCCAGGGCCGTCGTCTTACCCCCGTACCCCTGAGGGCCGAATCCAAGTCGGTTTACCTCGTCGAGGATGTCTTCCTCCATCTTCGCCAATCGGTCGTCTCCGCTTTTTTTTCCCAACGGCCTGAGAAGGGCCTTCTTCGAGAGCAGGGCCGCCCTTTCGACCGTTCCTCCTATGCCTACACCGAGTACAAGGGGAGGGCACGGATTGGGGCCGGCCTTCCGCACGCTCTCCACTACCGCCTTTTCAATCCCCTCGACGCCGGCCGTCGGAAGAAGCATATGGACGCTGCTCATGTTCTCGCTTCCCCCGCCCTTGGCCATGACCTGCAGCCTGATCCTGTCTCCGGGTACGATCTCGGTGTGGACAACGGCAGGCGTGTTGTCGCCCGTGTTCTTTCTCGTCAGGGGGTCGCAGAGGGATTTTCGGAAGTAACCCTCACTGTAAGCCCTCCGAACCCCCTCCTGAACCGATGCCCCGAAGGAGCCACCCACGATATGGACGTCCTGACCGACCTCGGCGAAGACCACGGCGAGGCCTGTATCCTGACATAGGGCCACGAGCTCTTCCCTCGCTATCCGGGCATTTTCGCATATCTGCTCAAGGGCGAGGCGGGCTATATCCAATTCCTCGGCTGCACAGGCCAGGTTGACGGCCTCCAGAATGTCTTCTCCAAGCTCGGTGTTGGCTTCGATGAACAGCCTTCTGACGGTCTCTGTCACGGTTTCGCAGGATACTTCCCTTATGGGTTCCATGAGGCGGGTCACATCCCCCGGCGGAATTCGATTGCCTTGGCGAGCGTCATCTTGTCCACGTACTTAAGGTCGCCGCCCACCGGGACGCCGAGCGCGATTCTCGTCACCCTCACGTCTTTCTCCTTCAGCATCCTCGTGATGAGAAGCGCCGTGGATTCGCCCTGAACGCTGGGATTGGTGGCAACGATTACTTCTCTCACCCCGTTGAGCTCTATCCTGTCCCGGAGTTCCTGAAGCCGCAGCCGCTCCGGGCCGACCCCGTCTAGCGGAGACAGGGCGCCGTGGAGGACATGGTAGGTTCCCCGGAAACTGCCGCTTTCTTCGATGGCGATGAGGGAATCAGGTTCTTCGACGACGCAGATTACTTCCTTCTCCCGTGTCGTGTCCTTACATACATCGCAGAATTCGCCCTCCGCCAAGTTGAAACAGGTTGCGCATAGACGGATCTTCTCCTTTACCTCCATGATGCTCTCCGCAAGCCTCCGCGCTTCTTCCCTGGGTGTATGGAGGATGAAGGCCGCGAGCCGCGAGGCCGTCTTTTCGCCGACGCCGGGAAAACGGCTCAGCTCCTTTATCAAACGGCGCATGGGTGCGGGGTAACCGGTCATCATGATCATCTCTTCCGAATGCTTCAGGTAAGGCCGGGTATCTGGAGACCGCCGGTGAGTTTGGCCATCTCCGCCTGGGCCATTTCCTGCGCCTTGCGGACGGCCTCGTTCACCGCCGCCACGATCAGGTCCTGGAGCATTTCCACGTCATCGGGGTTGACGACGTCTTTTTCAACCTTCAACGACACGAGCTCGTGCTTGCCGTTCACGACGGCCGTCACCATACCCCCGCCGGCCGACGCCTCCACGGTCCTCGAAGCGAGTTCCTCCTGGAGCTTCACCATCTTGGCCTGCATCTGCTGGGCCTGTTTTATGATGTTTTGAAAATTCGCCAATGCTTTTCCTCCCCCCTTGGATGAAAAGGCTCTCCGCCTACCCGGAATTTACACCCCTCCCATCCAGGCTTGCCCGGATCACCCTCGCAAAGGGTCACCGGTTTGTTTTCTCGTGATAATCTCCTTGATCTCCGCTCCCTCGAATATATCCATGACCTTTTGGACCATCGGGTGGTTCAGCGCCTCTTTCTTGATGTCATTGTTACCGCCGTTAGCCGGAAGGCCGTTTCCCGGGGCCGTTATAGAGCCGTCTCCAACGCCCGCTTCTATCTTGACAGTCACCTCTTCGCCGAAAAAGTCCCGCCCAATCGCCGCCAGGCGATCTTTCTGGAAGGGGTCATTCAGATGGTCCAGGAAAACGTACCCCTTAGGGAAACCTATCCTCAGATAACCCTTTTCATAGCCGACCAAGCTTCCCGGTTCTATCATGGACCACAGCGGGTTGCTCCTTTTCTTCACCGTCTCCTTGAAGCCTTCCCAAAGGTCACCCGCTGTCGGTTCAACGACCGGCATCTCCGTCGGCGCTGCCTTTTCCCTTTCAGGTTCTTTGGGGGCAATCGGTGATGCCTTGAGGGGCTGGGCCTTACCCGTCAACCGCCTTTCCATACCCTCCACTCTATCCAGCAATTCGTGCACCGGTATCAACGGTTCGAGCGACGCCATTTTTACGAGGATAAACTCGAGGTTCAGTTTCGGGTCCAGGCTCTTTCGTACCTCTTCATCTTCCGCCATCAGGATGTCGAGCAGTCGCTTCAGCGTTTCTCCCGACGCGCTGCCGACCTGTTTTTTCAGCTCCGTTACCTCAAAATCGGGCAGGTCGATGAACCGTCCGGCGCCATCGGCAACTTTCACCAGAAGCAGGTTCATGAAGTGCCTCTGCAACATTTGGTAAAATTGCTTCATGTCGAGGCCCGCATAGTATCCTTCATCGAGAATACCCAGGGCGGCTCTTGCGTCCCGACCGATGACGGCCCGGGAAATGTCATAGAGGAGCTTCCTGTCCGTAAAACCCAAGAGCGTTTCGACGTCGCCGTCCTTGACCACGGTCCCTGCATAAGAGATGACCTGGTCGAAGATGCTCTCCGCATCCCTCAGGCTACCTTCCGCCCCTTCGGCTATCAGGGAAAGGCCGGCGTCGCTCACCTCGATCCCCTCAGCCGTCGCGATCTTCCTGAGCGTGGCGGATATCTGCTTGATAGACATCCGGCGAAACTCGTGGCGCTGGCACCGGGAGAGGATCGTGGCCGGAACCCGGTGGACCTCCGTCGTCGCAAACATGAAGATGACATGGGGCGGAGGTTCCTCGATCGTCTTCAGGAGGGCATTGAAGGCCTCCTTGGTCAACATGTGGACCTCATCGATTATGTAAACCTTGTACCGCGAGGTTAGCGGCAAGAATTTGACGTTTTCCCTCAACTCCCGCACTTCGTCGATGCCGCGGTTCGAGGCGCCGTCGATCTCCCGCACGTCCATGGAGACCCCTTCTGTGATCTCCTTACAGTTCGTGCACTCATTACAGGGTGTTTCGGCGGGGCCTTTCTCGCAGTTAAGGGCCTTGGCAAGGATACGGGCTACCGAAGTCTTCCCTATTCCCCGTGGTCCGCTGAAGATCAGGGCATGGGCGACACGGTCGCGGCGGATGGCGTTCTTCAGCGTCTTGACGACGTGGTCCTGCCCGACGACATCCTCAAAAACCTGCGGTCGCCATTTTCGGGCCAAAACGAGATAATCCACAAAACTCCCCCCTGAGGGTTGCCAGCTTAAGGCTTCAATTCAAAAGATAAGACAGGCACTGCAGTAATGAGGGAAAGGAGTGAAGGGGTGCGTCCGTGTCTTAACTTCGACCCTTGAACTACTGCCCGGCTTCTACCGGGTCAAAAAGATGATAGCCAGGTTTACCCGCAGCACCCGGAGGTCATTGCTACCGCTGCTTCCTTCCGGACCTGACGGGGTTCGCACGCCTACGTTGCACGGGACCCGGCTATCATTTTTCTTCAGGCACCGGGCATCAAAAGATTCTCTTTTTTGAACGAATGAATGCTAAAGACCTCGCTTATTTGTACGACCGACCAGTACAGTCCTTCAGTAATTACGCGGTTGAGACATCCACTCTCTAATCGGTGTTATACGAATAATGTCCGTTGAGACTTCGGCCCGGTAGAAGCCACTCTTCCGCACCAAAACCAGAACTTCATCCAGGAACGGGTATCCGTCCTCACCCGTAAAACAACGCGCGTCGTCGACCAGAATGACGTGGCCCCGAATAGGATGTTCCAGGATCGCCTCCAGTTCCTGGAGGATGGGTGTATCTGTTACTCCTTTGGCGGTTTCGCCCCCGCTGAAGTGTGCATCGAGCCAAAAACAAACAGGTTCGGTGAAACTTGCGATCAATTCCGGAAGCAACTGACCACTGTCGCCTTGCAACAACATGATGTTACGGTAGCGCCCGAGCCGCTCTGTCGCGAGGCGGTGGAGGTCACTGGAAAGCTCGATACTGATAACGTTGATACCGGTGCGGGCCAACCATTCCGTGGTTTCCCCCAAATACGTGCCCGTCTCAACAACCGTCTCTAACCTTAGCTCTCTTAAGTATGCCCAAATCACATATAATTTCACAATGTGTGGGGGGGGTGATGGACATCCCGACAGCACCCACTTTGAGAGAGCCCGTAATCGGCGAATGTGTTCAATAAAATGTGAAGGCCCGGGTTTATTGCAATGCGCTGTCTTGGGTGATGCCGTCATTCTTAAAGCTACCTGCTCCCTCTTGCCTCAAGCTCAACACGTATCCCGCCTTTGTACGCTAACGACAAAAAAGGGCAATCGCCGCTTCTTTGACTAAACTTGCCCATGTATCACACAAGTTAAGTATCACCCCTCACAGCCCCTCTTAGGCTCTTCTCTGAAGATAGAAACGCCTAAGCCTGTAAGCCCTCCTTTAGACGCAAACATAATGTTTGCCTCATCGTATAAAGACCTGCGCCTTACCTCCTGCCCACCGTCCAATGCCTGACACCTGACTTATGGCGGAGAGAGCGGGATTCGAACCCGCGGTACACCTTTGTGGGCGTACACACGATTTCCAGTCGTGCCCCTTCGGCCTCTCGGGCATCTCTCCACTCAGGTTTTGGACATCGAGTCACAGCGACACTTTATCGCCGTTCCCTGCCTCCCGCCGTCCGACATCGAAAGTCTGATATTCTGGCGGAGAGAGGGGGATTCGAACCCCCGTGAGGGCTTTTGGCCCCCAAGTCGATTTCGAGTCGACCCCGTTACGACCACTTCGGTATCTCTCCGCAATCTCGACCATTAATCACCCGAAATGGGCGAAGACATTACCCTCTTTTCACGAAAAAATCTACTCAAAATTTCCCCGCAGGCCTCCCGCAAGACCCCGCCCAGTGCGTCAGCCTGATGATTCAGGCGGCGGTCGGCGAGTATCCGGTAAAGTGAGCTGACGCCTCCGTTTTTAGGGTCGTCCGCGCCGAAGACGACCCGGGCCATCCTTGCCTGGAGAATAGCCGCTGCGCACATGATGCAGGGTTCCAGGGTAACGTAGAGCGTCGTCCCCGGAAGCCTGTAATTTTTTAGCCGCTCCCCGGCCCGGCGGATGGCAAGGATCTCCGCATGGGCGGACGGGTCGTTCAAGGTGATAGTGCTGTTGTGCGCCGCCGCAAGTACCTCGCCGTCGGCGACGACAACCGCCCCCACCGGGACTTCCCCCGCAAGGAGGGCCTTCTCGGCTTCGCCCAGCGCCATCCGCATGAACCGCTCATCATTCATCATACTATGAAAAGTTTAACATATTACAGCTTTTCCTGCATCGGCGAACAAAAATTGACCGCCTTCGCCGTATCCGTACCCTTAGGAAACTCTGCTTTACCCTTCGCCACCACGCCAAACTACACTACTTCTTTCAGCATCGCCCGAAAGGACACGGTTGATTATTTTCAACATCGGAGCAATTTCCCCCTGATGTTTCAAATAATAACGGGCACGGCTGTGATAATTACGGCCGACGCGGACAGAGAAGACCTTATCCCCTGCCACGTGGAATACATCTTCATCCGTTTCGTCATCGCCCACGAAAAAACCTTTCGCTCGACCGGCAAGGTTCATCAGCTGCAAAAAGGCGTCACCCTTATCCGGTGCGTCCTCGGGTAAAAGGTTCTCCACGTATTTGCCCCCTATTCTCCTGGGTGGAGGAATGAGACTGTCTATAACATGGTCCAAGATTGAACGGGCCTCGACAGGATTTCTTACCGCCCGGTAGTGAAGAGCGATCGACAGTTTCTTGTTCTCGATGCGGATCCCCGGATCACGCTTGATAAACCCTGATCTCCGCAACTGAAGTTCCCAATCGCGGACTGTTTTCTGAAACTCTTCTTCTCGCGCTTCCCAGCCTGGCAATCCCTGCACTCCATGATTGCCCACGATTCGATGAGGAATAAACCCCATGCGAATTTTCGCGTCTTCACATGAACGCCCGGTGATTATGGCCACATATGCCCACTTCTTAAGCTCTTCCAAACCGACGATCACTTCTTTCGGCACGGCGGCCTTATCGGGATCATCAACAATGGGTGCCAGTGTCCCATCAAGATCGAATGCGAAAAGCGTTTCCCTGCTTACGAAAGCGATCAACGCCTGTCTCCCTTCGTCGCTAAGCAAGTAACGGGCTGTTTTCATAGCCCTCTGAAAGTGTCGCCGAGCCTGCTCGCGAGTCTCTCTCGCTGGCGCACCCTCGCCGCATCGATCAGTAATCTCCCCGCCCAGCGGTATACATTGAAGTCCTTAACCAAGGCCCTCATACTGCGCATCCGTTCTCTCCGTTCGTTCTCTGGCATCGTAAGCGCACGGTAAAGCATCTCTGCTGTTTGCTCAATATGATAGGGATTGACAATCAAGGCTTCATGAAGCTCGTGTGCTGCTCCGGTAAATTGACTCAAAAGCAGCACCCCCTGCTCATCATCCCGTGCCGCTACATATTCTTTTGCTACCAGGTTCATCCCATCATGGAGACTGGTTACGAGGCATACATCTGCTGCCCTGTAATATTTATTGATCTCTTCCGGCTCGTGGTGGGCGATGCGGAGAATAATGGGCATATAAGAACCCTTCTGGAACCGGTCATTTATCCCTTTGGCCATGTCACGAACATACCCTTCAAGATTTTTATAGTCTTGGAGCGTAGAGCGAGAGGGAGCGGCGATCTGAATGAAGTAAAAACGCCCTACCATTTCCGGATACAGTTCGAGCATTCTTTCGATGGCCCTTAACCGCTCCGGAATGCCTTTGGTGTAATCCAGCCGATCCACCCCCAAACCTATAAAACTGTCATAAGGAATGCCCAACAGGTTACAGATTCCCTTCCGACATTCCTCGACGGACGGCCAATTACCTTCCGTAGGCCATTGAATGGAGATAGGGTAACTCTCGACCAGTGTCATTTGGCCTCTACGCATAATGGTAGAGGTTTCTTGCTCAATTCTCGCTTCCAGATACCGATCGACGGTACTGAGAAAGTTACGACAGTGAAAGCGCGTATGGAATCCTACAATGGTGCTCCCTAACAGTCCCGCCAGCAGTTCTTCTTTCCACGGACAGATACTGAATGCCTCGGGATTGGGCCACGGTATATGCCAAAAGGTGATAATCGTGGCCCGCGGCAAGAGTTCACGGATCATCTGGGGCAACAATGCAAAATGATAATCTTGGACGAGAACCAACGGGTCTTCGGTCTTTGCCTCTTCTGCTACCGCCTCGGCGAAGCGATGATTGACTGTCATATAAGATTCCCAGTCTTCGTTCCGAAAGACGGGCCTGATATGGGCAATATGGCACAGGGGCCAGAGCCCTTCGTTAGAAAACCCATAGTAGTATCCTTGTTCCTCGGCTGCCGTCATCCAGATGCGACGGAGAGTATATTGCTCTTTTCCGGGCGGAACCCGAACATGGTCATAAGCATCTACCGTATCCCGATCTGCCGTACCACTGCCATGAGCAATCCACGTACCCGAACACGCCCGCATGATGGGTTCGATGGCAGTAACAAGCCCACTGGCAGGTCGCCTTACCTCGATGCCAGCCTCACCTTTTACATGAATATAGGGTTCCCGATTGGATACCACAATAATCTGTTCCCCCCGCATATATTTTCTGAGGAGATCCCGAAGCCTTTGGGGATTCCACGTAACGGTGAGGTCATCGGTAAGCCTGCGATCCTCGTCCAGCGAGCGGAGGAGGTTTCTCAAATCCATCACGAGGGGCTTGATCTCGGCAGGAACAGGCCCGCGACGGTTTTTGCCGCGCAGCAAAAAAGTGCGAACGCCCTGTGTCCATTTTCGCCAGCTCAGATGTGCCACGATGACCGTCACGGCCGAGACGATGAGACCGATGACCACGAACAGAAAAAACAGATACCTGCGAGTATCCGCACTTCGGCGCTCAGCATAGCTGATATCATGGACGAGGATCAATGTACCGAGAGGTTGATCTTCGTCCATCAATGGATAAGTCTTGAGGTGTACGGGTTTTTTGAAGAGGTCACGGATAGTATAGGATTTCCCCGGCTCCTTCACGAATTTCTCGCAGTCTAGATCTGCTGGAAACGTGTTCGTCCGATAGATGATGTTTCCTTCCCTATCACAATAGGCAATGGCAAACAATCGTTCGTCTCGGATCGCACGATTGAAGATAGCAAGGATCTTGCCCCGCTTACCTTGTTTGACCAGTTCCGACAAGGACTCTTCCATCGTCCGCGCAATGATGTCCGACCGCATATCCAGGTCCCGAATCGTCCAGCGGAGAGTAAGTTTATCCACTAGAGGCATCATAAAATAGGCGAGAACGACGAGCGAAAGGGCAAGCGGCAACACGAAGCGCAGATGAATCTTCAATCTCTGGAATCCCGAAATAATCTTATCAATCACGGTCATTAACTACATCCCTCTCAAAAAGCCTCATCCCACCTCTTACTCAAACGGATGGCGGCATTGATCAATCCTATCATGCTGTATGTCTGGACAAAATTACCCCATTGTTCACCTGTTGTAGGATTTATGTGTTCGGCAAAAAGCCCCAGGGGGGTTGCCCGCGATATAACGTGGCCAAAGAGGTCGCGCGCCTCTTCTGTTCTGCCCAGAGATAAAAGGGCGCAAATGTACCAGAAGGTACAGACGATGAAGGCGTTCTCCGGGAGACCAAAATCATCCGGTTCCACGTAACGGTAAACGAAGTTGCCCCGCAACAATTCTCCTTCCACGGCGGCAACCGTCTGTTCAAAGCGGGGATCCTTTGCGGGAAGAAAACCCAGTTCTGACAATAAAAGGATGCTCGCATCGAGTGAATCCCCCTCGAAGGAGGAAACAAAGGCTTGCCGCTTTTCATTCCACGCCCTACGGCAGATTGTCCGATGAATGCTTAGGGCCCGTTTCTGCCAATAGCTTCTCCTTTCAGGTAACCCCAATCGTTCCGCGATCCGCGCGAGGCGATCACAGGCGGCCCAGCACATGACGGCAGAAAACGTATGTGTTTTGAGTATATTTCTCCGTTCCCACAGGCCGGCGTCGGGTTGGTTGTACACCTTAAAGGCCACCTTGCCCAGTTCTTCGAGGTGGCGGAACAAGGTCATCCCGCCTCGCTTGACGAGACGACAGTCGAAAAACGTATGGGCCACGGCCAGAATGGCCGACCCGTACACGTCGTTCTGGACCTGGCGATAAGCGTCATTACCCACTCGCACATGACCTACGCCCCGGTAACCCGGCAATGATTCTACGACGTATTCCTCGAGACGGGTCTCCCCTGAGATTCCATAGACGGGCTGAAGATGCCCGTCTATGGAATCAGCCACCACATTAACGAGAAAATTAAGATACCTCTCCATCGTCTCGGTCGTGCTCAGCCGGTTCAAGGCACTTACGACAAAGTACGCATCCCTTAACCAGCAGTAACGGTAATCCCAGTTGCGAGCCGAATTTGGGTCTTCCGGGACGGACGTCGTCATGGCCGCCACGATCGCACCTGTATCTTCAAAGGCATTGAGTTTTAATGTTATGGCAGCCCTGATAACCTCTTCTTGCCACTCAAAGGGAATGGCCAAATCGCGCACCCATTCCTTCCAGTATTGAAGGGTATCCTCATGGAATCTCCGGGACAACATATGGATATTTTCCGGAATCGTTTCATCCGGCCCTAACACCAAAGAAACGCTGTCCTCGAGGAAAAAAGGTGACTCTTCGATCAGATACGTAATAGGCATGTTAGTCGTCACCCGCATTGTCCAGTTGTCTCCCACATAACGTATATGATGGCTGCCAAAAGTAGTGTCACATGGATATTGACCGTAGTTATAGGCGGGGCGCATACGGACGACAATACGCGGCTCACCTGCAATCCTGTTGATATGCCTGATGATCATGATAGGTGTGAACATGCGGCCGAATTGTACAAACCGCGGTGCAAAATCATGAACTTCAACGGCCCCACCGTGAGCGTCGTAAAGTCTCGTTATCAGGATGGCCGAGTGCTCTTCATATAATTGCTTCATCGCCACCAGGTCGACCAGTTCGACAGAGTTATACCCGAACCCCTCACCACGTTCATGATCCTTGAGAAGGGAACAAAAAGTGGGGTCCCCATCGAAGCGAGGCACGCAATACCACACAATCTCGGCCTCCTCATTGATCAATGCTCCAATGCGACCGTTACCAATAAGCCCAAGGTTTAAATTACTTTTCACCATAAATACCCTCGTGGATTTAAGCGCGTTCTATATTTCGGACCGCCTCTTTCTTGCGGTCAGGCAACCTCGATTAGAAGAATGGGCAGGGTTTGTAATTCAATTCATTGAACACGGTACTGACAAATCATGCGAGAAATGAACACAAACGTCTATTCTTATACACGCCCTGGTTGAAAAAGAGAAGCCGAATCTGCACATCTTCCAGGCACCGTATTCACAGACTGGTATGTCAAGAAGCTCTGTGATAGCGTATTTCAATGAGAAAAAACTTTTGACAAAAGGAAAAAGAAGAGAGGTACCGTAATGAAAAAATGCCTGGTATTTTTTTGCGTCCTCTGCGTCGTCCTGCTTCTAGTGCCCCCGATCTCTCATGGCACCTCGAAAAAGAAAAAGGCCTATGAACCCGAAGTGAAAAAATGGTGGGAGCGCCCGAAGGTCGTCAAGAAGCTGGGACTTACAGACGGGCAACTCTCACGAGTAAGGGAAATCTACGACGAATACCTCAACCAGATCGTCGAAGATCGCTGGAACTACCGTCACCAGAAGGGGCTTCTCGAAGACCTGCTCACAAAGGCCGACCTCGACCAGGATGAGATCGACCGGCAAACCGGTGAGGTCGAGAAAGCCCGTGCCGCCCTGGAGAAAACGATGATGCAGATGCAGACCGAGACGATGAAGGAGCTTTCACCGGAACAGCGCCGGGAGCTCCTATCCATCCTCAAAAAATGGGAAGACACCGCCGAGAGAAGCCACCGGCACAAGCGCAAGGACCGCAGGAAATAAATTCAGTAAGAGGGCCCTACCCCCGACTTTTGCATCCTGGAAGGACGTCACCTACTTTATCCAGGTCACGAAATCCTCGACGTCAGCCCGGGTTCTTTTGAACCGGTTTATCGGGGCATCCAGGTCGGGATAACCGACGGTGACACCCATCACGATGGTCTTCGACTCTGGAATCTTCGCTACATCCCTGAGGACGTCAGGGTAGCCGATGGCACAGGCCATGATGCAAGTCCCGAGGCCCCTGTCGTGGGCGAGGAGACAGATCGTCTGCAGGATGAGCCCGATGTCGAGGAGTCGGTAGTTGCTCGTAACGCCCTTATCCTGAACGGCCACGATCAGACAGGGGGCATCGAAAAGGTAGAACATGTCGGCGCTGTAGCGAGTGCGGGATTCCTTGTCGTCGCGCTCGACATTCAAAGCGGTGAGGACGCTCTTTCCGATGCCCATGTACCTCGCCTTCATATACTCCGGCCATTCCTGAGGCATACTGATGTCCGGCGCCGGGGCAACTCCGTCCATCACCCTCTGCCGGTTTGTTTTCTTGATGGTTTCCAACGGCCGGCCGGTGATGACGTAGAACTCCCACGGCTGGGTATTACCCCATGACGGCGCCCATCTCGCCCCTTCGAGTATTTCCCGGATGACCTGTTCGGGAACCTGTTCCTTTTTGAACTGCCTGATGCTCCTTCTTTCTCTGACTGCTTTTCCGAGCTCCATGTCAAATCCCCTCCATCGATAAGAATGGTTCACGCAAAGGTGAAAACATACTTTTCTCCTTGTCGATACCGCCTGATGACGCCTTCATGCTCCAGCTCCAGGAGATGTACGTATGTCTCATTGAGGGCGAGAAGTCTGTCGAATTCGGGAAGGTCACTCCCAAAAATTACCAGGGAGACCTCCACGGCCGTTTTCGGGCGGCCCTCGAGTGCACGGAGCGTCAAGGCCTTTCTCTCCCGGTGGTGTGCCTTGATTTCTTCCACCCGCCCTTGCAGATCATAAAAGGGCAGGCCGTGTGCGGGGTATACCGTGTCGACCGGGAGGCGGCTGACCTTTTCCAGCGATCCGATGAAACTCTTCAAAGGCCGGAACGCCGGTGAAAGAAGGTCGATGCTCAAGTTAGGTGTTATGTGGGGCAGGACGTTATCGCCCGCGACCAGGATGCCGCCCTCGGGAATGAAAAACGAACAATGCCCCCTCGTGTGCCCCGGCGTCGCAACCACTCTGACCGTTTTATCCCCGGCGGTTACTTCTGAGCCGTCTTCCAGGTACGCATCGACCTGAAAGGGCCGGGTAATCTCCTTAAAGGACCTAAAAATCCCGGCTACCATCTCGGCCGTCCCGTTGTCTAGACCCTGCTCGAGGCAGAAAGTCCGAAGCAGCCGGAGGTGAGTCCCTTCCTGATCGAGGAAGCGAATGCCCCCAAAATCCGTCTCCGACATCAAAACGGAGGCCCCGGACTTCTCTTTGATCAGGCCGGCGATTCCGCAGTGGTCGGCATGAAAGTGGGTGATGAATACACGCCGCACCCGGGTGACCGAAAAACCTACTTTCTGCAAAAACTCTTCGAGGATGTCGAACGTCCCCGGGAAATTTCCCCCCGTGTCGAATAGGCTAAGACCGTCGCCCTCAATAAGGGCATAGACGTTCACGTGTTCGAGGCGAAAGGGCATCGGCAGGGTAATCATGAAGAGGTCGTCGGCAACCTCTTTGACGCCTGGTAAAAGATGGTCTTCCATTCAGGGATTCCACAGGTAGAGAAATCTTACTTCCGGGAGAAGAGACAGACTATCTCCGTTGACGTTCAGTAGGTTGACCACCGGGGGCAATCGGTTGGCGTCCGAATAAATCGTCCCCCTGTACGTATCCGGCCGGTGGTACACAATCAGCTTGGCGTCTTGGACATTCAACGACCGCTTGATTCCGGAAAGGGCATCGTCCAGGTATCCGATGCGGTCCACGAGCTTCGCTTCCCGGGCCTGTTCGGCCGTGTAAATCCGGCCGTCGGCGAGTCTCACGACCTCCGCCCGGGTCAGCACATTCTTCCTTCCCGCCGCGACGACATCGATAAAGCGGCTGTGGAGCTGATCGATCATCCGTTGCATGATCTCGGTCTCCTGCGGTGTGCTGGGACGGAAGGGGGACCATAAATCTTTCTTCTCGCCCGACTTTACCGTTTCCGTGCTGACGCCGATCTTGCCGAGGAGGTCGTGGACGTCGAACCTCATCGCTATCACCCCGATGCTACCCGTGACAGAGGTGGGAAGGGCCACGATTTCATCGGCCGAGGAAGCGACATAGTAGGCCCCCGATGTCCCCAAGCCGGCGATGCAGGCGACAACTCGAACGCCCGTCCGCTTCTTGAACTCTGTGATTTCATGGTGGATGGCGTCCGATGCCGTCACCGTTCCCCCGGGGGAATTGATCCTAACGATCAACCCGCCTACGCTTCTGTCCTTCTCGGCTTTTTGGAGCTCCTCTTTCAACCGTGAGAGCAGGGGAACCTCTTCTCTGAAGAGAGACCCACTATCCTTTGCCGTTTCGGACAGTAACCCCGATACGCCGACCAGTAGGATCTTGGTCTTTCCCTCACCTTCAAGGACTTTTTCCTGCAAGGGTTGCGGTGTAACGTAGAGGGGGATGTTGACGAAGGCGCACCCCGAGACAAAAAAAACCACCAGCACTACAAGCAGTAGCCGCTTGTTCATGGTAGAACTCCCGAGACGTTCATTCCTTTGTTTTAACTTTTACTAGGATACTCCGGCAGCATTCGGCGTTTTTGATCTCGAAACGGTCAGGCCTCTCGATAATCTGGTACTGTCCGTTCGCTTCGACCTCCAGGCTGTCTTTCGTCATACCACTCGCCTTGGGAATGAACACCATGCGCCCGATGGGAATCGCAGCTTCTTTGAGTAAACCCATGACAAACCTCCTTATGATGAATCAAAAACCGCGGGGGAAAAGTCTTTCACCCTTCACCGCGCATCCGTTACTTCAAACGAGGATGAGCCCCGTCCAGGTGACCCGGTCGGTCACCGGAAATCCCGACGGCCATCCTACCGACTCCAGCGTAGCGATAACATCTATCCCCATCGCTTCCATGGAAGGACGGGCCTTAAAAGGAAACCGACAGGCCTCGCCGGCACCCCGAGGCTCGGCCGCCACGCATACATCACAAAGCCGGCAACACCCGCCGATCAAACCGGCGGCAAAACGGAATCCCGCCTCGAAAGCCTCCTTCTCTCCCAGATTTATCAGTTCATGCAGTGTCTTCGCATGCCGAAAGGCCTCGCCGGGGCCCATGAATTCCGCAGAAACCTGGACCAAGATGGCACCCGAAAACCTGCTCAGGGCCTGCCTGAATTCATCCAAGGACGGCAGTCGCGGGGGACACATGAGATTACGGTCGAAACTGTCGCAGAGAGGTATCCGGCACTTGAGACGCACCCGTTCGTCCACAACGATGTCCGCTATGTCGATTATCTTTCCCCGCGTCGCGCCTTTCTCTATCAGCAGCAGGATGATCTCTTCCAGCGTCTTTTCCGACGCCGGTTCTTTCTTCTTTCGCTCTGCCGGCACTGTCTCTTCTATTTTTTTCGTTCCTGCCGTTCCGGAGTTCGACTTTGGATCAAACCTCCACCTCATACGTAGACGCCGTGAGTTTCCGCACGCCCGTCTCCGTCACCACGAAATCATCTTCCACACCTACGGCCCCCAGGCCGGGAAAAACAAACTTCGGTTCGACCGTAAAAACCATCCCCGGGAGCAGCGGCTCCGCGTTTCTCCTTGTCAGGATTGGCAGTTCATCCAACTCAATACCGATGCCGTGTCCGCAAAAGACCGGCTTCTGTTTCCCGTAACCCATGAAGTGCTCCGCCAGGCCGTAGCGGTCTGCTATCTGCTCCGCCTTGAGGAAAAGTTTTTCGGCGGCTACACCCGGCCTGGCCATGTCTCCGAGGGATTGGAGGATCTCCAGCGCCACGCGGTAGGCCTCCATCAACCTTCCAGGAAGAGGACCGACGGAAAGAGTGCGCGTTTCATCGCTGTTGTACCCCTCTACAACGCCCACGAGGTCGAATATCACCGGCTCGTTAGGCCCTATGGTACGGAGGCCGGCGCCGGAGGGAAAGGCGACGCCGACGCCCCTTCCGCCCGTAGTCGTATCGATGAAAGAAGGTTCCGCGGAATCCGGGCCGGAGACAAGGTATCCCCAGTAGATTTCCTGATTGAAGGACCTCATCCGGACATACCCCTGGTGCCCCCGTTCCCTTGCAGCCGCCTCCACCTTTCCTGCCAGTTCCACCTCCGTCATCCCTACCTTCAGGGAACTCCTGGCCACACCGACCATGAAGTCCACCAGTTCGGCCGCCTCCTCCATCATCTCGACTTCGTACGGACTCTTTATACTCCGTATCGCCTGGACCGCAGGAGAGATGTCTACGACCTCCCCGGGATTGAAAAGTTTCTGAAACCGCCGGTACTGATTGACCGGAAGGACATCTAACTCCATCCCCAGTTTTCCCGAAGTTTCATGCCCATGATCACGCAAAACAACGGGTAACTGGCGGATGTCATTTATGAATACCATATCGTCGATGGACGATTCATCCCTTGCCCGTTCAAAGTTCTTTCGCACCAGGAGCAGCGGTTTTCCCGAAGAAGGTACAAAAAGAAAAGACTGGTGGACCGTCCCCGCGAAGTATAGGAGGTCGGCGTTCTGCATGACGAGGGCGCCGTCGATTCCGTCGGAGGCCATCCGACCCTGCAGTTTCGTTATACGGTTTTCGAGTTCTTCTTTCGGAGTCCTGCGCATCGGACCGTTTTTCTCTCTTGCGTCGGGGGAAAAGACCGCCCCGTCGTTCCACCAAAGGCGGGTATACGGGCGATGACGAGGGTCGTTCGCTGCGGACGGCGGCTGCGAGCTGCTTTTCCGACGGAATGTTTTTCCGATTGAAACGCGGACCTCACAACCTCTTTCTTAAAATTCGATCCCCGCCCGCTCCTTAACCCCTTTCGCATAGTGATGCTTGATCTCGCGGACTTCGCTAACCATATCCGCCGCCTCGATTATCTCCGGGGGTGCGTACCTTCCCGTCAGGATCAGGTCGACTTCTCGTGGTTTGTTACGGATGATTTCCAGGACCTCATCGAGGGCGATGAGCTTGAACTCAAGTGCTACGTTGATTTCGTCGAGGATCACCATGTCGTATTCGCCGGAAGACAGGACTTTTTTCGCCAGATTCAATCCCTGCCCGGCAAGCTCGATGTCCACGGGCGCGGGATTATCTTTCATCACGAAGCTATCGAGACCGCACTGGCGCACGGTGAGGTCGGGGAGAAACTTCTCGGCGCAGAGGACCTCTCCGTACTTTCTCCCTTTCATAAACTGAACGACAAAGACCTTGCGGCCGTGTCCCAGGGCGCGGAGCGCCTGTCCCATAGCGGCGGTCGTCTTACCCTTCCCGTCGCCTGTATAGACCATTACCAAGCCGCTGCTGAATTTCGACAACGTGTCTTGGATGATATCTTCAGTCACTGCGGCCACCCCATCCTTTTATAAAAACCCGGGAGCTACAACATACGCTGCAGTCATCCCGGGTTTTTTCTGTCACTATTGGAACATCTGAACGCTCAGACGCACCCCGTAAGATACTTCTTCGCGACTTCTTCTGCGAGCGTATAGGGGTCAACCTCTTTTTTCTGGAGCCTGTCGAGCATACGGTCCAGCTCACCCGAGCTGACAAGAACATTGAGCACCGGTTCGAGGATCGCCTCGCGGAGCGCCTCGTTCAGTTCGTGGGTCCTTTTGCGGCGGATGCGGTCGCCGAGGAGGTCGTGGTTAATAAGATATTCTCGATGCTCAAGGATCTTTGAGGCCAGCTCGTCAAGCCCCTTCTCGAATTCCGCCGGGTCGAAGGCGTTGCCGATCTTCACGATCGGCGGCCGCCAACCTCCGGCGGGAATAGGCGACATGTCGAGCATAGTCATGATCTCCCTTTGCAGTTTTCCGCTCCCTTCCCTGTCCGCTTTATTGATCACGAAGACGTCGGCGATTTCCATTATTCCCGCCTTTATGGCCTGGATTTCATCGCCCATGCCTGGTATCAAAACCACGAGCACCGTGTGGGCGTGGTTTATGATCTCGACCTCCTGCTGTCCCGAACCGACGGTTTCCACCAGGATGACGTCCTTACCCATGGCATCCATGACGTGGATCGCATCCCCCACGGCCTTAGACAGGCCGCCGAGGGCGCCCCGCGTGGCAAGGCTCCTCACGAACACACCCGCATCCTCCGCATGGCGTTGCATACGGATCCTGTCACCCAGGATGGCACCACCGGTGAAAGGGCTAGTAGGGTCGACGGCGAGCACACCGACCGTCTTTCCCTTCTTCCGGAAACACTCGATCAACCCGTCAACCAGGGTGCTTTTTCCCGCTCCGGGCGACCCAGTTATACCGATGACTTGGGCCTTTCCCGTAAAAGGGTAAATGTGCTTGATAGCCGACTTCGCTTCAGGAACACTGTCTTCGATGTTTCGGATGAGGCGGGATGCCTCTCGAACGTCTCCCGCCCTGATTTTATCGGTTTTTTCCATTTATCAATTCCTTGGTTTCACATTTTCGTTAACCCACTTAACAATGCTTTCGAGCGTCGCACCGGGCGTGAAGATCTCCTTGATTCCGTTGTCGTAGAGATACTGAAAATCCTGGTCCGGGATGATGCCCCCGCCCACTACCACGATGTCATCCGCCCCCTTTTCCACAAGGAGCTTCTTAACCGCCGGGAAGAGATAACGATGGGCGCCGGAAAGGCAACTCAACCCCACCATATCCACGTCTTCCTGAATCGCCGCCGCTGCTATCTGCTCGGGTGTCTGATGACACCCGGTGTAAATCACTTCATAGCCCGCATCGCGGAAGCACCTGGCCAACACCCTTGCGCCGCGGTCATGGCCGTCAAGACCCGGTTTAGCAACCATCACACGAAGTTTTCTCTTTGCCATAGTCTGATCTCCCTCCTGAATCATCCCTAATTATTAATAGAGTCCCGGGTCACGGTATTCGCCGTAGACTTCGCGGTAGACGTCGCAGATCTCCTGGACGCTGGCAAGGTTCTTCACGGCCTCGATGCAGTAAGGCATGACATTCTCGCCCTTCTTGCAGGCGTTCTTGAGGTCGTCGAGGCACTTCTTCACAGCCTTATTGTCCCGTTTACGGCGGACGGCGTTGAGGCGCTCGATCTGTTCTATCTCCACCCTGTCGTCGATCTCGACAAATGGAATGGGTTCGACCTTTTCGGAGACGTACTTGTTGATACCGATCATGATCTTCTCGCCCGCGTCTATCTGCTGCTGGAACTTGTATGCGGCGTCGGAGATCTCGAGCTGGGGGAATCCCTTCTCGATCGCTGCCACCATGCCGCCCATCTCGTCGATCTTGTGGATGTAGTCCCAGGCCTGCTGCTCCATCTCGTTGGTCAGCGCCTCGATGAAATAAGAACCAGCCAGCGGGTCGATCGTGTTGGCGACACCCGTCTCCTCAGCTAGGATCTGCTGGGTTCGGAGTGCAATCTGGACGGCATGGTCAGAGGGCAGGCAGAGGACCTCGTCGAGGGAGTTGGTGTGCAGGGATTGTGTCCCGCCGAGTACGGCGGCCAGGGCCTCCGTCGCTGTCCGGACGACGTTGTTGTAAGGCTGCTGGGCCGTGAGCGAACAACCCGCCGTCTGGGTGTGGAACCTCATCCACCAGGACCTTGGGTCTTTGGCCTTGTAACGGTCTCTCATGGCCTTCGCCCAGATTCTCCTCGCAGCGCGCATCTTGGCGATCTCTTCGAAGAAATCGATGTGGGAGTTGAAGAAGAAAGAGAGGCGCGGAGCAAAGTCATCGACATCCAACCCTTTTCGCTTCATGACGTCTTCCACGTACTCCATCCCGTCACGGAGCGTGAAGGCCAATTCCTGGACTGCCGTGGAACCTGCCTCCCGGATATGGTAGCCGCTGATAGAAATCGTGTTCCACCGGGGAACATACTTCGTGCCGAATTCCACCGTGTCGCTGATCAGTTTCACCGAGGGCTCGGGCGGACACATCAAGGTTTTCTGGGCGATAAATTCCTTGAGCATGTCGTTCTGGATAGTGCCGCCGATCTTGTCCAAAGGAATACCCTTGAGTTCAGCGGCGGCGCAGTACATCGCCCACAGGGCCGTCGCCGGCGGGTTGATCGTCATAGAGGTCGTCACCTTGTCCAGGGGAATCCCATCGACGAGGACCAGAAAGTCTTCCAGCGTGTCGATGGCCACACCGCACTTCCCACATTCGCCCCGGGCCTTCGGAGAATCGGTGTCGTAGCCCATCAGGGTCGGAAAGTCGAAGGCCGTACTAAGACCGGTCTGCCCTTCCTTCAACAGGAGGTGCCATCTCTGATTTGTCGTCCGGGCGTCGCCCATCCCGGAAAACATCCTGAAGGTCCAGTACTTCCCACGGTATCCCGTCACCTGGTTGCCGCGCAGGAAAGGAAACTGCCCTGGGTAGCCGATATCATTGGCAAAATCCATGTCCTGCATGTCTTCGGGCGTGTAGAGTCTCTTGATGGGAAGGTCAGAAACCGTCGTCCAAAGCCGCTCCGGCTTCTGGTCGGGGTTCTTGGCTATGACCTTCCTGACCTCATCTTCCCACTTCTTCCGCAGGGTGCTGGACTGTTCCAGCAGTTCTTTTGCAAAATACACTTTACTCCCTCCTTTGGTTGGTTTAGAAAAACTGTCTATAAAGACAGTGTTTTTTGGCACCTCGAACGGCACGAACTTAAACCATCCCTAAGATATTTGTTATAACTTAACGTAATCTTTGTCAAGAGTAAAAGACGATAAGAGTCCGCGGCAAAACATGCTTTTTAGGTCTCCGTCCTGACGGAGACGAGAAAGGGCAAGGCTGCCGCCTTGCCCTCTTATCATTACCGAACCGAAGCCTTCTTAATCTTTAAGCCCCATGAGCTTCTTGGCCATCTTCTTCTTGGCCTCGAAATCCGTGAGGACTGTGAACATAAACCTCTGGGTCTGAGGCGCACCGGCGCCGTGCCAAGTGCCCGGACCGTGCAGGCCGGCAGACCAATGCTGCAGGAACTTGGCTATCTTGAGCCGCTTCTCAGCAGGAGCCACCGCCGCGAAGGCCTTCTTCAGCATCGGGCCGACATCCGGATCCTGCAGATCCTTCTGTCTCGGCATCGTTACCACAAGGCCGCCTCCGATATCCCCTGCGTTCTTGATGATTTCATAGAAACCGTGGGCTATGTTCAGCTTGGCGGCATTGCCGAAAAGGTCGTCCGGCAGGAACACGCCCGAACCCTTCGGTTCCTCTCTTCCCCTCATCGCAGCCGCGATCGCACAGGCATGAGACGTTTCGCTGTAACGAAGCATGTCGATGATCTTTTCCTGGATATGGGGTACCTTCTCCACACCTATGCTTTCAGCGGCGAGCAACGCGCCCCCGATGATCAGGTCGGCGAAGCCCACCTTACAGGCACCGCCGCAATTCATGCGGTGGGCCTTGGCAAACCGAGTCACCATGCGCCCGCTGTACTTAGTCTCACCGCAGTGGAACACGCGCTCCCAGGGGATGAAGACGTTGTCGAAGTACATCGTCGACGTCTCCCGCTGCCCGTAAATCGGGTTGCCCAGCTCTTCCTCGGGGTACATCTCACGCTCCGCCGAATAAGCGTTGTACTGGCAGATGTAAGTAAGCCCGGGGGCGCTGTTCTGCACCGCAAAGGCGAGGGCGAAGGCCTCTTCCCCCTCTCTGAGGGCACCACCCGGGAGGACGAGGGTCTCATGGGAGCCGATAGCGCCGCTCTGGCTCACCTTGATCCCCCTCACGACGATGCCGTCGGACCGCTTTTCGACCAGACGAACGAAGGTGTCGGGCTCGTCCTGCTGGGACGGCCTCTTTTTTCGGTCGCCCTTGGCGTCCGTGATCGCACCCGATACTGCGAGGTCGTTTGCCTGGGCATAGGCCAGCCACTTGTTGAACCTCTCATTGTAATTCGTGCCGAGCGCCTGGTCCATTTCCCAGGTCGTCGAGGCAAGGCTGTTGAGGGCATCACAACCGACGCATCGATAATTGCACGTGCCCACCGTCTGACTGGTGAGGAGAGCCATCTCCTGCCTCATGTCCAGGTCGTGGATGTTACGAGCTACGTTGAGGTTGCGGTTTATGGGCTCGCCCGTCAGATGGGACGTGGCTACCATGACCTCCTTGTGGCTCGGGTCTTCGGCAAGGCCGTAGATCATCGAATTTGCCATGACCATGGACCGCGTCACCGGATGCTCCAGGAGGTTCTTTACCCATTTGCCGCCAATGTAAACGCGGGGAACCATCTTTTCGATACTTTCCAGGTATTCCTTCGCCGTTTTTAAAGCCATGACCGTTCCTCCTTTACTTTGTTTGATTGATAACCCTTCGGTATGTCCGCCCCCCTACTCAACATAAACAGAAAACTGAGCCTCCCCCGGACCCACTGGGAAGGCGCTTAAATTGCTCAGTGCAATATCCATGATCTCTATCAAAGAGTCCTCCGGGCGACCGCCGGAGATGGTAAGAGACAAGGTTCCTCCGTCTCTCTCGGCATGCACCACCAAGCCTTCTTCATAACAAAATCCGGGAAGGGCCTTTTTGTGTAAGCAGTTATAAGCCAACGCGGCGAAGGTTCCTTTGAAACCCTTGTAATCCCGGCTCAGATCCCTCCCCACTTTTATCCTGATTATCTCGTCCGTGTCGTATTTCATCTCTTACCTCCAGGACTGCCCTCTTTAACCGCCCGGTTCTTAAAATCCGTCACGGGCCGATAGATAGCACCATTAATCAAAGGAAATATCAATACGGAAAAATTACGCATCATATACTTAGATAATATAAGTATTATAGACGGTCGAGTTTCCTGACAATGAAGTCTTACAGGGACAGGAGATGGGACCTCAGGTTGGCCTTCCTGTTGCTTAATCTCAGTTTTCTGCGGATGTTGTTCCGGTGCACCTCGACCGTCCTGGGCGATACATTCAAGAGGCCGGAGATCTCCTTCGTCGTCCGCCCTTCCTTGATGAAATTGATTACCTTGATCTCCATGGGCGTCAGGTTCGGATACTTCGATGAGAGGGTCCGCAGGAACGGCGAGACGATCTCGCTCAGATTGTTTTCGAGGATCTTCAACTGATTCAACTGACGGCTGTCGATGCTCGTCATCTTGAGGTTCTCGACGTACGGCAGGATCAACTCCCTGATATTGCAGATTACCTTTTCTTCCAGCTCGGACCTGTCTTCCTCCCTACGCCTCAGCAGCACCCTGAGCGCCGTATTGGCGTCTCCCAGGTTCCGGGACTGTTCTTCCAGCTCCCGCTCTCTTTTTTTCAGGGCCTCTTCCATCCTCTTGCGCTCTGTGATGTTGCGGGCGATGCCGTGGATGGAGACCGGCCTACCCTTCTCCTTGATGACCCGGGCATTCACCTCCACCCAGACGGCCTCCCCGTCCTTCGTGTAGGTGAGAAATTCCAGGGGATTCTGGACCTCGACATCGCTGACCTTTTTCCTGATGAGGTCCCGAACCACCGGAAGATAGGCCCGGTCCAGCAGTTCCTCTATGTTGAGCCCCTTCAATTCTTTATCGTCGTAGCCGTAAGTTTTCCAGACGAGGGCGTTGTAGGACTGAATCTTTCCCTCGAGGTCGAGGATGAAGATCATGTCGTTGGCGTTCTCGAACAGCTCCCGGTATTTCTGCTCCGAGCGACGCAGGGCTTCTTCTGCTTCCCTCCTCTCGGTGATGTCCGTGACGATCTCGACAACCCCCGTCAGAACGCCCTCGTCATTTTTAACCGGGTAGCTGCGGAGGACCCATTTCTTCCCGTAGGAGGAAAAATCAAAGACCTCGTGGGGCTCACCGGTCACGAGCGTCTTTTCGGCAGGGCAGACCGGACAGACCTTTCCCCGGTCATGCAGCGCCCTGTAACAGGGCTTTCCGTTAAGTTGACCGGGGGTCAAGTGAAAGGCCTCGTGCATAGCCTTGTTGGCCCAGATTACGTTGAGACCCTTGTCGAGATAAAGGACGAGCTCGGTCATGGCATCGAGAATGACCGATTTTTCCTGCTCGGATTTCTTGAGCTTTTCAAACAGCCCGAGGTATTTTCTCTGTTGTGCAGGCCGAAAATACTCTTTACGACTCATCCTGGTTTCACCGGCTGACTTCTTCATAGGACATGTCTCGATGCAATGCATCTTAGTCTATCCCGACCCTATTCTCAAGGCCATGTTTCGTCGCCCCGGCCGCGAGGCGAGGTTTGTCGGTTTACATGACGGCAAGGGGTATGATAAGAATCGAAAGTATTAAATCAGCGCAACCGGGAAAGGCAAATGGAGGAACCTCTATTGATCGACCTGGAGCGGAATGTTTTCCTCGAGGGCGAGTACCTCATCATCGTCGACAGGAGGAAACTTCCGCACGAGATTTCCCCTGTCCGTTGCGCGAACTACGAAGATGTCGCCCGCGCGATCGAGGATATGGTGGTCCAGGGTGCGGGGGATATAGCCGTTACCGCCGGCTTCGGCATTTACCTCGAGGCGCGGAAGCTGCGGCACGGCAAAAGGAAAAACATCTTTGAAAGGCTTACGGAGGCGGCAGAAAGACTTAAAGCCACACGCCCCACCGGGTATCATCTTGCGGCCCTGGTAGACAGGATCATGGACAAAGTCCGGGAGGGAGGGGAGGAAAGACCGGTAGACGAACTCATCCTCGATTACCTGAAAAAGGTCCTGGAAAGACAGAGGACGGTATCGAAGGAGACGGGACGACACGCAGCGACGCTCCTCGCCCGGGGGGACAGGATACTCACTCATTGCTTCGCAGGACCGGCTCTCCTTTACATGCTCCGGTTTGCCCGGGAACAGGACATGGATATCAAGGTCGTCTGCACGGAAACCCGTCCCTACCTGCAGGGTGCCCGCCTCACGGCCTGGTCCGTGAGTCAACTCGGGGTTGACACCACGCTCATCACGGACAATATGGCGGCTTATACCATGTCCCGGGGGATGGTCGGGAAGGTGTTCACGGCGGCAGACCGGATCGCCCTGGACGGCACCGTGGCCAACAAGGTCGGGACGCTGCAACTGGCGGTATCAGCCCGCCACTTCCATATTCCCTTTTATATCCTCGCTTACAGCGGACCGGACCGCCGTACCCCAACGGGAGAAGACATCCCCATCGAGATGCGCGACCCCCGGGAAGTGCTGATGTTCCGCGGGATACCCATCAGCGGGAAAGACGTCAAGGCTATCTACCCGGCCTTCGACCTCACGCCGCGCGAGCTCATCACAGGCATAATCACCGCTCAGGGCGTCGAAGTCTGGGAATAAACAGAGAGAAAGAGCAGTTCCGTGAAGATACTTTCGATAAAAGAGACGTTCTCCGATCAATTCGAAGAGCTGGCGGAAAAGATTCAAGAGGGGACGAACTTACTCCTTGAGATACTCGACCATTATGAACACGCTGAAGAGAAGATTCCCAAGCTGAAAGACATTGAACGTGAGGCCGACGTCATAACCCATCGGGTCTATAACAAGTTACACAAGACCTTCATCACCCCCCTCGACAGGGAGGATATCTACGCTTTGGCGAACAAGCTGGACAGCATCCTGGACTTGGTCGAGGAGGCGGGCGCCAAGATGAGCCTTTACAAAATCAAGGGCCCCATCCCCGAGATCAAGGAGCTTGCTCAGATCTTGGGCAAAGCGGTCTTCCTCATCAGGAAAATCATCTACGACATGCGGCATCACAGCAAGAATTTCAAGACCATCATGGACACCTGCGTCGAGATAAACACCCTCGAGAATGAAGGCGACCAGATACTGCGAAAGTCCATGGTACAGCTGTTCGAACGGGAAGACGACGTGATCGAACTCGTCAAGTGGAAAGAGATTCTCGAACTCGTCGAAGAGGCGACCGACATCTGCGAAGACATCTCGAACGTAATCGAAGGAATCCTGTTGAAACACGGATAGCCGGCGGTGTCGGCTCTACCGTCATGGATAGAGCGGTTCGTACCGCTCCGCCGCTTTTTCGTCCGTCTTCAGCATGGATTGAGGAATCAGAAAACTCCTCATGCGAGAAGGTACGTAGACGAGCAACCAAGGGTCGCCCGGTCTCATTTCCCCGCGCTTTCCGACGACCTTCCCGACACACCCTAAAAGGGGATGCCTTCGGTCCATGACCAAAACAAGGTCTCCCAATTCCATCTCGTTCCCCTCCCCTTTTATGTTCTATATGGTTTTCTTTATCATAGGGTACCGGCAAATACACGGACTCTTTTACCACCATTCTTGATGGATAATCCGACCGTGATGTGCTATGAGCAGAAAATCAATCTTTGCCGAAGAGGAGAGAGATGGAAGAGATAAAGATGCCTATCAAATTTCACGGCAACTATGTCGTCATCATCCGGACCGGAGACGCGGAAGACCGGGAACGCTGTCAAAAATTGACTGTCCGTCGGCTCTCCGAGGAAGAAAAGGTGGCATCCTTCAAAAACCAGCCTCCGGAAGCGGTGCCCACCCACCAGGTCACTTTTTACGATTTCGGCTGCAAGCGGATCATCGAGGGCGTGCTCAAGGTCAACACCGAGGACAGGTTGGTCATCGGCGTCAAGGAAAAGGATTACGAATTTTCGCCGTTCAAACCCAGGACCTAAAGGTTCTTGAAAAGAAACCGGTCTACGCCAGCATCGGCTGAACGGCGGGGCTCGTGGATTCCACGTACTCCACAATCTTCTCGGCCAGGATTTTTACGACATGCTCGAACTTAGATACATCCTTCTCGAGCAGGGTCATCCTGAAACCGGGCAGGGACGTGAAGAAAGATGTGAGCGGCACCACGCAAATCCCCGTCGAGCCGAGGAGATAGTACACAAACCGCTTGTCCTGCTCAACCTTATCGTCCAGGATTTTTTCGATGTAATCCCTCACCCCTGGCTGCTCTATCGGCAGGGTTTGCCTGTTGTTTAAAGCACCCTCTTTAAATACCACCGACATGTAAAAGGCGCCATTCGGCCGGTTCACGGCGATGTAAGGAACGTCGCGCAGGATGTCGTAGGCTATATTGGACAGCCTCTCGTAGTGACGGACACGCTCGTCCAGGTATTTTTCGTACTCCGGATGAGTCAACAGCTTCGGGATGGCCATCTGGGGCAAGGTCGTCGAGCACACCTCCGACATCTTCTGGGTCAGGATTGTGTTGACGTACCTCGCGAAGACATCATCCTTCTCGCTGTTGTAGAACTCGATCCAGCCGCACCGCGCCCCCGGCCAGGGGCATTCTTTCGAGATGCCCTTCATGCTCATCCCGGGGATGTCGCCGATGATGTCCGACAGGGGCGCCGACTTCTTCCCGTTGTAGATCATGTTGGTGTAAATCTCGTCGAAAATCAGGAATATGTCGTTTTCTTTGGCGATCTTGACAATCCGCTTGAGGGTCTCTACAGGGTATACAAAACCCGTGGGATTATCGGGGTTTATAACCAGGATGCCCACGATGGCGCGCCGGTGCTTGACCTTTTGCTCGAGCTCTCGCATATCGGGATGCCAGTTACTGTAAGGATCCATCTTGTATGTGTTGGGGGGGAAGGAAGCATGGAGCACCTCGGCAAGGAAGTGAGTCGAATAAGTCGGCTCCGGCATGATCACCCGGGCATCGAGCCGGATGGCGCTGTACGAACGGGCGATGGCGTCGCCGAGGCCGTTGAAGAAGATGATATCTTCCTTGTCGATCTTTACGCCGTTCCTTTTATTGACCCTCTCGGCGAGAAATTCCCGCGTCTCTTCCATGCCTTTTGTCGGGGAATAGGCGTAAGAGCTATCCTGGTCCAGGATGCCTTTCAGGACATCTTTCATCCATTCCGGTATCTTCTCGCCTTTCTGGACGGGATCCCCTATGTTCTCCCAGTAGATTTCCTTGCCGTATTCCATCAATCTATTCGCTACACCTACGATATTCCTGATCTCGTAGGTCATCCCATTTCCGGTTTTTGCTATGTCAAACCTCATAAACTGAAGAACTCCTTAAGCATTACCTCTAAACTTGGAGGTTTTAATACAATCGCAAAAAAAATTCTACAACTTTTTATTTCCGCTCGTAAGACACCGTTTCTTATTCGATGTTTTTTAGGCTTGACAGTCTGTCGGCTTTTTCTTTAATATTATCAAATAATTTGATATTATTCGAGATTACAGAGAAAGAAGGAGGGGAAGATGGCACACCTGTACGTCCAGTTCGAAATTAAAGAGGCTGTGGGCACGATCACTCTCAACCACCCGGAAAAGAGGAACGCCCTCTCTCTTGCGATGCTGAAAGAGTTGGACGGCCTGCTCGACGAAATCAAAGAACGACAAGATATCAAGGTCATCATCATCCAGGGGGCGGGCAAGGTCTTCTCATCGGGCCACGATATTTCCGAGATGGTGGGGAAAGGCATGGCCGATTATAGAGAGATATTCGAGGTTTGCAGCCGTTTCATGCTGAAGCTCCAGGAGCTTCCACAGCCGGTGATCGCGAAAGTTCACGGGGTGGCCACTGCAGCCGGTTGCCAGCTCGTCGCAGCCTGCGACCTCGCCGTCGCGGAAGAGGGAACTCAATTCGGGACTCCCGGCGTCCGGATCGGCTTTTTCTGCTCCACACCCGCCATACCGCTGGTGCGCGCCGTAGGCCGGAAGCGCGCCCTGGAGATGCTCTTCACGGGGCGGATGGTATCCGCCCGTGAGGCCGAACAGTACGGGCTGATAAACAAGGCGGTCCCGGCGGACCGACTGGACGAGGAAGTGCGGGCGACGGCGGAAAAGATAGCAGAGGCCAGTCGCCTCACTCTCGGCATCGGAAAGCAGGCCTTCTATACCCAGGTCAACCTCTCCGACGCCCAGGCTTACGCCCACGGCAATCAGGTGATGGTCGCGAACCTCTTCGCCGAAGACGCCGCAGAAGGCCTTAAAGCCTTCTTGGAGAAGAGGAAGCCGGTATGGAAGAACAGATAGGACCTGTGGGGCAACCGAGGCTGCCGTAACGTCATAATATGACTCGGGCGTCCACCGCCACGCAACCGGCGGCGTCGGCCATCAAGGGGTTTATATCCAGTTCGGCGATATCCGGCACCCGTGTGGCCAGGAAGGAAAGTCTTTCCAGGACATCCAAAAGCCCCTCGATGTCGACGCCGGTCTCTCCTCGTACCCCGGCCAAGAGCGGGTAGCACTTGAGCGACCGTAACATCTCTTCGGCCTCCCGCCTGTCGACCGGCACAAGCCGACGGGCGATGTCCCTGAAGACCTCCGTGTAGATACCGCCGAAACCGCAGACGAGCACAAGGCCGAAGCCGGGGTCCCGCTTCAACCCAAGGAGCAGCTCCTTACCGGAGACCTGCTTCTGCACCTCGAAACCGACCTCAACCCGCGAGTCCCGGCTGCGCACCCTCTCCGTGATTCTTTCCATGGCCTCCCGCAACTCCTTCTTGTTGTGGATGCCCGTCACTACGCCGCCCCACTCGCTCTTATGCAGGAAGGCGTCACCGTAAAGCTTGAGAACCACAGGGTAACCGATCGATTCGGCCGCCTCCTCCACACCCTGCCAGTCGCTGGCAGTCCTGCCGGGGACCGTCGGTATCCCGAATTCCGACAGGAGGGCGAGGGCATCCTTCCCGAGAATGGTCTTCTTCTCCCTCCCCCCGCGCAAGAGCGCCTCGACGGCTGCGTCCCCGTAAGAAAAAATCCGCTGCCGAGGAACCTTCCTCTGCCTTATCCGATGGTACCTGTAGCAGAAGGAGAGCCCCTGCACAGCCTGCTCTATCGATTCAAAACAGGCCACGCCGTCTATAGACTCCAATTCTTTCTCCCCCGAGGCGCTCTCGCCGTAGACCCACAGGGCGACGGGCTTAACGTTCCCCGCCTGCCGCCGGGCCTCCCTCACGGCATCGACGACCGACATGTCGGCGTGGAGCGGGGAGTTGAAGTTGGGGACGATCCCCATGACCCCGTCGAACTCCGGCGATTTGAGTAACTCCACAAGGGTCACATGCAACACCTGCGGGTAGTTGTGCCCGATCATCCCGATGGGCCAGATGTCAACGGGGTTTCCCACGCGTATCCAATCGGGCATCCCCTTGGTCAGCAAGGCCGGCAGGCCTTCCGGAACGCGTCCCAGGGTGAGGCCGTAGTCCTCGCAGGCATCGGTGGCCATGATCCCTCCCGCCCCCGTCGCAGTTATGACGCCGAGCCTGGTTCCGGCCATCTCACCGAGGCGGAGGAGCGCCTTGACGGCGTCACGCATCTCGACGGTACTCTTGACGCGGATGATGCCGGCGCGGGCGAAGGCGGCGTCGTTGACCTCATCCTCCCCGACAAGGGAACCGGTATGGGAAAGCGCGGCCTCGGCGCCTGCCTTACTGCGGCCGGTCTTCAGGACAACAATCGGCTTCTCGAACGACACCCGGGAAGCCGCCTCCAGGAATTCCTTTCCCCTGAGCACCCCCTCCATGTGGAAGACGATGACCTTCGTCTCCGGGTCGTCGCCGAAGTATTCCAGGGCATCCACAAAATCGACGTCGCAGGCGTTCCCTATGTCGACGGCCTTACCCCAGCTCTTATATGACATATTCAGGTAGGCAACCTGCACCAGGCCCGTCTGGGCGACGACGGATACAGGTGGGAATTCCTCCGGGGCGGGGAGGTCGATAAAACCCGTCCAAAAGTTCTGGAAATTGTTCAGCGTCCCCATGGTATTGGGACCCAGGACGCGCACCCCATTCCCCCGCGCCATCCGAACGATCTCCGCCTGCAAGGCACTGCCTTTTTCGTCGGCGTCGGAGAACCCCTGGCTGATGATCACGACGGACTTGATCCCGCACCGGATGCACTCGCTGAAAGCGGGCACCACATGGTCGCGGCCCACAGAAATGATGGCGAGGTCTACCGGTTCCGGCACGTCCGTCACGGAGGAGAAAGCCCTGAGACCGCAGACCTCACCGGCCTGCGGGTTGATCGGGTAGATGCGTCCCTTGTAACCGTAACGCAGCATCATCTCCACGCCGTTGTACGCACCTGTTCCCGTCTTCCGGGAGGCACCGATGAAGGCCACGGACCCCGGTTCAAGAAAATTTCGCATTATCAAAAACCTCCAGAGAAGGATGTCTTGGGTGGTTCGTCGGTTCGTCTAAAGTCGGCAATTGGTACCAGATACGGCGAAAATTGCAAGAGTCAAATGAAAATGAAAGCAACGGATGCTTGACAATACTCGACGCTGCCGTATAATCTCCCCCAATTCGAGAAAGGGGGGAGATTATACGATGGATAAGGAAGCTAAGATAGAAGAAATCAAGCAACGGGCCAGGAAAAATTTCAGTCTGGGGTACAACTGTGCGGAGTGCGTGACCGAGGCGGTACTCAGTCTCGTAGATACGGGGTTACCGGGGGAAGCCAAGAAGCTGGCCACGGGATTTGGGGGCGGTGGCGGCCTTTTTGGGGGGACCTGCGGGGCGGTCTGCGGGGCGATAATGGCCGTGGGGGCGGTACACGGGCGGAGCAAACTCCCCGAAGGTGAAGGTAAGGAAGCGGCGATGAAGTCCAAGGAGCAGCTTTACGGCAAACCGGGCCTGTACCGCTTGTTCAACATCATTCCGAACAGGATTGAGGAGAAGTACGGGAGCACTCTCTGCGGCGACTTGACAAAGCAGTGGCAGTCCAGTTGGCTCTGTCGTGACCATGCACTGTTCTGCCGTGACTTGATAACGGAAGCAGCAGGAATCGCGGCGGAGTTGATCTTCGCCGACAAGAACGAACTGGCCTCGAGGCCTTTCGGAAAGAACGTCGAGAACCTGAAGGATTGAGAAAAGGGAAAAAACGATGAGCAAAAACGTAGTAATCATAGGCGGCGGCGCTGCCGGTCCTTCCACGGCGGCGGAGGCACAGAGGCGGGACCCTTCTCTTAAGATCACGATGGTGGAGCGGGGGGAATTTGTTTCCTTTGCCGCCTGACCGATGCCCTATTACATCGGTGATGTAATCAAAGAGTACAAGCGACTCGTCATCAGGACTCCCGAGGATTTCAAAAAGACAGGCATTGACGTCAAGATAAAGACTCGCGTGGAGGGAATCGAACCGGCGAAAGGCACCGTACATCTCTCCGACGGCTCGGCCCTGCCCTACGATATCCTTGTCATGGCGACCGGGGCGGAGGCCGTGAAACTCGGACTTCCGGGCGAAGACCTGGAAGGTGTCTTCACCTTGCGTAACCTGACGGACGCCTTGAGGATAAAGTCCTTCTTGAACGAAAAAAAATGTCGGAAGGCCGTCATCGTAGGGGCCGGCTACATCGGCATGGAAATGTGCGAGGCCTTCCGCAACAACGGGTTGGAAGTGCAGGTGATCGACATCCTCCCCCGGCCGGTGCTGAGGTGGGATGCCGAATTCGCCAAGCTCATCTTAGATGAACTCGGCAAGAACCAGGTGACTTTCATGCCCGAGACAAAGCCCCTTTCCATCGAAAGGGGGAAGGACTCCGCGCTCCGGCTGGTGACCGACAAGGGAAACCTCGAGGCAGACATAATCCTGATCGGGGTCGGCTCGAGACCGAACACGAAGCTGGCGGAATCACTGGGCGTTGAAATGGGTAGGAGCGCCATCAAGGTAGACTTCTTCCAGCGTACCTCCCGGGAAGAGGTGTACGCCGTGGGCGATTGCTGCGAGGTCTTCCACCGCGTCATCGGCAAATGGACATACAACCCGCTGGGGGATGTGGCGAACAAGCAGGGGCGTACGGCCGGCCAAAATATCGGCGGAGCGTCGACAAAATTTCCCGGCGTCGTGGGCGCTCAGTCTTTCAAGGTCTTCAACCTTGAAGCCGCCGCCACCGGCATCACGGAAGAAGAGGCCCTGAATCACGGCTTCCAGCCCGTGAGCGCTATAATCCAGGGACTGCCTGTCGGACGTCCAATGGCGAGAGGCGAAAAACTGGCGTTGAAGCTCGTCGCCGACAAGGCCACGGGGAAACTGCTCGGCGCCCAATCGGTCGCCGAAAAAGGCTCCGTCACGAGGATCAACTGTCTCTCCGTAGCCCTCTGGAACGGCATGACCCTCGAAGAGATCGGCCATCTGGACCTCGCTTACGCCCCGCCCTTCGGTGGGGCCTGGGACGCAATCCACATCGCGGCCCAGATGCTGATGCGAAAGCTGTGACGGAAAGGCCCGGGGCCGTCGTTCAAGGCTGCCCCGGGCTTTTTTCTTTCCTTCATTCAAGCCCGGCGACCTTCAGGTCCTTCGGATGTTCTACCCGGAACTTGAGCCTGAGTTCTTTCTTTTCCTGCGGCGCCAGCTTGAGAACCCAGGAAATAAGCCCGCCCTCCGAGACCTGCGCCTCGCCTCCCTGAGGCCGTTCCCGCACCACCTTTATCTGTTCATTCCTCGAAACCGGGAACTGGTCCGTCAGGTTAAGGCGAATCTCATGTCCTTTTCCGTTCATCACGTCGATCGAATATTCATAGCTGACCCTTGCTTCCCTGGAAATGACGCCTTCATACCCGGTGAACTTGCTCAACAGTTTCCTTCCCACCTTGATCCCTTCGTCGACGCCGAGCGAAATCTCCATCTTTTCACCGGGGACCACCGTCTTCGGGAGGCGCCAGGTACTGACAAACATGTTGTCGAGGTAGACGTTCACCTCGCCGGGCAACATGGGGAACGAAAAAGGACTCTCCAGGCCGGCCCTCAGGTAGGCGTATGGTGAGAGTTTCGGCACGGCATAGTACTCGAACGTCGCCTCCTTCCCGGACGAGGCAATCAGAGCCTTGTGCGGCTGGCCGTCCGAAGGTATAGTCGTCCGGTGGGGAAGGATAAAGCTCACTGAAGTCGCCTGTTCCTCTACCTTCGCCCCTCCAAAAGAAGGCGCGCCCGCTTCTTCTTCGGCCGTCAATCTTGCCTCTTGCAGGGCCGGCATGGCCGCCTTAACGCGGACCGGCGGCTGTCGATAGACATCGACGTACCATACCGAAAGCTCAGGCGGGACGCCGCCGACAGTGGGCTTCGCCGTCGAGACCTCGATCTGCGCGTCCTTCCAGTCCTCCCCCGTCGATTGCCGGATCGCGGCAAAGGCGTTCACGGTCACCCTTGCCCCGGTCGGATCGGCCCGAACCTCGTACTGAGGGGACCATCCCGCACCCGAGGTAATGTACGACAACGAAAGCACCGCTTCTCCGCTCTTTTCGGCCTGCAGGAGCACGGCCACCGATTTCACGGTTTCTGCCGGCATCAACCCCGCCAGCTCGTTCTCGACGGCCCTCTTTTCCTCCTGCATTTTTTTCAGCCGGTCCTCGATATCCGTTGTCTTGCTGAAGTTCTCGGCCAGGGACTTTTCGAGAAAACGCGCATACCTCTCCACGTCGGCGAGGCCTATCTTCTGGTTTTGAGCGAAGGGGGTCACCCGCTTCAGGAAATCATTCGCCCCGTTTATCGCGGCGACCTCATCCGACAACGCCTTGATCCGCTTGTTAAGGCCGTCCAGCCTGTCCTGAAGGCCCCTAATTTTCTCCGGATGCGCCTTCTGCAGGTGAGTCTGCTCTACCTTGACGTCCAGGATGCGGACCGTGGGTTGACCCTTGATACTCACCTGGACCGACCTATCGATAAGGTTCGTCGTCAATCCCGCAAGACGCACCAGGTTATTGCCCTGTCGCAGGGCACAGACGGCTTCTTTCCTGACCATCGCCCTGTCTGTGTATACGGCGATGCCGGTGATCCCGGCTTCTGCGTCGATTTCCCGGAGCGCCGACCATGAATTGCCGGCTGAGGCCGTGAATATCACGGACAACAAAAGAACCGCGAAAAAAGTCTTTCTAAACATGATGCCCTCCGACTGTCGTTGACCCATCTCTTTTATTCTTGATGGACTCGTAAAAAGTCGAGAATTACGCGTTTCGTCATTCCGGCGAACGC
>CAZRAC010000018.1:0-41282 GCA_964597995.1 uncultured Syntrophaceae bacterium | reverse complement strand
TCCTCAAGATCGTGGAGGGGACGATGGCCAACATCCCCCCCAAGGGCGGCCGGAAGCATCCGCAGCAGGAGTTCATCCAGGTCGACACGACGAACATCCTCTTCATCTGCGGGGGGGCCTTCGTCGGACTGGACGAAATCATCGAGAAGCGCATCGGTGTCACCTCGATGGGTTTCGGGGCGAACATCCGGAGCAAGAAGGAAAAGAAGATCGGCGAGGTTTTGGCCGAGGTCCAACCGGAGGACCTGCTCAAGTACGGTTTGATACCCGAGTTCATCGGCCGGCTGCCCGTCATCGCCACGCTGGACGAGCTGAGCGAGGACGACCTCATCAAGATCCTGGTGGAGCCGAAGAACGCGATCATCAAGCAGTACAAGAAGGCCTTCGAGTTGGAGAACGTGAAGTTGAAATTCGCGGACGGCGCCATGAGGGCCATCGCGAGGCTTTCTCTCGAGAGGAAGTCCGGCGCAAGGGGCCTGAGGGCGATACTCGAGAATGTCATGCTCGACATCATGTATGACATCCCGTCGAGAAACGACGTGAAGGAATGCGTCATCAGCGAGGATGTGGTCATGAAGAAGGAGCATCCCATACTGCTTTTCGAGCAGAAGACAGGAACAGCATAAGATAATAAAAATATTATAGATTGGTAGAAGGAGATATGTTCAGTTTCAGGAAAAACAACGAGAAAAACGAAAAAGTAACAGTCACGCCGTTGCTCCCCCTGCGGGACGTCGTCGTGTTTCCCCATATGATCGTACCGCTTTTTGTGGGCCGGGAGAGGTCTGTCAATGCCCTCGAATCGGCGATGAAACACGAGAAGGCCATCTTCATGGCCGCGCAGAAGAATGCCCAGAAGGACGACCCGAAAGAGGAAGACATTTACTCCATCGGGACCCTCGGGACGATCATCCAGCTTCTCAGGTTGCCGGACAACACGGTAAAGGTGCTCGTCGAGGGAAAGAAGAGGGCCCGAATAAGGAATTTCATCACCGACGACGAGTTCTTCGTCGTGGAAGTGGAGGAGTACGGCGAAGAAAAAGCGGAACGGACGCCGAAGATAGAGGCGCTGACGCGCAGCGTTATCGAGACCTTCGAGTCTTATGCGAAGGTGAGCAAGAAGATACCCCAGGAGTTGATAGGGACTGTCTCGGCCATCGACGAACCGGAACGGCTCGCTGACATCGTCGCTTCTCATCTCAACATAAAACTCGAAGAAAAGCAGAAGTTGCTCGAGATACCCACAGTAGAAGAGCGCCTGGAGCGGATTTACGGGTTGATGCTCTCCGAGATAGAGATACTCGAGATCGAGGAGAGGATCAAGCGCCGCGTCAAGAAACAGATGGAGAAGACGCAGAAGGACTACTACCTGAACGAGCAGATGCGGGCGATCCAGAAGGAGATGGGCGAGAAGGACGATTTCAGGAGCGAGATCGAGGAGCTCGAGAAGAGGCTGAAGGCGAAGAATCTCTCCGAAGAGGCGAGTAAGAAGGTAAAGCATGAAATCAAGAAGTTGAAGATGATGGCGCCCATGTCCGCCGAAGCGACGGTGGTGCGCAACTACATCGACTGGATACTCGACCTCCCCTGGAGCGAGAAGACGGAGAACAAAAACACCCTGAAGGAATCGGAGGCCATCCTCGAAGAGGACCACTACGGCCTCAAGAAGGTGAAGGAGAGGATTCTCGAATACCTCGCCGTCCAGACCCTCGTGGAAAAGAACAAGGCGTCTATCCTCTGTCTCGTCGGCCCTCCGGGCGTGGGGAAGACCTCGATCGCCAAGTCGATAGCGCGGGCGACGAACCGCAAGTTCGTGCGTCTGTCGCTGGGTGGACTCAGGGATGAGGCGGAGATTCGGGGGCACCGGAGGACTTACATCGGCGCCCTGCCGGGAAAGATAATCCAGCTCCTGAAAAAGGCAGGAGCGAGTAACCCCGTCTTATGCCTGGACGAGATCGACAAGCTGAGCTCCGATTTCCGGGGCGACCCGGCATCGGCACTCTTAGAGGTCCTGGACCCCGAGCAGAACAACGCCTTCAACGACAACTACCTGGAGGTGGATTACGACCTGTCCGACGTCATGTTCATCACGACGGCGAACGTCTTGCACACGATCCCGGCCCCGCTTCAGGACAGGATGGAGGTGATCAGGATCGCCGGTTACACCGAGCCGGAGAAGATGAACATCGCGAAGAGGTTTCTTGTCGCGAAGGAGATGGAGGCGAACGGACTCAAGAGCGAAAATATCAGCTTTACCGACGGCGCACTGCTGACGATCATCCGCCAGTACACGAGGGAGGCGGGCGTGAGGAACCTCGAGCGGGAAATCGCCTCTATCTGCCGTAAAGTCGCGAAAGAGATAGTGACGAGCGGCCATCAGGGGCAGATAAAGATCAATTCTAAGAACGTCCACAAGTACCTCGGCGTCCCCAAGTTCAGGCACGGCGAGGCAGAGGGCAAGAACGCCGTCGGACTGACGATAGGACTCGCCTGGACGGAGTTCGGCGGGGAGCTCTTGCCGATCGAGGTGTCGATCATGCGGGGCACCGGAAAGCTCACGCTCACGGGGAAGCTCGGCGACGTGATGCAGGAATCCGCTCAGGCCGCCTTCAGTTACGTGAGGTCGAGGTCGGACGAGTTCGGGCTCCCGGAGAACTTCTATAAGGACATGGATGTTCACGTCCACGTACCGGAGGGGGCTATCCAGAAGGACGGACCATCCGCCGGCATCGCCATCGCCACATCGATTGCCTCGGCGCTCACGAAGCGGAAGGTCAGGGGCGACCTCGCCATGACCGGTGAGATCACTCTGCGGGGGAGGGTGTTGCCGATCGGCGGGTTGAAGGAAAAGATCCTTGCGGCCCATCGTGCGAACCTAAAGGTCGTCATCATCCCGAAGGATAATGAAAAAGACCTCGTGGACATTCCGCCCAATGTGTTGAAGGCAGTAGAAATCGTCTTGGTCGAAAACGTGGACGAGGTTCTGCAGGTCGCGTTGGCCGACAAGCCGGAAGAGGTAAGGACAGGGGAAAAGAAGGAAGAGACTCCGGTCCCGATCGTGCCCGGTCCCGAAGCACCGGAAGTTAGGATTAACGCCTGAAAGCGGGATTTAATCCTTGACAACGCTCGCTCTGCTGTGGAATATTACGCGCCTGCGAGGCGGCGATCGATGGGCGGATAGCTCAGCTGGGAGAGCGCCACGCTTACACCGTGGAAGTCACAGGTTCAAGTCCTGTTCCGCCTACCAGTGAAAAATAGAATTTGGGGTCGTAGTTAAGCCCGGTTATAACGCCGGCCTGTCACGTCGGAGAGCGTGGGTTCAAATCCCATCGACCCCGCCAATGATCAAAGGGGTCGGCCTGAGTAAAAGGCCGGCCCCTTTGCATTCTGTTGATTTGCTTGCCATTCTGTGTATCCTGTTATAAAATTCGCCCATCGATATCGACATGGAGTTTCCGACATGCGAGTGATTGATCACAAGGAAATCTGCGGTTTCTGCGGGATGAAACAGTCCGTCATCTACTGCGACGGCTGTAACAGGCCGTTGTGTGTAGACTGTCGTGAATTCGACCTCTGGGGTTACGGTTGCGGTCACGTCGACACGAAGGTCTTCTGCCCGGACTGTTTTAGGGATCCCCTTGTCAATCCTTACAGTGGATTCTAACTATAGGGCCTTGGCCGTTGCGCGGAAGGTCGTCGCTCAGGTAACGAGGGAGGTCGGTTTTTGATCTTTGTCCGAGTCTTGCTCGCCGGTGCCGGGGATGGTGGAGGAGGAATTTCCAGATGGGAATAAGGGATTTTTTGAAGGCGGCGGTTAAGAAAGAACCAGAGCGACTCGAGCGGGAGATCCAGGAAATCATCGCCGAGGGGGAGGCGGCGGGGATCATCGACCATTACTCCGGTCAGATGATCCGAAACATCCTCGAATTCAGGGAGACGGTCGTGCGGGAGATCATGAAACCGCGGACGGAGATCGTCGCGCTTCCGGTCGAAGCGACGATCCACGAGATACTGGAACTGATGTCTAACCACGGCTACACCCGGATGCCGGTCTACCGGGAAACGCTGGACAACATCGTCGGCATACTGAATGTGAAGGACCTTTTCAAGATGTGGTCGCAAGAGGTGGGCAGTGATGAGATCCGGACTATCCTGCGAAAACCTTACTACGTGCCGGAGACGAAGAACATAAACTCCTTGTTCCATGAATTGAAGGCGGAACGCCGTCAAATGGCCATCATCATCGACGAATACGGGGGCACTGCGGGCCTCGTCACCATCGAAGACCTGATCGAGGAGATAGTAGGAGAAATAGTGGGGGAGCATGAGCCGGAAGAGAGGAAAATCGTCGAGATGACCGACGGCACATTCCTGGTGGACGGCAGGACCGAGATAGAGGAGGTCGAGGCGTGCTTCGGTGTCGAGATACCCAAAGGAAAGTATGAAACACTCGGCGGGTTCATTCTCCACCTGATCCGGAAGATACCGGCGTCCGGGGAGAAGGTCTGCTACGGCTGTCTTGAAATGACCGTCGAGTCTGCCGACGATAGGCGGATAAAGAAGGTCAGGGTCCGGAGGACGGCGGAGAAGGAGAAGGGCGGGGAAACGGCCGGGTCAGAGAGCGCAGCATGAGTAAGAATGCGCTGCTCCTGTCCTCTTTTTCGGGGATACTTCTTTGGCTTTCCTACCCGAAGGCGGACATCTCGGTCGCGGCCTTTTTTGCCTTTGTTCCCCTCTTCTATGCAATAAGGGGCGTCTCCGCGAAAGAGGGGTTCGAGGCGGGCGTCGTCGCCGGTTTCGTCTGCAACGTCGGTGTCTTGTACTGGATCGCCTACGTCGTCGTGAAATACGGCTATCTCCCGCTGTACGTCGGGCTTGCGGCTATGCTGGCGGTAGCTGCGATCCTGAGCATCTATACGGGCCTCTTTGCCGGCGGGCTTGCTTATCTGTCTAAGAAAGGGCTGCCGATAGCCGTAGCGGCGCCGCTCCTGTGGGTTTGCGTCGAGTTCGGGAGATCGCACCTGCTGACCGGGTTCCCGTGGGAAAACCTTGGTTACTCCCAGCACCAGAATCTGCTCTTGTTGCAGATCTCGGACGTGACGGGGGTCTACGGAATCAGTTTTCTCGTGGTTTTCGTAAACTCCGTCATCTATGGCCTTTTGAATCTGAAGGAGAAAAAGAGGGCCATCGTCATCGCCGAGGCAGCGACAGCTGTCGTCACCCTGGGGCTCGTCCTTTCATACGGGTACTATCGGGTGGAAAAGATACGGGCGGACCTGGAAAAAGCCCCCAGCGGGGAAGTCATGGTCGTGCAGGGTAACATCGACCAGAGCATCAAATGGGACCCGGCGTATCAGCGGGAAACCATAGACATCTACCGAAAATTAACGCTCGACGGCCGTCCCTCGGAGGGGGGGTTGATCGTCTGGCCGGAGACGGCTACGCCCTTCTACTTTCAAGACAAGGACGGTTACCAGCGGGAGGTCGTGGACATAGCCCGCCTGTCAGGCTCCTACCTGCTCTTCGGCAGCCCCAGTTACCTGGTCGAAGGGGGAAGACAGCATGTCCTCAACAGCGCCTTCCTCCTCTCTCCACTAGGCGCAGTAGTCGGTAGGTACGACAAGGTCCATCTCGTGCCCTTCGGCGAGTATGTACCCCTGCGGTCCCTCTTCCCTTTCATGGGAAGGATCATCGTCGGCATGGAAGACATGCTGCCGGGGAAGGGATTTCACCCTCTCCCGCTCGACGAGGAAAAGGTCGGAACGTTGATATGCTATGAGGCCATCTTCCCCGAGATCGCAGCGGAATACAGGCGTCTGGGCGTGCGTCTTTTCGTCAACATCACGAACGACGCCTGGTTCGGCCGCACGGCGGCCCCTTATCAGCACCTGTCGATGGTCAAGCTGCGGGCTGTCGAGAACAGGGCCTACATCGTCCGGGCAGCAAATACCGGCATCAGTGCCGTCATCGCGCCGACAGGCGAGGTCGTCGCCCGGACGGGGCTGTTTGAAAGGACCGTCCTCAAAGGGAAGATCAAGTGGACGGACGGAATGACTTTTTATTCGAGGTTCGGAGACGTCTTTGCCTATGGGTGCTTTGCCGCCACGGCGATACTGTTTCTCCGGCCCATTGTGAGGAGGAAGAAAAATGATCGAAGAAATAACGGAAACCCTGCAGGACCTGAAGAAGAGAATGGCCGTACTGGGAGACTATCTTTGAGTTAGCCGCGCGAAAAGAAAGAATACAGGAAATAGAGAAACTCGCGGCCCGGGAAGACTTCTGGGGCGATGCGGAAAAGGCCAAAGAACTGCTGAAAGAGAAGACGCGCCTCGAGAGCTCCGTTCATTCTTGGACGGAGAGGATGAAGGATCTCGAGGAGTTGGAGGAACTCCATCAGCTGGCCCTCGAAGAAGACGACCGGCAGACCCTCGAAGAGGTCGACCGCGACGTAGGCAGGCTCCGGGATACTGTGAGGAACGAAGAACTCAAGGCCCTGCTAAGCGGCGAGGACGACGCGAGGAACGCCATCCTTTCCATCCACGCGGGCGCAGGCGGGACGGAGGCGCAGGACTGGGCGGAGATGCTCCTTCGCATGTACCTGAGATGGGCGGAAAGAAGGGGTTTCAAGGCAAGCATCATCGATTATCAACCCGGCGAGGAAGCAGGGCTGAAAAGCGTCACGGTGACCCTCGAGGGGGATTATGCATACGGGTATGCCAAGGCGGAAAACGGCATACACCGCTTGGTCAGAATATCACCTTTCGACGCGGGCGGCAGGAGACACACGTCCTTCGCCGCCGTTTTCGTCTACCCGGAGATAGACGAAAAGATCCAGGTCGACATCGACGAGAAGGATCTGCGGGTCGACACCTACCGGTCGACGGGCGCCGGAGGCCAGCATGTAAACAAGACGGACTCGGCCGTCAGGATCACGCACATCCCCACAGGCATAGTCGTCCAATGCCAGAACGAGAGGTCGCAGCACAAGAATAAGGCCATGGCCATGAAGGTACTACGGTCACGGCTCTACGAGCTCAAAGAAAGGGAGAAGAACGAAAAACTGAGCGAGATCGAAAAGACGAAAAAGGAGATCGCCTGGGGAAGTCAGATACGTTCGTATGTCCTCCATCCTTACAAGATGATAAAAGACCACCGCACAAACCTCGAGGTCGGAAACGTGACGGCCGTGCTCGACGGGGACATAGACGGCTTCATCGAAGCCTACCTTTTGAAAAAAGAATGACCCTTACGGGAAAAGACGAGGGAAAAAGTTGTGCATATTTTCCTTTTCATAAGGGTAAAAATGTATTATCGTCTCTGCGGCCTTTGAGCGAAGCAGTCTTTTACCAGGAGGTGTGCGATGGTGCGATTCGGACTCTTCGGTTTTGCGCTGTACTTGATTTTTTCTCTGTCCTGCCCGTGTCCTCTCGAAGCGGCTGTTACATCGCAGCAGGCAGACCGGGTGAATCTCGCCGTCCTTTTTCAAAGAGAGAATGCAACACTCGAAAAGACAGCAGCGACCGAAGCCGGCAAAAGCGATGCGGTGAAGTCTAAAGTCGTCCGGGTCTCCGCCAAAGAGAAGGAGGCGCCGGGGGTCAGGCTGATCACGGAGACGGACGCAAAAGAGAACGCCCCACCGTCACGGGGTGCGAAATCCAACGCAGGCAAAGAGGGAAAGGGAGAAGCCCTGCGAGAGGCAAGCGGTCAGGAGACGCTGGACGTGGCGCTCGACCTCTTGAGTCAGTCGCGGATTTTCTGGGAGAAGGGCGATGTCGATAATGCCCTAAAGTCTCTGGACGAGGCTTACGCACTCATCCTCGAAGTAAACGGGGATCCCGACCTGTCCCGACAGAAGGACGACCTGAGGTTGATGATCTCCAAGATGATCGTTCAAGTCTGTGCCTCCCGCCACACCGTCACAACCGGCAAACAAAGCGAAATCCCGATGATCATGAATGCCGATGTGGAAAAAGAGATCCGCTCTTTCCAGACCGTCGAGCGGGGGTTTTTTCTCAGGTCTTACCATCGGGCGGGGATGTATCTTCCTTCCATACAAAAAAACCTGAAGGAGGCGGGGTTGCCGAAAGAGCTCGCCTGGCTTCCGCTCGTCGAGAGCGGTTTTCAGGTCAGTGTGCTCTCGAGGGCAAGGGCGTTGGGACTGTGGCAATTCATCCCTTCCACGGGTTACAAATACGCTCTGAAGAGGGACCAGTGGGTCGATGAGAGGATGGACGTCGAAAAATCGACGAAGGCCGCCATTGCCTACATGAAGGAACTCCACGACATTTTCGGCGATTGGTTGACCGTGCTCGCCGCCTACAATTGTGGAGAAGGTAAGGTCCTGAGAGTCATCTCGAAGCAACACATCAATTATCTAGACCGTTTCTGGGATCTATACCGTCAGCTCCCCCAAGAGACGGCGCGTTATGTGCCGAGATTCCTTGCTACCCTGCACATCATCAGAGACCCCAAAAAATATGGGATGGACCTGTCGGAAAATCCCGAGAAGCCGATTCCCTATGAAATCGTCAAGACCAATAAATGCATGAGGATCGAGGATATTGCCGACAAGATGAACGTTCAGGTCGAAACCCTTCAGATGCTGAACTCCGAGCTTAGGCTGAAGATGACGCCTGACAGCGTTTATAACCTGAAGGTCCCATCGGGAACGGGTGTGCAATTTGCCAAGGTGGCGGACGAGATCCCGCGGTGGGAACCGCCGCCTCCACGCCGATTGGCAAGCAAGTACATCAAGCACCGTGTCAGGGCCGGAGAAACCGTAGGCAGTATAGCTAAGAGGTATCACCTGTCGAAGCAGGATATCCTGGCAGTCAATAAAGTTTCCGCGAAAAGACCTCTCAAGGTTGGGCAGAGAATCAAGATCCCAGTGGAAAAGGATCAAGACGTGCCCGTCAAGTTGGCGAAGAAGAGAGGGGGTAAACCGGTCGTCCGAGCGGCTGCCGCCGAAGAGTTCGTCAAATACAGGGTAAAGAGGGGAGATACCCTTGTTTCGATAGCGGCGAAGCACAACACGACCGTTTCCGAACTCAAGAAGATCAACGGCCTTACGAGAAGTAAAGTACAGACCGATCAAATCGTGATAATCAAGAGCAACAAGATGGCGAGGAAGGGTTCCTGAGACGTCTGGGGTAAGAGGATGGATAATGGGGCTATGAGCCGAAGGAAGGCGGAGGATATCCGCCTTTTTTTATCGGTATGAGTCGCCGCCGGAACCGATCGAACGCCCGTAGAGAGAGAAAAAAAGTTCTTCTTCTTTCCTTTTCATCTTTCGGCCCGCCGAACGGTCCGACTCATGGTCGTAGCCGAGGAGATGGAGTAAGCCGTGAATCATCAGGTAGTCGATCATCTCAGTGAAGGGGATCTCGGCGTAGGCCGCCTCTCGTTGCGCCGTCTCCACGGAGATCATGATGTCCCCCAGGATGTCCGGGTTCAAGTCTCCGAAGTCTCCCTCCCGCATGGCGAAGGCGATGACGTTCGTCGGCCTGTCGCGCCCGAGGTATTCTTTGTTGTACACCCGGATTCCCTCGTCGTCGAGGAGTAGAACGTTCACTTCCCGACCCTTGCAGTCGATATGTTCGAGAAGGCGTTCGAAAGCGGTCTTCACCCGCTTAATGTCTACCTTTAGCTTTTTCTGGCGGTTTAAAATCATAAACACCGTTTGACGCCCTTCGCCCGTCGGTTTCCTTGACTCCCTGGTTGGGATAGTCGATACGGTGATGGAATATGGCGTTCAGCGTCCTTTCGAAGACTTCGGCGATCTTGTTTAGGTCTCGGAGTGTCAGTTCGCAATCGTCGAGCTGGCCGTCGTTCAACACCTGCCTGATCCGCGTCTGGACGAGACTTTTGATCCTCGAAGGAGTAGGTTCCGTCAGGGACCGAGAAGATGCCTCCACGACGTCGCCGAGCAGTACCAGCCCCGCCTCCTTTGTCTGTGGTTTCGGGCCCGGGTAACGGAATTCACTCTCGGGAATCGAACGGATTGTGGGGTCCTTGTCCTTCTGCGCTTTTTCGTAGAAGTAGCTGACGACACTCGTCCCGTGGTGCTGGCGGATCACGTCGGTGATGGCCTTTCCGAGCTTGTAGCGCCTGGCGAGGTCGCACCCGTCTTTGACATGAGAGATGATCACGAGACTGCTCATCTTGGGCGATAGGTAGTCGTGTTTGTTCTTGCAGCCTATCTGATTTTCGATGAAATACAGCGGCTTCGTCAGTTTCCCGATGTCGTGGTAGTAGGCGCTCACCTTTGCGAGGAGTGAATTTGCGTTGATCGCCTCCGCTGCGGCCTCTACCATAGACGCGACTATCATACTGTGATGGTAAGTGCCCGGAGCCTCTACGATCATGCGTTGCAAGATCGGCTGGTTCAGGTTGGACAGCTCCAGGAGTTTGATGTTTGTGGTGTAGTGGAAGGCCGATTCCAGGAGCGGCGTTATCCCGGCAACGATGACCCCCGACAGGATGCCGCCGATGAGACCGCCGAGGAGTTTGATGAAGGTGTCGGGGAAAGTCGGCGTCCCCGACAGGAGGGTGATGCACAGGATGACAGACACATTGACCAGGCCGGCGAAAAGCCCGGACCTGTAAGTGGCGGAGCGCTGGTTGACATAATCCATGTTGTAGACCGAGACGGCACTTCCCAGGAAGGAAAAGAGAAACATGGGCATCTTGTTGTCGAACTGGAAGGTAATGAGGAATGAGAGGAAGACGGAGAAGATGAGTGCGATGTTTCGGTTGAGGAACACTACGGCGATCATCGGTCCCATGGCGAAAGGCAGCGCGTAATAGCAAGCGTCGAGGGGGATAGCCGGGAAGGCATGGTTGACTGCCTCGGAGACCAAGATACCTATCCTGACCACGAGGACCTGCAGGAGGGCAATGCAGCCAAGGAAAAGAAGGTCACCGTTGCTGTTTTCGAGATTCTTCAAGAAGCCCTTTGAAAGGCAGTAAAGGACAATGGTGAAGACCGCGACCGTAAAGAAGATGCCGAGAAAAAGGGACAGCCTCATGACGGCGCTTCCGCTCCGCGCCTGGTAGTAGGCCTCGATGGTATCCATCTGCTGAGGAGAGATCCGGTCGCCTTCCCTGACTATCAATTCGTTCTTATGGACCATGATGTAGACCGGTTTGAGGTTCTTCATCACTAGTTGTCGCCGCGACTCGGTGGCTTCTCTGTTGAATACCAGATTGGGCTTCACGGCTTTTTGGACGATGGAAACGATCACGGCACGAATCGTCGGTTCCTCCTGTCGGAGGATCGCTTCCGCTCGTTTTTTCAGCAAGGGGAGGATGTCTTCGACCATGATGACTGGGTAGGTGTTTCTGAATATTTCTTCCTCGCCAGTGCCGATATTCCTGATGACGATACCTTTCGTGGATTCGACTCTCTCGAAATCACTGCGGCTGATGAGATGATTCTTGAAGACGTCGTTCAGAAGCCTCGAGATGCCGCCCATGATCTCTTCCGAGAACCCCCTCTTTTCCAAAACGGCGAATTCCCGGTCCGTCAAGACAATGCCGGAAGTCAACTCGAAATCCTGCTTGATACTCCGTAATGACTCACGCTCACCGTTAGTGTGGGGCGACGCTGCTTTTTTCTCCTGCTGAAGGGATTTGCGCGCTCCGTCGAAGGCGGCCGAGATCCTTACAGTCAGAAGAGATGCTATGTCTTCGTCTCTGTCGAAAACGGGTTCTACCGTCCTCAGTGCCTCGGCCTTCTTTTGGTTAGTCGCGCTTCGGTCTATGACCGGGAAATCACGGTCGGCTCGAAGGTCTTTCCCGGCAATCGCGCCGGCGAAGAAATCGGGGACCGAGACCACGCGGTCGGAAAACAGAACGAGGGAAAGCGACAGGCTGAAGACGATGAGGATAAGCCATCTCTGGAAGGACACCCGCTTCAAGAAGTCCGGAATGTGGATCGGGCCGCCTGCGTGGTTCCTCGGCTTCAAAAGGACGTTGTTTCTGTTCATTTTTGAATGGTGAAGGGAGGCTCTTCCTTCTGTTTTTTCTTCCCCCTGTCCAGGTGGTTGTAAGCGCGGATGATCTGCTGGACGAGAGGGTGTCTGACAACGTCTATTTCGGAAAAATAAACAAACTTGATGCCTTCTTTTTTGCTGAGGATACCCTCGACCTCGATCAAGCCGGAGGGTTTATCCGGCGGAAGGTCCGTCTGTGTCACGTCGCCGGTGATCACCGCCTTCGAACCGAACCCGAGTCGGGTCAGGAACATCTTCATCTGTTCGGAAGTGGTGTTTTGCGCCTCGTCGAGGATGACGAAGGAATCGTTCAGCGTCCGGCCGCGCATGAAGGCAAGGGGTGCTACCTCTATTATCCCTTTGTGGATCAGGGCGGACGCCCGGTCGAAGTCGAGCATGTCGAAAAGGGCGTCGTAAAGCGGCCTGAGGTATGGGTTTACCTTTTCTGCGAGGTCACCCGGCAGAAAGCCGAGTTTCTCGCCGGCTTCTACGGCCGGCCTTGCCAGGACGATCCTGTTCACTTTTTTCTCGAGTAGTTCGGCCACGGCCATTGCCATGGCGAGGTAGGTCTTGCCGGTGCCCGCGGGCCCGATGCAGAACACCATATCGTACTTCCTCATGGCGTCGATATACGTCTTCTGCGCGATGCTCTTCGGGGAGATAGTCCTTTTTTTTGAGGAGATGAAGACCGTGTCGAGAAAGATGTGCTCGATCTGAACGGCGTTGTTTTCACATAGTATCCTGTAGGCGTATTCGACATCGGTGGAATAGATGGGATAGCCCCGCTCGAGAAGCCTGTAGAGCTGGAGCAAGAGGTTTTCGATGAGGTTGACGGCTATTCCACCGCCGCTCAGAGTCAAGGCGTTACCCCGCGCCTGTACCTTCACGTGCCCCAGGCGTTCGATCAGCTTGAGATTCCTCTCCCTCTCGCCGAAAAGGTCCCGGAGAAGGTTGTTGTCGGGGAAGGAAATCTTTTTTACCGAGATGTCTTCAGTTTCCGGCTTCAAATTCCGTTCTGCCTCTGTCTGTCCTGCGTCGAATGATACCACTCGACAGGGTTGAGCGCAATGACCCTGATTGAGGCCAACCTAATCTGAACCCTGGAGGAAGAGGTGGGCATAGACCTTGGCGTCACCCAGCATGTTCTCGATGAAACAGGATTCATTTGGTTGATGCGCCGTGAGGTCGATCCTGGACCACACAGCGACCGGGAAGCCGACCTGGCGGAAGGGAGCTGCCACGGTGCCTCCCCCGATGCCAACGGGTTCGGCGCTGACGCCGTAGATGTCCTTTATGGCCCTTTCAAGGGCCTTGACGACGGGGGCGTCCGTCGGCGTCGGCGGCGGTGCCTGGACCTGTTCGACCGGGGAAATCTCGATTCTGACGTCGAAGGTTCTTTCGACATCGTCGGCAGCCTTCCTCATGGCCTCGAGGACTTCCGAGAGGGGGTACCGGGGGAGCACCCTGCAGTCTAAGTAGAAGACATCATCTCCGGGGATCGTGTTGATGTTCGGGACATTGGCGTCTTTACGTGTAGGCTGGAAGGTACTGACCGGCGGCTCATACAGCGGGTCGGAGAAGTTAAAACTGTCAGTGAGATGACTCAACTTTACCACCAGATGTGAAGCGGCCAGGAAGGCGTTTCGCCCCAGTTCGGGCCTGCTGGCGTGGCATTGTTTCCCCACCGTTCTGAACCTTACCCAGAGCATGCTCTTCTCGGCGACTTCGACCTTAGACCCGTCGCTGCTCCCCGAGTCGGGGACGACGATGAGGTCCGTATGCCTGAACAAGGACCGTTGTGTCTCGAGGAGGTACTTGAGTCCTTTGTTGCTGCCCGTCTCCTCGTCCGAAACGAAGGCGAGTCCGACCGTGTTCTCAGGGCGGACGCCCTCGTCGAGAAACGCTTTGGCTGCGAAAAGGGAGGCAACGAGGTCCTGCTGGTTGTCCTCAGTGCCCCTGCCGAATATCTTGCCGTCCTTGACGTAGCCCTCGTAAGGGTTGTGGTCCCAGAGGTCGAGATTGCCGGGCGGGACGACGTCGAGGTGGGTAAGTATCCAGACCGTTCTCTCCCTGTTATTTCCGGGGATGACGGTGATTAGGTTGGGCCGGTTTCCGGATGTGACGCGGCTGTCAGGGGCGGGATAATCTATGACATCGGAAAATCCGGCGGACAGAAGAAATTTTTTTAGAAAGGCGGCCTTGTCGGATTCGCCGTCCCCGCCGTTTTCGGGTGCCAGGGCCGGTATGGCGGTCAAGTCACACTGTAAGCGCACCATCTCCGGCAGTGAATCATCGAGACGTCTCTTGATCTTTTCCAGTAGTCTCTTGTTCATCAGGAAGAATCTCCTTCTTTTCCTTTTTGCCGTGGAAGGAAGTGAAACACTTGTATATGTTTATCATCGGCGACAGAAGCAAGACCCCGCTTACGAGGATCATCAGGCTCGATGAAAAGAAGTACATGATGAACTCGTGGGGATTTGTCAGGCTGTACGCGCCGCACAAGGTGCCGATTCCAAAGGCAAGGAAAAAAGCCGCCAAGAGACCTACGGCGACCTGCCCCGCCAGCCAAAATAGAAGATGCTTATCTATGGTCATCTGCACCTGCCCGGTATAGTAGCGTCCTTTATGCCACAGGTTGACGATAATTTCATTCATTTTCAAAGGTGTTTTCCCTAGCCAGTTTCTTCAGTGCCCGGTAATCTTCCCACGTCAGGCGGTCACTCCTGCAGGGAAGCAGGGTGTTGTTGTGGAAGAGAGGTTCTTCCGTCAGCGGGTAGGGCGAAGCGGCCACGGCCTCCCGCCAGAGGGTTGTGCCCGGGATGGGGGAATATTCGGCGATGATCGGCCTCGCACCGCAGGACTTTACGAAAAGGATGGTCTCGTGGACTTCTTCTGCGGTTTGGCCTGGGAGTCCGCAAAGAATGTAGACCCCGATGTCTTTGGGGCTGAACCCGGCGTGCCTCAGAGATCGGACCGCCAGCGAAAGGTCTTGATTCGTCGTTTTACCGCCCGTGGCGACCTGCGAGTCGGGGTTGGATGTCTCGAACCCGAACCTGAGGGTTGTGAAGCCGGTCTTGCGAAGAAGAACGGCGACATCTTCCGTGAGGTCGCGAAGGTGGAGGCCGTTCGGGCAATGGAAGCGGCAATCCAGTCCCATCCTCCGGATTTCCCTCATGAGGGGGACTGCCATTTCTTCGGGATTGAAGAGAAAGGCGTCGTCATAGAAGGAAAAATCCCTGACCCGAAGGGTCCTGTTCCAGAAGGCGATTTCTTCGGCAACGCGTTCGGGGTTCCGCCTCCTGAATACCGGGTTCAGCCTATGGGAGGCGCAGTAGGTACACCGGAAAGGGCATCCTCTCGAAGTGAGGAACGGAACCTGGTTGACCTGCGGGAGGAGATCGAAGGCGGGATAGGGATAGGAATCGAGATCGTCAGGGTCCGGCTGAAACCAAACATCATCACCGAATAAAGACTTGAAAAGGTCGGGGATTCCTCTTTCGCCGGCACCGGGGACGACAAAATCAGCCCCTGAGTGCGTCGCGGCATGGGTAGGACAGAAATTTACGTAGTTTCCGCCAAGAATGACCGGCGTTCCCGGGAAGCTCTGAGAAATCAGCCTGATTGCATCGACCACGCCGGGATACCAGTAGGTCATCATGCTTGTTACAAGGACGGCGTCCGGTTTTTCTCCTCTCCGGAGTTCTTCCATAAAGAGCGCAGGCGGGATCCCGTACCGGTGGTAAGACCGTGGGATGTCGCTCAAAGGATTCGGCCTGGGGATGACTTGTCGGGCGAACTTCCCCTGGCCGAAGGGTTTTTCCTTCGGCGTCCGGACTTCCGGGTAACTCTTCAAGGCGGGATGCCGGGAGTCAAGGCAATCGATAAGGCGTACGTAATAGCCGTTCTCTCTCAACAGGCCCGCCAAGTATAGCAATCCGAGTGGTTTTACCCAAAAGTCATAGGCGGCGAAGTCGTGAATCCAGGGATTGACCAGCAGGATGTGTCTACGGGGCTTCATTTTTTTTTGGGCGGGCGCAGTAGCTCGATCTCTTTCTCGATTTCGGCCTTCAATTCGGGGTCTCCGTACTTCTGGGCCTCTTTGAGATGGAAGAGGGCGCTTTCGACCTTGTTTTTATTCTTGAAGTAGAGGGCGAAGTAATAATGCGACCGCGCGTTGTTGCCGGTTTTGCCGTAGGCCATCGCCATATTGTAGAATATGTTGACATCCTTCGGGTTTTTGGAAGAATACTGCCGGTAGAATTCGAGGGCCGTGCTGTAGCTTCCCGCCTCCTCATAGGCCCTGCCGAGGTAAAGAAGAGTTTCTTTGTCCTTGTCGTCGAGTTCGTAGGACCGCCTGAGCAGGGTTATGGCGTCGGACGTCCTGCCGCTTGCGAGGTAGGCCTTCCCCAGTTCGAGCAGGATGTCGGGGTCGTCGGGAGAAATTCTGAGGGCCTCCGAGAAATTCGCAAATGCAGCTGCGGGTTGACCGAGCTTCATATGGGCGACCGCAAGGCCGAACAAGGAATCGACGTCCTGTGGGTTTTTACTGAGCTTGTTGTTGAAATACCTTATGGCGGCTTCGGTATCCCTGTCCTCGAGCATCAGAAGGGCCTGGACGCGGCCTAAACCGCCGAGGATGTTCTTTGCGCCCCCCTTTCCGTAGCGGACGCGAACCAGCGCATCCAGATAAGAGATCCTTTCATCGGTGCCGGGATGGGTCAAAAAGTAGGAAGGAAGTGTATTCGAATAGAATTCATAAGTTTTCATCAACTTCAGGAAGCTCATCATGCTGCTGCCGTCGTATCCGGCGTTCACGAGATAAGAGATGCCGAGCCGGTCGGCCTCTTCTTCGTTTTCCCTGCTGTACTTGAGGCTCAGAGAAGTCGTAGCGGCCAAGGTCAATCCCAGGGTCGCCTCCGTGCCCGTACCACCGCCGAGAAAGGCGCCGGCCAGGATGCCGGCGAGGGTGGCGAAGTTGAGCTTCTGGGATTTTTCGATCTGCTGGGCGATGTGTCTCGAATTAACGTGGGCGATTTCATGGGCCAGTACGCCCGCGAGTTGACTTTCGTTTTCCACGAGGTTTATCAACCCCCTGTTGACGTAGATGTAGCCGCCGGGCGTAGCAAAGGCGTTGACCGCGGAGCTTTTGATGACGGAGAACCGAAAGGGAAACAGCACATTGCTGCTCTGTGAGAGAACGGCGTTCCCGAGGCGGTTGATGTACTCGTTTACCCTCTCGTTCTGGACAAGAATGTCGAGCTTTGCGAGTTTGTCGTAGAATTCCTTACCGAGCTTGACTTCATCATCGACCGTGAAGGCCGCACCGGCTGCTACCGGCTGGAGCAAGATGACGACGGTTACCAAAAATACCGAAAATTTCCTAAAAGTCTGCATAAAACTCGACTCGTATGATCAACCCTGATGAACCGATCTTGATATTTAATGGGGTTCATGCCCAACCACTTTTTTGCCGAATCATGATGCATTGTACAGCAACTCTCTTCTGTAATCAAGGCAACTTCCCTAAACATTCAGAGGGATTGTGGGGGGCTTTGCTTTGTGGTATACGCTTCACGTCTTCCGTCTGCCGGGAAGGGGGAAAGCTCAGGAGATTGAAAAAGTCTTTGACGATAACGGTAGATGGGCCGGCGGGGGCGGGTAAGAGTACGGTCAGTAAGCGTCTTGCGGACCGACTTTCTTACACGTACGTCGACACCGGCGCCCTGTACCGGGTGGTGGCCTTCCTTGCAGAGCGGGAGGGGTTGACTGAGAGAGACACCGAAAGATTGAGATTTCTTTGTGAGAATTCCGACATCCGGTTTACGAAGGGGCGAGTGAGCAGTGTGCTTGCCGAAGGCGTAGATGTGACCGAAGAGATCAGGACGCCGCGGATCAGCATGCTCGCCTCGAAGCTGTCGGCCTTGCCGGCCGTAAGGGCGGGCCTTCTCTCCGTGCAGCGGAACATGGCAAAGAAAGGGGGCGTCGTAGCGGAGGGCCGGGATATGGGTACTGTGGTTTTTCCGCAGGCCGACCTGAAATTCTTTCTCGACGCTGCTGTAGATGAGAGGGCGAGGAGGAGGTTCGAAGAGCTGAGGAGAAACGGCTTCACCGCGTCTTTCGAAGAGGTGAGGAGACAAATCGTCGAAAGGGACGACCAAGACCGCAGCAGGGATCTTTCGCCGCTCAAACCGGCTGACGATGCCGTCATCATCGACTCGACGGCTTGCAGTGTGGAAGAAGTCGTCGAACGGATGATGGGCTATGTTCTCAGGACGGGACAGAAGCGCTGACACTGCAAGAAACCTTAGTTTAAGCCCATATTCGCTTGATATTTCACAATCAATATGTTAGTTCTCACCGATAAAAGGCGGCATCATTTCGGGAGGGGGGTTAATGGTTAACGATAATCAGCAAATGGACGAAAAAGAAGTAAAGGCTGAGGTGGGGCAAGAACATTCGGAGGTGGATAAGAGCCTGAGCTTCAGCGAGTTGTACGAGCAGAGCCTGCAGGAAGTTCCGCTCGGGGAAGTGGTTACAGGCCGTATCGTTCAGATCGGCAACGACGTCATCATGGTCGACGTGGGTTACAAGACGGAGGGGCAGATCCAGGCGTCGGAATTAAGGGACGAGAAGGGAGACCTGACGGTTTCCGTCGGGGATGAGATCGAGGTTCTCATCGACCGCAAGGACGAAGAGGATAATCTGATACTTTCCCGAGAAAAAGCAGCGAAGATGAAGTTATGGAGCGACGTCAAAGAGGCCTATGACACGCAAGGGGTGATCACGGGGACGGTGATGTCCCGAGTCAAGGGAGGCTTTTTTGTCGACATCGGGATGCCGGCATTTCTGCCAGGTTCGCAAATCGACGTGAGGCCGGTGAAGGACCTGGACCATTACGTCGGAGAGACCCTCCAGTTTAACGTTTTGAGTTTCGACCGAAAGAGGAGCAATGTCGTCCTGTCGCGAAGGTCGATCATGGAAAAAGAGCGTAACGAAGAGAAAAAGAGGGTCCTCGAGACGATCGAAGAAGGAAAGATCGTCGAGGGTACAGTGAAGAATATCACGGATTACGGAATATTCGTCGACCTAGGCGGTATCGACGGGCTTCTTCACGTGACCGACATTTCTTGGGGAAAGATCACGCGGCCGTCGGACAGTTTTTCAAAGGGTGATAAGATCACGGTCAAGGTGCTTTCCTTCGACCGGGCAAAAGAGAGGGTCTCGCTCGGGCTGAAGCAGTTGAAGGAAAACCCTTGGGATACCATAGACGAAAAATACGCCGTCGGCTCCGTCGTGGAGGGAAAAGTCGTCAGCATCATGGAATACGGGGCATTCGTGGAATTAGAACCCGGCGTGGAAGGCCTTATCCACGTATCGGAGATGTTCTGGACGTCCAGAAAATCGAAACATCCTTCGAAGGCTGTATCAGTCGGAGAGGATGTCCGCGTCATGATCCTCGACGTGAACAAAGAAAAGAAGCGGATATCTCTGGGATTGAAACAAACGACTCCCAACCCATGGAATGCAATCAAAGAGAAATACCCCCCGGGAAGCATAGTCAAGGGTGTGGTGAGGAACATAACGGACTTCGGTGTCTTTGTCGGCCTTGAAGAGGGAATCGACGGACTCGTGCATGTTTCAGATATATCCTGGCGCCGCAAGGTCAAGCATCCTTCGGAATTCTTCAAGAAAGGACAGGAAGTAGAGGCGGTGGTTCTGGGGGTGGACGTGGAGAACGAGAAGTTTTCCCTCGGAATCAAACAACTCGAGAGGAACCCCTGGGATGAAATCACCGCGAAGTACCCCGTCGGTTCGAGCGTGTCCGGGCCGATTACTAACGTGACTGATTTCGGAGTTTTCGTCGCGATCGAAGAGGGGATTGAGGGACTTGTGCACATATCTGAACTGAGCCAGAAGAAAGTGAAGTCCCTGGCGGAAAATTTCAAGGTTGGCGATGTTGTTACGGCATCGGTGAAGAACGTAGACACCAAGAGCAAAAAAATCCGGCTCAGCATCCGCGAATACGAGAACTCTTTGAATGAGACGTCAGGTAACCAGTACATGAATAATCGAGAAAAGGTGGGGTCGAACCTCGGAAAGGTGCTGGCAGGGGTTAAACTCGATGTTTAAGCTGGATGAGTGATTCCATGAGGAGGCATCCCTTCCTGGTCGGGATTCTGATACTTCTGACGGTGGGATTCCTGGTGTTCCTGATCTTTTTTGGAGCGACCTCGGCGGTGGGGAGGGGTTTTTCTCCGTTCAGGGACCGGGTAGGTGTAGTTCCGATCAAGGGTGTCATCATGGAGTCCAAGTCGGCTGTCGACCTCATAAACAGATACGGGGAAGATTCGAGGGTCAAGGCGATAGTAGTGCGGATAGACTCGCCGGGAGGCGGGGTCGCCCCTTCTCAGGAAATATTCGATGCCCTTTCCGCTGTGAAGAAAAAAAAGAAAGTTGTTGCATCCATGGGTTCGGTCGCTGCTTCGGGGGGTTATTATATCGCCTGTGCTGCAGACCGGATCGTGGCCAATCCTGGGACTCTGACGGGAAGCATCGGTGCCTTGATGCATTTCGCCAACGTCGAAGAGCTTCTGAAGAAGGTTGGTCTTAAGTCTGCGGTCATCAAGAGCGGAAAATACAAAGACATCGGAGCGCTGACGCGGGAGATGACGCCGGAAGAAAGAGCGCTCTTACAGGGGGTTGTCGACGACATCTACGACCAGTTTCTTGGAACCGTATCGGCTTCGCGGAATATCTCCGTAGAAGAATTGAGACCTGTCGCCGACGGCAGGATATTTACGGGACGGCAGGCGCTCAAAATGAGGCTGGTGGACGAATTGGGGGATATGGAACGTTCCGTAGACGTTGCGGCAAACCTCGCGGGGATAAAGGGAAAGCCTGAGGTCGTGTATCCCAAGGAAAAGGGCGTCTCTATCTGGCGGTTCATCGCCGACGAGATGGCTTTTTCCATAGTTAACCGTTTGAGAGACGAGGCGGAGAAAGTCGGTTATCAAGGGGCGTCATGGATCCCCCTCGTAAACAGCTGAAACCATGGTTTGAACGTTGTGGGAGTTGGCTCGGGAATGCTGAAAGAAGAAGAAACACAGTACAGAACGATCAAGGTCGAGCCGCAGGAAGATTTTTTGGTTGTCTGTCTTAATCGTCCGAAGGAAATGAACGCCCTCTCTAAAGAGATGAGGTGGGAATTGGAAAGCTGTTTCAGCAGCCTGGACGAGGACGATTCCGTTAAAGCGGTCGTCGTAACGGGAGGGGATTATGTCTTTTCCGCAGGAATGGACATCAAGGAAATGGAAGCCCTGCCGGACGGGGAGATCGATGATTATTTCAAGTCGATCATCCGGTACCTGAAAAAGATCATGAATTCCAGAAAGCCGGTCATCGCGGCGGTCGGTGGGATCGCCCTGGGGGGTGGATTCAACCTGGCGACGGTCTGCGATATAATCATCGCCTCCGAAAGCGCCATCTTCGGACACCCGGAACTGAAATTTGGATTGAACCCATTGTTCGACCCTCTGTGGCGTATCGTGGGGATGGCAAAGGCAAAGGAGATCGCCATGCTCGGTGAACCGATCGGGGCCATGGAGGCCTTGAGAATTGGCCTTGTGAACAAGGTTGCACCGCCGGACAGGTTCATGGACGAGGCTTTCACGATGGCCAGGGAGTTGTCGAAACGACCGGTGAAGGCTCTCGAGGCCGTTAAACGTATATCGGACATCGTGCCGAGACTTGATAGGGGGGCTGCTCTCGAGCACGAATTTGAGATATCGGCCTTGCTCTACTCACGGGCGGAGAGAAAAGAGTATATGAAACGGTTTATCTCCGAGCTGGAAAGCAAGAAGAAACAAAGGATTCAGTAGATGTCGTTTTCATAGTCTGTTGTGGAAAAATCTTTAAGCTGGTCACGCCTTTTCTTGTGCTGTAATTTTCTCAGTGCCTTTGATTCAATCTGGCGTATTCTTTCTCGGGTAACCCCCATCATTTCGCCGACCTCTTCGAGGGTGAAAGGCCCGTAATTACAGGCCACCCACGTGCAGTTGCAGAAAGTTTCGCTCTTCAACCACCATTCACATACGTTTTCCTGGCAGGGTTCCGTTATAAAGGTGTTGGTTTTTTTGCACTTATAGAGATTTGTCATGGATGATCACCTTCCTGCGGTAAGTTATTATATATTATGGCCTTTACGGCGAATTTGCAAGGCCGGCCCTTCCTTTTTCGACCAGGTGAAAGTAATCTTCGAGGATAGCTCTGTGGTCGAACATTAGCGGTTTGGGTAAATCGTCCCGTGAAAAAACTCCGATGTCTGATGCGTCGCTCGCGGCCCGCGGTGTACCCTTGCCTTTAGCTATGAAAACGGTCGAGATTGTATGTTGTCGAGGGTCGCGGTCGGGGTTCGAATAGGTATGCATTTGCCTAAGGCATGTTATCTCGAGGGAAGTTTCCTCCCGGGCCTCTCTGACGGCTGCGTCTTCCAGAGATTCGCCGTAATCGACAAAGCCGCCCGGAATAGCCCAACCGACGGGTGGGTTTTTCCGCAGGATAAGTATGATGCCGTCATCGATTTCTATGATGATGTCGACCGTGGGGACTGGGTTGCGGTAAACAGCGATTTCTGCTCCGCAGTGCGGACACAGGTAAAGAGTATGGGCCATAGAAGTGCTCCCCCGAAGAAAGTAAAATAAAAACTATTCATCCAAAGGGTTTTTGTCAAGGATTAAGCCTCTGTCATCCGAACTTCTTGACAATCCTATGGCAATCATTTAGCTTACATCCTTCAGTTTGGCATGGGGAGGATGAGCATGGTTGGTGTTTTGATAATAACCCACGGCGACCTCGGCCGTGAGTTGATTAATGCAGCAGAGATGATAAAAGGCCCCCTTGAAGGTGTCGTGTTCGTCTCAGTCAACTATTCAAAAGGGGTCGAAGACTTGAAAAAAGAGATAAAGGCATCCATAAAAAAGGTGGATTCCGGCGACGGTACTCTGATTTTTACGGACCTCTTCGGCGGCACTCCGTCCAATATATCCCTGTCTTTCTTGAAAGAAGGGAAGGTGGAAGTCGTTACCGGTGTAAATCTCCCCATGCTGCTGAAGCTCGACATGCGGGGCGAAAAGAAGCTTTCGGAACTCGCTTCATTGATCAGGGATTACGGGCGGAAAAATATCTACCTGGCGAGTGAAGTTCTGAGTAAAGAAGTGGTAAGCAAGTAGTCAACTCCATGACGGCAGGCCCATGAATGTTTCCCTGGTGCGAGTCGACAACCGCCTGATCCACGGACAGATCCTTGAGGCATGGGTTCCATATGTACAGGCGACATGTATTGTCGTTGCTGACGACGACGTGGCGAACGATTTCTTCCGGGAAACAGTCATCAGGATGGCGGTTCCCCGGGAGATCGAAGTCGTGATCACCGGCGTTGCGGATTTTGTTAAGAATCACTCTTACGAAGATAGATCGGGGGAGAAAACCATCATCCTCTTCAGTACTCTCCGGGCGGCCGTAAAAGCCTTCAACCTCGGTTTTCATTATGACAGCCTGAACATAGGGAATGTCTACGAGGAGGAGGGTGCGGTCCAATGGGCAAGGTCCATTCGTCTTGGGGAACGAGACATCAGCGACTTGGTCACACTGAACAATGCGGGTGTACAGATAGAGCTAAGGTGTGTTCCACAAGATAAACCCGTCAGTTTTCAAGAATCCCTGAAGAAGGCAAAGCGCAAATTGCCCGGGTTGACGGCGATAAAAGGAAGAGACGTTGCTCCTTGACGTACTGACGGCATCCATTCTCGGGGGAATACTCTGCCTGGACAGGGTTTTTGTGCAGGCCGCGTTGTCCAGGCCCATCGTTGCCGGAGCCCTTGTCGGTCTGATTCTTGGCGAACCTCGATCCGGTTTATTGACCGGGGCGCTGGTAGAACTTTTCTGGGTCGACCAGTTTCAGATCGGCGCCTATATCCCCCCCAATGATTCGGTCGCGGCGATCGTCATCACGGCGGGCACAGTGATCTCGGGAAAGGCCTTGGGGGGTATATCCAAGGAACTGGTTGCCACGGCGGTGCTGCTCTTCATACCGCTCGGCATCCTCGGCCGGCAGATGGACATTGCAATCATGAGGGCGAACGACGGTCTTTCGAGGAGGGCACTATCCGACGCGGTAAACGGGGATCTCGCCGGTGTCGAAAAGAAACAACTTTGCGGCCTGGCCGGATATTTCCTGGCATCGGTCGGTTTTCTCGCGGTCTTTACTCTCGTTGCAGAAGGCACCCTTCTTTGGGTTTATCCGGCGATACCGGAAAAAGTTTTCCCGGCATTAAAATATGTATACTCCTTCTTGCCGCTGCTTGGAATCGCCGTTGCATTGAACACAATCAAACTAAAAGGGATGGTTCCGGTATTCTGTGCTGTATTTCTTGCGGTCGCCGTCTTGATTGATTTGGCCTGAAATTTTTTTATGACGCCTTGTGAAATCGGCATGTCTACCCTTGAGTACGTGACCTTGCGGGAGATGGAGGAAGGAGACCTTGATCAAGTCATGGCCATCGAAACGGTGTCCTTCCGTACGCCATGGACCGTCAATATGTTTAAAAGTGAGTTGCGAGCCCGGATATCACGAAATCTTGTCGTCCTGGCCGGAGCCTGCGGAAGGCAGGAAATAGCGGGATACGTGAGCTTTTGGGTCTTTGCCGACGAGAGTCACTTGAACAGTCTAGCGGTCCGGGACGATTTTCGTAGGAGGGGGGTTGCGTCGAAGTTGCTTGAAGCCATGGTGGAACGCTCGAAGAAAGAGGGCGCCTTGAGAGGGACTCTCGAGGTAAGGGAGAGTAACCAGGCGGCCATCGCCCTCTATGAAAGGTACGGGTACGTCGTCGCAGGCAGGCGGCGCAACTACTACGATGACACGAAGGAAGACGCGCTGATCATGTGGTGCGATTTCCGTCATACCATGAAGAGGACGCCCTCCGATGACCTGTGATGCGAGCGTGAAGATGCCCATCAGCGGGGAGGTCAGGAAGAACCAGAAAGTTGCAGACGACCACTATCACCTCGTCCTTCATGCCGGGAAAGAATACCTCTCTTCATCGCCGGGACAATTCTTGATGATACGCCTTATCGGGGCGGATGTGCCCCTTCTTGGGAGGCCGATGAGTATCTATGCCGTGAACGAAGACGGCGACGGTGCCTGCGTCGAGGTACTCTACCGCGTGGTCGGCAGGGGTACGAGGCTAATGGCGCAGTTGAAAGAGGGTGAGAGGGTGGGGGTTGTCGGGCCGCTCGGAAAAGGCTTTACTCTTTACCGTGACAAAAAACGAGTCGTCCTCGTCGCAGGAGGGGTGGGCGTAGCGCCGTTGACGTTCCTTGCCAAGGCTTACAGTAGTTTGCCTAAGATGAGGTCTGTCGAAGTGGTGAGTTACATAGGCGCCCGGACCGGTACGTGCATCGTGGGCAAAGGAGAGTTGGGGAGCATCGGGCGAGTCAGCGTCAGCAGTGACGACGGCAGTTGCGGCCACCACGGCTCGGTAACGGATCTTTTTGTGAGGGACTTGGGTGCTTTTGAAGAAGACGAGACCGTTGTCTATGCCTGCGGTCCTTCTCTCATGCTCAAAAAAATGCAAGAAATCACAAGTGATAGAAGCTTCGTCGTTCAGGTGTCGCTCGAGGAACGTATGGCCTGCGGGATAGGTGCTTGCCTCGGCTGTGTCGTCAGAGTGAAAGGGGGAGGATACGCGAGGGTATGCACGGAAGGACCCGTGTTTGACCTCAAGGAGGTCTGCTTTGATTGACCGTGCAGATAGACCGCCGAGAATGGAGGTTACCATCGGTCGCGGCCTGAAGCTGAAAAATCCCGTCATGGCGGCATCCGGGACGTTCGGTTACGGCGAGGAGTTTGCCCGTTATGTGGACTTGAACAGCTTGGGGGCTATTGTGGTGAAGGGCCTTTCATTGGAGCCGGCAAGCGGGAATCCACCGCCGAGAATCATGGAAACGCCCTGCGGCATGCTCAATTCCATAGGTTTACAGAATGTGGGCGTACGGGTTTTTCTGGCCGAGAAGCTCCCCTTTTTGAGGAACTATGATACGGCGGTTATCGCGAACATATTCGGGGAGACGATGGACGAATATGCGAGGTTGTCTGAGATTCTAAGCGGAGCTGAGGGCTTGAAGGCGGTCGAAGTCAATGTATCCTGTCCCAACGTTGAAAAGGGCGGTATTGCCTTCGGCTCCTACCCAGATAGGGTCGCAGAGGTGACGAGGGCGGTAAAGGGTTCGACGGACCTGCCGGTCATCGTCAAATTATCGCCGAACGTGACGGATATAGCCCTCATCGCCGAGGCTGCAGAAGGGGCCGGAGCGGACGCCGTTTCCCTGATCAACACGTTGAAGGGTATGTCGATCGACGTGGAAAGAAGGGTTCCCCATATCGCCAAGGTAGTCGGAGGTCTGTCAGGGCCGGCAATCAGACCCATTGCCTTGCGGATGGTATGGGAGGTGGTCAATCGGGTATCGATCCCCGTGATAGGTGTCGGAGGGATCGTCGACGGAAGCGACGCCCTTCAATTTCTCATAGCCGGAGCCAGGGCGGTGCAGGTCGGTACAGCCAACTTTATGGACCCTACGGCAACGACTAAGGTCCTGGAAGGAATAACCGATTACATGAATCGCCATTATGTTCGTGATATTAATGACTTAATCGGAACTCTAAGGGTATAAGTTTTAAAAACAGCAAGTGTGAGGTTGCTATGGGTAAAGCAGAAGTCATCGCGGATGGCGTTTATCTTGTCGGAGGACCGGGCGTATCCCATTCGGAGGATGCAACGGCTTTTGTCATCTCATTTCCGGAAGAACTCGTGATGATCGACAGCGGCGCCGGGCAAAGTGCAGGGCGCCTCGTGAAGAATATAGAGGACTCCGGCCTCGACCCGGGCAAGATTTCGACGATAATTCTGACCCACTGCCATATCGACCACATAGGCGCCGCCCCGTATTTCAGAGAACGCTTCGGCAGTCGGTTGGTCGTGCATGAGCTCGATGCCGAGGCCATCGAGGATGGTGACCCGGTGTTGACGGCGGCAAATTGGTACGGAACGAACTTCCCGCCTACGCCGGTGGACAAAAAACTCAAGGGCGAACATGAGGTGCTGCTTTTCGATAAAGAAGAGCTTCACTGTCTTCATACGCCCGGCCATACACCCGGATCTATCTCTGTATACCTCGACCGCGGCGGGAAACGGATACTCTTCGGGCAGGATATTCACGGCCCCTTCCTCCCAAGTTTCAAGTCAAACGTCATCCTCTGGCGTCGGTCGATGGAAAAGCTGCTCGCCCTGAACGCAGACATCCTCTGTGAGGGCCATTATGGAATTTTCTCCGGCAGGGAACGCGCTGCAGCCTACATCAGGAGTCAGTTACGACAGGTTGGTTGACCCCAAGCAGCATTAAGCCCTTATGTTTGCTCACTGTCGGAGCGGGTACCTTTCCCTATACCCTGTTCTGCTACGTCCCTTTTTTTCTTGCTTTTAAGCCGTTATGGTGTTAACGAAATCATCAGATTTTTTACCCACATATCCTGTCTAATTGTAACTATGGTTCGATTCTTATTACATTGACCTTAAAATTGTTTCTGTAATGTCGGCCTTTTCATTAGATTATCTTAAGAGCTTTTCGAATAATTAACCGCTGTCGGCTGTCTGATAGACCCTTGATACGGTGATATCCGCTGGATAGAGGGAAAATAGCTGCAGTAACGCGGAGAATCGTCGAGGCATCGAGGAAGGTATAACGGGAACTATTTTCAAGGGGGAAATATGTCCATGAAGGAGGTGATGAAAAAGCAACTCAGTTTAATCTCGGACGGTTTTTTTCGAAATCTTTTTAGGGGATTTAAGAAGGAGGGGAATAATGACGGCATTCAAGGATTATCTGGCAAACAAACATACAAGGCCGGCGCCGCTCAAAGGGTTGCGTGTCCTGGAAGTATGCACCCTTTTGTTCGGGCCGGCGGGGCCTGCTTTCCTGGCGACGATGGGAGCTGAGGTCATCAAGGTCGAAATGCCGCCGTTGGGAGACGTGACGCGCTCGCTTAATCCCTTCGGGTGGTTTTACAAAGAGCAGAGTCCCATGTTCATGCACATCAATCCCTCGAAACTCTATATGGGCCTGGACCTTCACCAGGAGGCCGGCCAGGAAATCTTTAAAGAACTGTGCGCCAAGTCCGACATCGTGGAGTTCAACCTCCGGCCGGCAGTCACGAAGAGATGGAACATCGGCTACGAGGAGATCAGGAAAATCAACCCGGGCATCATCTACATAGAGAAAAACGGGTTCGGTCAGTGGGGTCAGTACGCAGAGGAAGACAGGCCGTCGAACGACGGAGCGGCACAGGCCCTTTCCGGTTTCGCCTGGATCTCGTCTTTTCCCAAGCGACCGCCCCTGAAGCAGTCCATCTGGGTCTGTGACGTTTACGGAGCCCTGATGGGAGAGGTGGCCGTTCTTGCCGCCCTCCACCATAGGGAGCGGACGGGAAAGGGACAGTTTATAGAATTGTCGCAGACCGAGAATATCATGCGCGCCATGGGCTGGGTGTGGCCCTACCAGCAGTTCACGGGCAAGGGAGCGGAGCCCTCGGGAAACCGCGACCAGTGCATATGTCCGGCGGACACGTTCCTCTGCAAAGACGACCAGTTTGCGGCGATCGCGGCGCCGGCGTCCGACGAATTTAAAGGGCTGTGTGCAGCCATGGGCCGCAAGGAACTTGCTGAGGACCCAAGATTCAAGGAACACACGGAGCGTCTCAAAGACGAGAACGCTTTAGCGATCCTGAAGGTAATTGCCGACTGGGCGCGGACGAAGACCGCCGACGAGATCGAACAGCTCGGGATCCAGCACGGATTCTCGGCAACCCGCCTACACAGCGGCAAGGATGTGTTCGAGGATCCCCACAGGAGGCAGCGGGGTTTCGTCAAGATGATAGACGACCCGATGTACGGGTATTACCCTGATCACGAGTTCCCGGTGATGATGTCCAAGAGTCCACCAAGACACCGCTGGACCGTCAGGCCCGTTGGTTTTGACAACGATTACATCATGACGAAGATTCTGAGCAGGTCTAAGTCTCAGATTGAAGAGTTATATTCGATCGGAGTCCTCGGACTATGGAAGGACCAGCAGGGCCGCCGACCGCCTCCCGATTGGGACGGTAAATCCGGTGCAATTTTAAGGAGGTGATGACAATGGCCGAATACAAAAGAGCAAAATGGGCGGATTGGGCGGACTACATCCGGTCGCTTGATGACCCCGCGAAGAATTTCGAGAAGCCGGAGGCGCTGGATGATATTGTCGTTCTCGATATCAGCTCCAGAAGCATGGCAGGTTGCTATTGTTCGTCACTCCTGTCGGAACTGGGAGCAGAAACGATACGGGTCGAGCCTCCCGGGGGCGACCTATCGAGGACCTATTCACCCAATGGAATTATGCACCAGGGTACGGGCCTTGCTTACCTCCAGGAAGGAAGAAACAAGTATCACATAACTCTCAACCTGGAAAAGCCGGAAGGTAGAGACATCCTGAAAACTCTCGTGGGTAATGCAGACGTACTGATCGAGACCTACCCCACCGGCACGATGGATGGCTGGGGCATCGGATACGAGGAACTCAGCAAGATCAATCCCGGGCTCATTTTCACGTCGATAACGGCCTTCGGACAGTACGGCCGGGAAAGTGTGAGAAAGCAGTACGATTACGACAACGTGAGTCAGGCTCGGTCGGGGATCCAGTACGGGACAGGCGAGGTTTTGCCGGAAGGAAAGACGCCGGCGGAAGTTCCCTATGCCGTTCCAACGAAGGCTGGCCCCTGGATCGCATGGGCGACTTCTGGAACCTTTGCCGCGCTCGGGATACTTGCCGCCCTCCACTACCGCAACATGACCGGAGAAGGGCAGGCCCTTGACGTCGCGACGGCCGAGGCTTATGAGAGATTCCACGACTACGCCCTCCACTGGTATGCGGACCAAGGGGTGCTGAATGAACGCTTCGGCAGCCTCGATACGGCGCTCTGGCTTTACGGCTTCTATCCAACAAAGGATGGAGGAGTGTTCTTGGGCGGATTACGCCTCGAGATGTGGAAGGCCTTCGTGGATATCATCGGAAAGTGGGACGAGTGGGGGGCTGAGTCGTGGACAACGCTCGCGCCGTTCATGAAAAAGGATTGGCAGCTCAAATACCAGGCGATGATAAATGCCGAGACCTCCAAGTACACCAGCGAGGAGTTGACCCGGATGTCGGTCGAGTATGCCAAGAGCGGTCGTCTTGCCCCGATCACGCCCACCGTCGCCGAGATCGTGTCTCCTTGGAAGGCTATGCACGACGAGAACTGGCGCGACCGTGGCATGTTTACACCTGTGCAGGATCCGGTCTACGGTTCCGTCATCTGCGCCCAGGCCCAATGGAAGGCAACGGGGACACCGCCGCGGACAAAGTGGGTCTGCCGCCCGGTCGGGTATGACAACGGGTTCGTCTACCTGAAGTATTTAGGCTATGGACCCGTTGCGCTGAAGGAACTCGAGGCAAAAGAGGTCATTTGACGGAAGCTTCAACTGACGGGGGAGGGAGGAAAGCTCCCTTCCCCGTTGATTTCCTGTGCGCTACGGTGGAGCCTGGGTTATCCCGAGTCCTTAGAAGTACGATTTTTATTCTTTCCTTCGAACGAACTCTCTCTTCGCTCATCATGCACTTCATCTTCAGTCGCGGGCGCTCTGAAGATATCAAAAAGCGGTTGTAAAGAGGCCGACTCCGAGATGGGTTTGCCTCCCGCGAGGTTTACACCCAAGTTCAACCAATTCGCGAACTGTTCATCCATAGTGTTCTTGTACGTCAGGTAGTTTTTTATGACCTGATGCAGGTACTTATCAAAAAATTCGCTGAGAATTGTCTCGCCGTAGCGGATGAATAAGTAGAGCAGGGGGACGGGTAAAAGAAAGTTTTTCTTTCGCGCCCCTTCCAGAATGACCTGAGTCAGGATGTAGGAAGTGACATCGTCGTTACTTTTGGCGTCGATCACTTCCACCTGACGTCCTTCTTTGATTAGGTCGGCGACCTGCTGCAGGGTTATGTAGCGATTTTTTTCCGTGTCGTACAAACGGCGATTGGAGTATTTCTTGATAATGGTTTTGCCTGTCATGGGCCCTCCGTCGTAGCATTAACGCAACGCAATATACATATACCTCTTTACAAAGAATATCAACTAAAATCGACAATCAACAATCGAATATTACTCATACGATCAAGGGTGATACGCTTAATTGATGACCGCCTTCATATTTATTCAGAAAACGCTGCAACGCAACATATTTCTCTTGACATCTTTTCCTCCAGCAGTTATATTATTTCACAAATATAGGGTCGGTCGACCCATCAATTTTTCCTTAGGAGGGTACTCACCATGGATACATCCAAAGTCGCAAAGCAGACGATCGAGTTTTACAAAACCACTTTCAACAACACCTTCAATGTATTGATGATGTTGCAGGAACAGACGCAGCGATTGCTGAAACTTCAGTTGGACCAGACGTCGGGCATCCCCGAAGAAGGCAAGAAGGTCATCGCCGAGTGGGTCAAGAATTATAAGAAGGGTTGCGAGGAGTTTAAAAACGCCGTTGATGAAAGCTTCAAGCGTGTCGAGGCTTTTTTCATGGAATCGGGAAAGACGGAGAAGAAGCAATAATAACCTGGTAATGACATTTGGAGGTGCCGTATGCAGTACAATATGCTTCAGCAGATGATCGACTACAACAAACTTGCCGTCGACAATAGCTTCAAGATCATGACGGCTTTTCAAGAGCAAGCCGAGAAAATGGTTCTTGCGTACCTGGAACAATCGCCGGGCGTTCCCGATGCCTGGAAGAAGGCGTTCAAGGAGTGGACCGAGGTGTACAAGAAATGCTGTGAGGATTGCCGACGCTCGATAGATGAGAGCCTCGGCAAACTGGAAACCCTTTGCACCTCGACAAAGTAAGTTACCGGCGGTCGGCAAGATGTCTGATGTTAGGAGGTTTCCCATGCATGGATTAGCGGAATGGCACTGGAACATCGCCGAGGAGGCGCTACATCTGAGCGGGAAATATATTGAAAATTCGATAAAGGTATGGGAGGCCGCCTTGCAAGAGGTCAAGGCCTCCCAGATTTATCTCAGCGGTATCGGCAAGTATATTGCCGATTTCATGGTGCCCTACTGGAGTGCTCTCGACACATTTTTGTACCTTGAAACGGAAAAGCTGCTGATGCATTCCCTTGATGACACCACCCGAGACTACCTGGAACTCTTGCAATTCAATTTGCAGATCGCAAGGAAAGGACTGGAAAGCTCGCTCACGGCCATGAGCGAGTATCACATGACGGAAGCGAGTAAAACTCATGCCGCATGGACAAATGCGATTTTCGGCCGGGACGGCCATGACATTTCTGCGGCGGCCTGGCGTAAGGCCAAACTCTTAGAGGCGATAGTTAAAAAGTACCCTGAAGAGATCAGGGCTATAGCGCCTGAATTCGGTTTTCACTTCGACGACGGCGGCTACGTGAAGGCCGCGGAGACTGACAGGTTCACACTGTACCAGGTCTTGCCGAAGCACAAGGGGGTAAACGTCAGGCCTGACATGAAACCGGTACTAATCATTCCTCCCTACGTCCTCGGGGCAAACATACTTGCCTTCTTGCCCGGTGAGGACAAGAGTTACGTCCACTGTTATGCCAACCAAGGCATACCAACCTACGTGAGGATCATCAAAGACATCGGCCAGACGCCGGCCGTTCAGGTGATGACGGGTGAGGATGATGCTAGGGATATGCGGCTATTTTGCGAAAGGATCGTGGCAGCGCACGGCCGGCCCGTCACGCTAAACGGGTTTTGTCAAGGTGGATTTGTGTGTCTGGCCAATCTATTGTCCGGTGAGCTCGACGGCCTGGTCGATGCTTTCATCACCTGTGTCACTCCTATCGATGGCACGAGGAGCAAGGCGCTCGTCGAGTACTTGAAACATATTCCGCCGCGGTTCCGGGATCTCGGATACGCCTTGAAAACACTACCAAGCGGTAACCGGGTAGTGGACGGCAGGGTCATGAGCTGGGTATACAAACTTAAGAGTATGGACAGGGAGGCCCCGGTATATGTGTTTTATCGGGACGTGAAGATGTTCGATTCTGTAGATGTGGATGAGTTGAGGATAAATAAGACAGCGGCAGCACTGAACTACTGGCTGCTTTATGACAGGCAGGACCTCCCGCTGGCGATCACTAAGATGAGTTTCGATTCTTACACTATCCCGATAAGCCCGGAAGGAACTCTTCCTGTGAGATTGTTCGGGAAGGAACTGAACCTAAAGCGTTTGGTCGAAAAAAACATCAAGTGGCTAATCTGTTATGCCGAGGAGGATGACCTCGTGGATAAAGAGGCGGCACTCGCACCACTCGACTACATCGACGTGGAAGTGACGGCTTTCCCGAAAGGACACGGAGCCATTGCGACATCATGGTCTTTGCCGACGTCGGGGTGTTCTCTCCATTCGTGTTTTATGGGAGGCAGACGGGGACCTGTTCGTTTTCATCTTGACCTCGACATCCAAGGGAAACAGAACCGATAAAAGAAAAAAAAGAGGGGCTAATGGACAGGAAACTACTCGAATTATGGGGAAATTATCTTATCGACGCGGCCCGCAGTCAAGAGCTACTCGACGGTATATTGCAATTGTCGAGGCAGGGAATAGCCTTAGCTGAAACCCAGATGGCGATATTCAGAAAGTTATGCGGGGTCGAGATCGAAAACGACAAAGAGGGTGATGCGAGTTGGCAATCGGGTCAACCGTGTTTCTTGGACTTCAAGAAATCTTATGGTGACTTTCTCCGGTTGATGGGTGTCGTACCCAAGGATGACTATGATGACGTGGTTTCAAAGTATGAGACGTTGAAACGGGAACTTGAAGAACAAAAAGCAAAGAGTCCGAGTCAAGAGGCATTGGACTATGGTCAGGCCGACGTCCTCAAAGGCATCCAAGACCTGATTAAAGTACAGAACGAGCAATTTCGAGACCTGATGGAGGTCTTTAGTCCTAAGCCTGTGAAAAGCCGGTCGAAAGAAAAAAGGAAAACAGTAACGAATAAACAAGGAGAGCTGAAAAAATGAGCCTGGAGGAAAAAACTGCAGAAAACACCGGAGATTTCCTGTCTGAATGGATGAAGGCAACATCCGACCTATGGGAATCGACGTTTAAAATGGCCACCTACAACAGGTACCCTGACGATACGGTCGGTGGATCAGAGAATGGTGCGGTGGAGGATGAAAACCCCTGGAAGACCTTCTACGAATTCTGGCAGGCCCTGAGTACGGCGATACATAGAGGGGAAGATACCAAGCAGGATATTATCCGCCCGGTGACCGACATCCCCTTGGTCGCCATGCAGGCGCTGCAGCTTCTTCTAGCCGGCCATTTGCGCTTTCCCGGACTGTTGGGAACAGGAGAGACCGAACAGATAACAGACATCGCCCGGAAGATGAACAAGGTTTTTTCCGAGTTGTACATCAAAGAGCTCAAGCGCATTCTGAATATGCCGCAACTGGGGTTGACCCGATATTACCAAGAACGCGCCGGTCGGGCACTCGACAAATTCAGCGAGTTCCAATCCACGCTGGTTGATTTTATCCAGTTGCTCTACCAGCCGATGGAGAGGACGCTCCGTTCCTTGCAAGAGGAGATCAAAAACATCAATGAGCGCGGACAGGAGATTCTTCAGGATTCGAAGGAGTTCTATAAACTCTGGATAAACAGACTCGAAGAAAATTACCTGGCTTTTCTGCGGTCACCGGAATACGGTGAGGCCATGAGGAAAACATTGCAGGCCCTCCACGATTACAGGGTGACCAGAGAGCAGCTGCTTCTGGACTTGCTCCAGGATCTACCTATCCCGACGAACAGGGATATGGACGGGGTGTACAAGGATATTTATATATTAAAAAAACGGGTCAAGGAATTGGAAAATAAACACAAGGGGAAGAGGTATGAAGGAAGAGAAGAGTCTCGACTTGAAAGGCCTGAACGCAGCGAAGCCGATGCCCAGTGACCTGATTTTGGCAAAGATTCTCGGCGATACGGCGCAGTGGTTCAAAAGGATGAGAACGGCCCGGGATGTGCTTCTCGGCCCACTGGACACGACGATTGCACCGACGCCGTACGATGTCATCTATGAGGAGGACAGGGTAAAACTAAAGCACTACCGGCCTGTGACGGAGAGAAAGTTCAAGACGCCGCTCTTGGTTTGCTACGCGATGGTCAACAGAGAAACGATGTTGGATCTCCAGCCCGACAGGAGTGTCGTGCAGACGTTCCTCAATTCAGGAATCGAGCTTTATATGATCGACTGGGGATATCCTACTCGCAAAGACCGTTTTCTTACCATCAGCGACCATGTCAACGGATACATGAACAACATAGTCGACTTCATCCTGGAAAGAGAAAACCTGCCGAGCCTTAATCTGATGGGTATTTGCCAGGGTGGGACTTTCTGTGTCATGTATGCGGCACTCTACCCGGAGAAGATAAAGAACTTAGTGACAACAGTAACGCCGACCAACTTCGACACAAACCAAGGCCTGCTGAACATCTGGGCAAAGTATATCGACCCTGATAAACTCATCGATGCTTACGGTAACATGCCCGGCGACATCATGAACCTGGGTTTCCTCTTATTGAATCCGGCTCGCCTGATGATAGATAAGTATGTCGGTTTCATCGAGAATATCGACAAAAAGGATTTCGTCGAAAACTTTGTTCGGATGGAAAAGTGGATTTTTGACAGTCCCGACTTTCCCGCCGAGGCCTTCAGAGAGTTCATAAGGGACCTCTACCACAACAACCTGTTGATCCAGAACAAGATGACTCTTGACGGCAAGAAGGTAGACCTAAGAAGAATAACCATGCCGCTTTTGAACATCTACGCAAAACTGGACCATCTCGTTCCCCCTGAATGCTGCGATAAGCTGACGAAGGTAGTAGGCAGCACGGACACGGAAGATGTCTGCTTGGAAACGGGTCACATCGGAATCTACGTAAGCTCGAAGACCCGAAAGGAGTTCGCCCCACGGATCATCAGCTGGCTGAAAGAAAGGGACGACCCAGAAAGTGTTTCCGAGAGCATGGGCGGCATCAAGAAGAAAAAAAGCCCCACAGCCAGGCGGGAAAAACAAGCATAGACTAAACTGGTGAAGCAAAGGTCGGTGTGACGATGTTGAACGGAGGATGAGCCGTTATGATGGGAAAAGTGATTACGGACATCAAGGTAGGCGATTCAGCCGTGTTTTCCAAAACGGTTTCCGAGGCCGATATATATCTATTCGCGGGAGTTACGGGCGACCAGAATCCCGCCCACATAAACGAGGCATACGCCAGGACCACTTTTTTCAAGACGAGGATCGCCCACGGCATGCTCTGCGGAGGTTTTATATCCGCTGTCCTTGGAATGCAGCTCCCCGGTCCGGGCACGATATACATTAAACAAGAGCTGAGTTTTTTGGCGCCTGTCAGGATCGGTGACACGATCACGGCAAAGGCAGAGGTCATAGACCGTGACGTGGGCAAGAACCGCCTCAGACTAAAGACAACCTGTACGAACCAGGACGGTGTTGTTGTCGTGGATGGTGAGGCCGTCGTCATGCCGCCGAAAGCCAGGACCTAACAATACGTCATTTCGACATTTTCAATTCAATCTTCACATGATTTTTCAGCCGTGGTAAGTGGCACGGCTGAAAAATTTTTTCTCGACTTGAATCATTTTTTCTGGTTAATAAATCCATACCTTACGACCCTGGCTTGATTGCGTTTGCCCGAAAGTGTCGGAACATGGAGCTTCAGGATAACGAAGCTCTGGTTGTGCGGCGCAAGCGTGTTAATAACCAATTATAATCATTAGTGATTTGTTGTATCGCGACGCATCCTCATGGTTTTTGCCGCTACCGTGAGGAGTCATACAAGAACAACTACAGGAGGTTTTTTCATGAAGGAGATTAGGAAGGTATGTGTATTGGGGGCGGGGCTGATGGGAAACGGGATAGCCCAGGTATGTGCCGAGGCTGGTTATCGGGTAGCGATGCGGGACATAGAGCAGCGTTTCATTGACAACGGGATGAGCAATATCAGGAAGAACCTTTCTCGGGATGTGGAGAAGGGCAAGCGGACGCAGGCCGAAGTAGACGAGATACTCTCGAGGATAAATCCTACACTCGACCTGAGAGAGGCGGCGGGTGATGCTGACGTTGTAGTTGAAGTAGTGATAGAAGTCATGGACGTGAAGAAGAAGGTCTTTGCGGAGTTGGAGGAGATCGTAAAGCCTGACACGTTTTTTTTCACGAACACCTCGGGGTTGAGTATAACGGAGATGGCCGCCTTCACGAAGCGGCCCGACAAGTTTATCGGGACCCATTTTTTCAATCCTGTGCCTGTGATGCGTTTACTTGAGATCATAAAGGGGTATGAGACGTCGGACGAGACGTTAGAAGTAGCGAAGGGATGGGGCAAGAAAATCGGTAAAGAAGTCATAGTAGTCAATGAAGCTCCCGCCTTTGCGGTGAACCGAGTTTTATGTCCGATGATAAACGAGGCCTTTTTCGCCCTTGGGGAGGGGGTAGCCAGTGCGGAGGACATCGACAAGGGCATGGTGCTTGGGTGTAACCATCCCATCGGTCCCTTGGCGTTAGCCGACCTGGTAGGATTGGAAACGCTATTGCGGGTCATGGAGGGTTTGCACAGGGAGTTGGGTGACAAGTACCGGCCGGCACCTCTCCTCGTGAAGCTGGTGAGGGCAGGCCGTTACGGCAGGAAGACCGGCAAGGGCGTCTACGATTACACAAAGAAGTAGAAGGGGGAGAGACAGTAAGCTGACAACCTTATTAAAAAAGGAGGGAGAACGAATGTCAGGATTTCTGAAACCGTTAACAGAGGAGGAAAAAGCAAGATACAACGTCATCAACAAAGAAAACATCGAATTCCTCATGGACCGTTACAACAGGGTGAACCGCTGGGTCATCGCCGACATGATCCGGAGAAGCGCCTATCATTACCCAGATAAGAAGGCACTCATCTTCCAGGATAGTGCGCTCACGTACGCGCAGTTAGAGGAGGAGATCAACCGTACGGCCAATGCCTTGCAGGACCTGGGCGTCAAGAAGTACGACCGGGTAGCCATCCTGGCGCATAACACAACCCACCACGTGCTGACGTGGCTAGCCTGCTGTAAGATCGGGGCAATCTACCTCGCCATCAACTATTTGTTGAGGGGTAAAGACATCTCTTACTGCATCAACCACTCTGAAAGCGTAGCCTTCATCGTCGAAGACGCCTTGTATGACCTTGTTAAAGACGTTCTTGATGATATGCCCACCGTCAAGAGTTGGGTCTGGTCGAATCAGGGGGCAGGAAAGCCCTGCATCGGGGGAAAATTCGTCGATTTTGATGAATGGTACAAAAAATACCCGGCGACGGAGCCGGAAGCGATCCTGCACATTGAAGACCCCTGCCAGATGACTTACACAAGCGGGACGGAATCGCTCCCGAAGGGTGTGATCGTCAGCAACCAGGCGCTGTTGGCGGAGTACATGGGATGCATCGTCGACGGCGGTTATGATGAGGATGATGTATCGGTGAATGCCATGCCGATTTATCATTGTGCGCAACGCGACGTTTTCTTGAATCCGATCTTCTGGGTCGGAGGCACGAATATCCTCATCATGCCGGATATAGGGCAGATTCTCAAGACTATCGCCGCTCATAAGGCGACCCTCTTCTTCGCAGCCCCGACCGTATGGATCGGCATCCTGAGGCATCCCGATTTCAGTAAATACGACCTCTCAAGCCTGAAGAAATGTTACTACGGCGCCTCGATCATGCCCGTCGAGGTTTTGAAGGAGATGATGGAAAAGTTCCCGGGGGCAAGGATCTGGAATTATTACGGCCAGACGGAGCTTGCGCCCTACCATACCATCCTGAAAGCAAAAGACGCCTTCACCAAGATAGGCTCAGCGGGTATGGGCGGGTTGAACATGGAGACGCGGCTGGAGGAAGGCGACCATCAGCCGGTTACACAGCCGGGCGTACCCGGAGAGATATGCGGCAAAGGGCCCCACGCCATGATCATGTATTTCAAGGACCCGGAGAAGACCGAAGAGGCCTTCCTGTGCGGGTGGTTCCATTCCGGCGATGTCGGGGTGATGGATGAAGACCGATACATCACCGTGGCCGACAGGAAAAAAGACATGGTCAAGACCGGCGGTGAGAACGTTCCGACTCGCGAGGTAGAGGAGGTCATTTATCTGGACAAGCGGGTACAGGAAGTTGCCGTTATCGGCCTGCCGCACGAAAAGTGGGTGGAAGCGGTCACAGCGGTCGTGGTCCCACGGGCAGGCGAGAAGATCACCGAAGAAGAGCTCCTGGAACTGTGTAAGAAAGAATTGGCCCCCTTCAAGGTTCCGAAGGGTTTCATCTTCCTCGACGCCCTTCCCAAGACGCCTACGGGAAAGATACTCAAGCGTGAGATGCGGGTAACTTATAAAGATTTCTACAAAGACAAATAAGCGCTTCTCGAGGAAAGGCATCGTGGATAACGGATGCGGTGCCTTTCCTGCTTTGATTTTTTGATCATGATCACCGTATAGATGAGACATGGACATTCTCCTGGTCAACCCGTGGCACAATGGAAGAGCGGAAATACCTCCTTTGGGACTTCAATGCCTCGCCGGTTCGCTGATGAATGATGGAATTGAGGCGGTCATCCTCGACCTCGACGTCTGGCCGAAGGAAGACGTCGAAGGCATCCTGGAGGAGACGCTCGGAAACAGCCGACCCCGAATCCTGGGGGTGGGTGCGCTTTCCGACAGCTTTACCTCGGCGATGGAAACCTGCGTCTTGGCCAAGAGTCTAAATGCTGACATCCTGACTGTCCTAGGGGGAATGCATGCAACCGTTTTGGATGTACAGGTCCTCGAAGAGCATCCCCAGGTCGACATCGTCGTGCGCGGCGAAGGGGAAAAGACGTTTCTTGAGCTCGTCCGTCGCTGTTTGGATTCCGGCGATTGTAAAGGTGTCGACGGAATAAGTTACAGGGATGGAAAGGATGTAGTTCGGAATCAAGACCGGGAGTTGGAGAAAAATCTCGACCGGTTCCCATTGCCGGAGCGCAGTGCGCAGGATGTCTCCCGGTACCGCACCCAAAGTGTATCTTCGAGCCGAGGGTGTCGCCGTAATTGTTCGTTCTGCTCCATCCAGTCGCAGTATCGCCACACCGTGAGGGTGAGAAGTCCGGAGAGCCTGATGCGCGAGATCGGTGAGTTGGTTTCCCTCGGGGCGCGAAGGATTATGTTCACAGATGACAATTTTACCTTTAGCCTGGAAAGAGTAAGAGGCATATGCAAGTCGATAATAGAAAGGGGCTTCGATAGATGCGTCGAATTCTATGCCGAAGGTTGTCTTGAGGACATTTGTAAGAATCCTCTAATCGCACAGATTCTCGGTCAGTCCGGTTTTCGTGCCCTCTATGCGGGAGCGGAATCGGGATCGCCGAAAATTCTTGCGCGGTACGGCAAAAATCTGTCTCCGGTAGATGTATTAAAGGGGGCTTCCTATTGCCTGGAGCAGAATGTCATGCCAGTCTTGAACTTCATTCTTTTGGGACCCTGGGATACGGTCGATACGATTCGGCAGACGATAGACCTCGCTAAACAGTCCTTCGAAAATGGAGCGGAAATTGCGTATGCAGAGATGCTGATTCCTTATCCGGGCACGCCCGTCCAGGAAGAATTGGTCAGGGACGGTAAGTTCCGGCAGAGGGATAACGTATTTTACTTTGAATCTTACGAGGGGATTTCGGTGGAGTGGTTCTTGCGGACTTGCGACCTAGCGAGGGATATAACAAGACACACAAGAGGTACGGAAAGACTTTTCGGGATGAGAAAGGCCTATCATGAATTGACGTGCCTGCAGTCGCTTCTCGAAGGGGACATACCCGTCGGATTAAGGGATTGTTCAGGCGTAAGGGAAACTGAATATCTTGAGCGGAAAATAGAAGACTGGTTTTTGCTGACAAAAGACCTGATGGAGGGCATTATCCCGGTTTAACTGCGGCAGTGGATGAGCGGCATTGCCTCATCTGTGAGAGGAGACTGATATCAAGAAAGAAAGGGGAGGAAGGGGAATCATGGATTTTGATCTGACTGATGAGCACAAGATGTTGAAAGACATGGCC